>JAILFH010000033.1 GCA_024697645.1 Prevotella sp.
TTTCGCTGCATCGACGTTGAGCGTCCTCGCGGTCGAGAGTGGAAGTCAGTTCCTAGTCGGTTTGCAAGCGTCCTTGCTTGCCGAGCGCACTTGCTTGGGGATCCTGCAGACAATCCTTCTGCTTGTGCTTCTCTTTCCCTCATCGTTCGGTTGCCGTCTCCCTTCTGATTCCTTCGGCGCTTCCTTGCTAGCGTCTTCTGCGCCTTGGAGGACAGGCTCCCTCCCTGCAGGTCTAGGCAAGGCGAAGATTGATAATCTTCGGCGCCGCCTAAGTGGTGCTGCTCTCGGCTTGTGCAAGACCTGGCCAAGGTCGAAGCAGAAGGCGCAAAGAGCGAAGGTGGAGAGGGCGGGGGGAGAGGCTCCTTATTTGACTTTGCAAATTTACTAATAAATTGTAAGCTGTGCAAATAGAAAATGAGAAAATATACTAAATTATTGTTAATTTCAGCAATTTTTATGTTAACGTATGCAAACGTCGCACGTCTCAACGTCTCAACGTCTCATTAAGCTTTTTTGACCCCCTATTGGAGAGGCTTACACACTATGGGTTATATTATATTATAATATATTATAATATAATATAAAATTATTCTTCTTACATTCTATAAAAATTTGACTCAAATTTCTTTCAATTTTCAATTACTTTTTAAGCGAATATTTATTGAAATACCTTAATGAGACAAAGCGACAAAGCGACAATGAGACGTTTTGGAGGAATTTTCCTGATTAGTCCAACATTGATTCCATTATTTCCTGACATAGTTGACACCCACTTTCCTGAACTGGTTGACAAACAACGAAGGCTCAAATTGCGCTTGTTCATACACAAGGCAAAAAGCAGACTAAGCCGACATATTCGAATCTGAAGACGGTGAACAATTCGTTCACCGTCGGGGGATGAACACAGAAAGCAGATACCTAATTCAGGTATGTGGTTCAACTCATTAATAACAACGCCCAGAAACCAGGGCCCCGAATCAGGGTAGTGGTTAGCATTCTTGTCTGCAAATGTGGCCGACCCATGCCGAAGCACAATGGCGAGAGATTCAACGAGGGAAAAATTGCGCTCGTTAAAAAAATCCTGTATGTGATTTTGCAATTTGCAATCGTGATTATGTTGTTTGCAATTTGCATTTTAAGAAAAATATTTACACGACTTTTCCTTAAATTTATCACGGAAGACGGGTAATTTCAAGTCAAAATTTTGTAAAGAAATATTACCAACTTCCGATGAAATGGACGAATTTTGAAGTCAGAATCAGGTGATTTTTCGGCTTTTTTGACAATTATTTTGCTGAATTTTCCGCCAGTTTATCCAAGGAGTGCAACACCTTTTTTGAAATAATGTGACAAATTATATGAGTGCCGATTCTCAAATTCTCATTAATACAAATGCAGCAGGAAAATTCTCTAATTCGCTAATTCTTGATATAATAATGCTTTTGCCCCTGTAGAGCGACAAGACGCTTCGCGTGGTTAAGAATGGTTCAGAATAGTTATGATTGGTTCAGAATGGTCCGCTACCTCCACCGTCGCAGGCTCCCCTCATCGCTCCTTACTCGCGCTTCGCCCCCCGCCTTCGGCTACACCTTGCCCCTTTGTTCTTAGCGCCTTCTGCATCGCCTTGGGCTTCGCCAGTCTTGCAGGAGTCGAGAACTGCACCACTTAGGCGGCGTCTAAGATTATCAATCTTTGCCTTGCCTAGGCCTTCAGCCCGTTTTTTGATTACACTTCTAGGGCGCTCTATTTCTCGCCTATTCCACTGCTGCAAGTCGCACCCACGAATTACTCATTACTAATTTCTAATTACTCATTATTTCAAAGCATTCCCGATTTGCTGCTCGATGTCCTTCAGCACTTGCTCATCGTAGCCAGTTTGCTCCCACTGACGACGGCCCTCGCAGTCGTAGAGATAGTACTGGGGAATGGCGGTGATGTTGGGAATCTGCTTCCATATCTCATCCGTCACGCGGTAGTGCAGGCCGGGGATGTTGCCCACCTGCTTCTTCCAATCCGCCTCGGGACTGGTTTCGTTGGTCAGGTAGACGAACACGATGTCGCTATCCTTCAGTTTCTCCTTCAGCGGCTCCATCGCGGAGATGCCTATCTTGCAGGGTGTGCACCACGTGGCCCAGAGGTCGAAGAATACGGCCTTGCCGGGATGCTGGGCAGCGATGGTCTCCAGAAGTTTGTCGCCAGTGGCATCGGGGGGTGGCATCATGCGCTTCTGTGCCTCCCGCTGCAAGCGCTCCACGAGCAGGCGTATGCTGTCGTTGTACTCGCGAAGCGGCGTCTGGAACTGGGGATTGGCGGCCAGTATGTCGCTATCAGAGAGCACTTCCAGTCCGTTCATCCGTTTCACCAGCCGATCCTTATAGTCCAGCGCCTTCAGTGTCTGGCAGACCTCGCTATGGCTGAATCCGTTGGCTTCGAGGTAAGGAATGTGAGCGACATGGGCAGGGAAATAGAAGGTGCGCCCACCCTGATAAATGAGCATATCCTTGAAGTGCGGGTCGACCAGTGTGTAAGTCTCTTTCAAATGGCCTGTCACGCTGTCGGCTTTCTCTGCCCCCATCTTGTCCTTCAGCGTCTTGGCGTAATCGATACGGGAGCACACGTACACATCCTCTACCCATATCCTCAGGAACTCACGCTGGCGGCGGGTGTAGTCGGGGTGTCGGTCTTGCAGTTTCTGGCGGAAGGCATCGAGACTCTGCCACAGCCGTTCGCTCCACTCGGCGAAGGTCTCTCCCTCGGTGCATTCGGGAATCTCCTCCATGTAATAATGGGAGTACATCAGTTCCTGGTTCTCCAAGAGCACCTGATTGATGTCGCCGATAGTACCACCCACGCGGTAACAGTCGCGCATCGTCACCTTTCGGTCACCCATGTTGTTGTTGCGGGCAGTCACGGCAGGCAGGTCAATGTCGAGCGTCAGTGTCTCGCCGGGAATCAGCAGCAACGGGAACTGGGTGTTGACGCCTTTCTCCACCAGTCCGAAACCGCAGCCCGAGAAGAACGGAAGTTGTCTGAGATAGTCGCGGCTGCGGTAGACAATCACTGAGTCGTTGTCGTTGGAGCAGCGGTAGAGTTGGCCCCAGAAGTTGCGCCAATCGTTATGCGACAGAATGGTTCCTCCGCCGTGTGCCCTGATGGTGGCAGAAGCCTCACCGAGGCCCATCTTCAGCGGTTTCAACGGCTGGCCATCGTCGACGAACGGCTGATCGGCAGGGAGCAGCGAGGGGTAGAGTCCTTCGCTGAGTCGGATGCCCTTGATTTCCCGTTTCCGCCGGCCGCTCTTGCCGAGGTAGTCGAACGTCTCGGCACCCTTCGGCAGTGGTTCAAAGGTCATGATGAGCGAGTCGCGCTGCACATTCCTGTCAACATTCTTGCCCAGTTCGAACGGCTCGTCGGCCAGTACCTTGGTTCCGTCGTGGGTGATGACGCGCCCGCTCTTGAAGGCTAGTGTGTCGCCGTTGCAGACCAGCCGTGCCTCGGCCACGCCCCAGCCGCCCCACTTGGCGTTAACCACGTGGAAATGCACAACAGTCGCCTTCTTCGACACCTCCACCTTCATCGGTCTCAACTCGTACATTGCGGTGTTTGACACATACGCCGGACGGTGAATGACCTTGTTCTTCGCCTGTGCCGACATCGCCAGCATCAAAGCGCATACAATCATCAGAATCTGCTTCATCTTTGAACGGGTGTTAAGTTTCTGCAACAAAGGTACAAAATCTTTTTGAAATCTTTACAATTCTCGAGGAAATCTTTTGCCCCTACAACGCTTTGCGTGGTTAAGAATGGTTCAGAATAGTTATGATTGGTTATGAATGGCATTTCCAAGGTAACAAGGTAACATTCGAATGGAAAATGGAAAATGTAAATTTGAAAATTCGCGGGTGCGAAAGATAAAACAGAAGAACATAAATATTTAAGAGTTTTAATTGACATAAGGTTAAGAACAGAAATCACAAAAAGACAAAAGTTTCGCCGTCGGCGGCCTTTCCAAAGTAACAAGGTAACATTCGAATGGAAAATGGAAATTGGAAAATTATACCTGCTGATTTCCCCCTCGGCAGCCGTTAGAAAAACAGAAGATTTGAACGTTGGACTCCGAACTTGTTCGCTTGCGTTGCGAAGTCAGAGCAAGAATGAATAAATTCTAATGAATAAAGATAGCGCTCACAAACCATTGAGTTTGTGGGCGCTTGTTTTTTTACTTTTTGTTATGTTTTGCTTTCCACTCCTCATCGCCAATGCTTGAGCATCGAGAGATGGGAGTCGTAAAGCCTGCGACGTTCGGCTTCTGACTGATTGTCAGGATTAGGCATGTGACTGACGAGGAAGTCGAGCAAGGATTCTTTATCCTTATATGTGAATTTCCCATCAGCATAGCACCATTTACAAAAGTCTTCGTTGAAACTACCGTCCACTTCGTGACTAATCATTGCGTCATCCGACAGTGGCATTCCACAGCATTGACAGTACAAAGTCTGTGGGGAGCCGAGCAGCGTATTGATTGATACGCCAAACTCTTTCGACAATGCCTTCAACTGTTCAGTATCTGGCTGTGTCTCACCTTTTTCCCATCGACTTACTGCTTGGCGTGTTACATGAATCAGTTCGGCCAACTGCTCTTGCGTCAAGTTATTTTTCTCTCGAATCTCTCTTATTATTTCCTTTGTCTCCATACTAATTTTTTATAAATGATTTGACGGCACAAAGATAATACAAAAATAAGCGCTTGTCAAGAAACAGGAAGTTGCTTATTCTTAATTCTTGTTAAGATGCATACCCTGAAGATTTCAATCTGGCGACTGAATGACCTTTCGGAAGACGAACATTTCATCGTCTTCGTCCCAGTTTCCGCTTTCTTCCTCGGGAACGGCAGGCCCATGATGATGCTTATTCCAAAACTCTACGATATGAAAACCGCAACGATTGACGTAGAAATGAATGTTACGCTTCTCGAAATAGGGCGTTATCGTCTCCCAGACATGCACTTCGGGATGTAACGATTCTACTGCCTTCCAGGCGGCCTGACCAATGCCCTTGCTGTGAGCATCTGGTGAAACGAAAAGCAACTCCAGTTCTCCCTTTCCCGCTTTGCTGTCGATGCTCAATACCAGACCGCCCACATGCTTACCATCGAGCACAATGCGATAAGTCTCAGAGTTCTCACGATCGAGGCATTTCTCGATTGTACTACGCGAGATGACTTCCCCACCGTCTTCCAGATGGTCATCACGCATACCAAATTCCATGTGGGCTCCATATCTGAACGCCCACTGATTGTCGAGGATGAACTGTTCCCTGTCTTCCTCTTGCAGACGAGAAAGGACGATATTCGGCTTGTTATTATTCATAAGCGAAAATTGTTTTATGCAATAGATGACTATCTCTCAGAAACGACGAGTGCGACGACAGTAGGCTTCGTATTCCTCACCGAAATCACGGCGCAGACGACGCTCTTCGCTGAACACCTGAAACAACATGATGGCGAAGAAGACGATCAGTACGACCCACGCCTGCCAATGCCACAGCCATAAGGCCACACCTGACAAATAGATGAGGGTTCCCGTCAGCATTGGATTGCGGTTCAGGCGATAGGGACCATCGGTCATCAGATGCTGGGTGCGAGGTGCAACCTCATGCCCAAAAGCATCCATCGGATTTCCCTTGCCCTTACGCTTCATATAGACAATGGTCCAGACGCTCAACGCCAGTCCAATAAATACCAGAATATCTGCCAAAATGGCTCTGCTGAGGGTTATGGAACTGAGCGCGGGCATTCCCGACGCCAACCACATCACCAACGGAATAAGCCCGACAAAGAGCACGCCGCCAATCAGATAGCCTATTACTTCTCTCAACTTTTTCATAAGTTCATTTGTTAGTTATATTTGACAAAATTGAAAACTATATATTTGGAATTGATTATTGAATAAATTCTATCCATTCCGAACGGAGTTGCTTGCCTCGTCGGAGCCACTCTTCCCGACTTGTCTTGCCCAGCATTCCGACACCCTGCCAACGGCTCCAGTCGCCAAACAACAGGGCAAGTTCCAGACAATGACACGCTCCATAATGACTCCCCTCAGGGCGCCAATCCAGTTGGCGGACTTCGGCTTTAACACCTTGCTTTCTGAGACGCTTGGCAAACGACTTTGATGGAAGATAAATGCCAAGGAAAGAAAGAAGCGTAGACAAACGCAGATTCAGTCGCCTCTTCATTGGCGTATTTCCACCTAGCCGCAATTCGACGAAGGGCGACAAATCGTCTTTCTGCCAAGTGATTAGCACCTTCTCGAGACTTGCTGTCTGAATGGGCTTATTCAAATCAGGAACTACGGGCTCGAATGGCATCATGTTGTCGGTATGTGCAAGGAAACTGGCCTGCGCCTCAAGAATTTCTTCCGAAGTTGCTTCTGCCAACGGCTTTCCAAGAATGCTCTCTATCCGACGGGCTATGCTGCTGGCCTTTTCGCGATTGGTCTTTATGGCAAAAGGAGCACTCTGGATGATAGCCCGCTGGAAAAGCGGTTCCCTCACCTCCTGAAGCATCGCTGCAACAGAATAGCCTCCGGCAGACTGTCCGGCAATGGTGACTCTCGAAGCATCACCACCAAACTGATGAATGTTCTGATGGACCCAGCGCAGTGCGGCAATCTGGTCTTTCAGTCCCATATCCTGACAAGGCAGATTCTCGTCGTAGAGATATCCGAGAACACCCAGCCGATAGGAAACGGTCACAACGACGATATCGCCTTCCTGCGACAATGCTGAAGCGTCGTAGGTGTTCTCTTCACCGCTTCCGGCTATGAATGCTCCTCCGTGAATCCAGAACAAAACAGGTCTACTGCCCTCCCGCGACGGTGTATAGATGCTCAGATAATGGGCATCTTCATCCTGTCTGAGAGGTTGGTTTTCTCCCATTACTTTGTCAAGTCGGAATGGCCCCTGAGGAAACGAAGTAAGCAAATCGCCACCTGCCTCAGGCTCAACGGAAGACGAGACGACAGGCGATTCGAAACGTCCTGCCGAAGCGTACCTAATATGATGGAATACCTCCATAGTCTTTCTGATTTGTCTGTTTGTATCTATGCAAAGATAAAGGATAACCTCAACTTAAACAAATCTTTAGGAATAAATTGTGTTAAAAGGCTGAGCGTTTGGCCTTCAGAAAGATTGTCGGGATTAGGGATAGAAGACACTGTTAGTTTTTCTTCTCCAAATAGTCAGACAGATTAATCGTTCCGACTTCGTTTTCGACATTGAGCGAAGGAACACGCTCCACCATTCGCGTCATTCCGCTTGTCTTATCGACGTAAAAATAAACGAACGCACCCGTATAACTGCGGAAAATCACCTGATACTCCGATTCGGTCTCTTCCCCCATCTCGACATACATGATGGAAGGATTGCCCTCTGCTATACTCCAGTCATACTTCCTGTGGCAATAGTTGCTTACCCCCTCATAGGCCGATTCAGCAGTGATTTTGCCCGCTGAGACGCAGGCTTCGTCAGTTTCCTTTGCCGACGCTACGCTATCTGCATCACGCATGGCGCTCTGCGTGTCCTGCATCTCAGTCTGTGCGTCTGAAGATTGCGTTGGAGCCGTTTTGCTATCATGACATGAGCATAATAACAACACGACGAACGCAGACGATACGACGAGAGTTCTTTTCATCATTCTTGCCTATATGACACAGCCTTTACAGTGTCTTTTTCCTAATAATCTTAGCGTTAGGATATTTCTTCGTATCAAAAACGAAGACATTATCACTCACTCCGAACTTAATATTCGTTATGGTCATTTTCATAGTAAAAGTCATTTTGGCTTCAATCGCAGTAGGATGATAGTTGCTCTTGTTGATGTAGAAGACTACCTTTGACGGATTGCCCTTGACCTTAGGCGAAGTAAGGGTGATGATGTATTGGTTGCCATTCTCCTTTATTGCTCCCTTCTTGTATTCCTTATACATGTCGAAGTCAATGTGGTCATCGTTTTCTTCATCTTTAGACGATGCGATGTAGAGTTTGCCGGACTCTCTTTTCTCCAATTTGCTGGCTTCGTATTCCCAGAACTGTTTGCCGTCGGTCCCCTCTTCTATGTAGTCCTCTGAGTCCTTCACTTTCAGAGTCATCTTCGTAAGCGATTTGTTTCCCTTGTTGTATTCTACAACAGATCCTTCTGCATTGAAAAAAAGATTTTGGTCTTCAATTTCATAGTCATCTGGACTCCTGCAGGGTCATTCATCAATTTTGTACACTTGTCGAGTACGGTGACAACCTGATTCGGAATCTGTGCGCTAACGCTTGTGGCTACGGCCAGAAGCAACAGGATTACGGTTAATCTAAATACTTTCTTCATATTGGAGTTTGTTCTATTTGATTACAATTACAAAATGCAAATATACATCATTTTCCCGATTCTGCCAAATTTTCATCTATGATAAATACAATTGAGTTGCGGAAGATCTGCTTCCTTACTTTTCAAATATCGTATTTCTATTTATAATTATTTTGGCTCTCAACACCCACTTCCATCAATACTGCAAGAAGCACCGATACTTTCGTCTGGCATTGGTTCCAGACCTACATCTTTCGACGAGAGAGTTACTGTACCATCTTCCAATACGTAGCAAGGAATGCCTACATCACCTATCTTCTTTGCTTCATCAAAGACGGGGCTACTGTCTCTCAGATCCAGAAACTGCTTCAGATTACGTACATGTTTACTAATATCAATCACCTCAAATCGAGGATTTCCTTCAACCTGCATCTCTACGTATTCGCAATAAGGACAGGTTTGCATAACGTACATCTTAATCATATTATTATTTCGTTTATAGGTTTCAAATCAATCATGCTATTTAACTATAGATTTCTATGAGCCCGTTGAACTGCGACGAATGTCGCGTTGAACGAACCCGTAGGGCAGACTCACTCACTATAATTATGGTCTACGACGATGTCCACTCGCATATCAGGTTCGAGGGACTGAATCTCGCTGCTCAATTGTCTGACGAAATTGGCTTCATCGTGAACGGAAATATCGGGAACAATATCGACTGAAAGTTTCTTTTCCTTCTCATCATAATAGAACCCGTGCACTTGAACAATTTCCTGATGGGCCTTGAGCGCCTTCATAACCTTCGACTGCAACTCGGTTTGCTTGTTTTCGCCTGTCGCAATCGCATAAACTCCTACGGTCAGGATGATACCGTGTCGCTCTATCATTTGCATCGTTATCTTACGAGTAAGACCATGAATCTCATGAGCCGACATCGTGTCATAGACGTTGATATGAATCGAGCCAATCTTGACTTCCGGACCGTAACTGTGGAGTATCAGGTCGTACACCCCATGAACGCCCTCGAATTCAGAAACCTCTTTCTTGATCTGTTCGGCAAGTTCGGTCGAAATGCTCGTGCCTAACAGTTCGTTCACAGGCGAAGACAACATTTCGATACCAGCCTTGATGATAACAATGGAAATTACGGCGCCAAGGATTCCGTCGATTGATACACCCCAAATCAGCATGATACCTGCCGAGATGAGGGTTGCCAAGGTGATAATTGCATCAAACAGCGCATCTGAACCCGAGGCTATCAACGCATCGCTATTCAACTGCGTCCCTTTGTACTTGACGTATCTCCCCAGCGCCAGTTTCACCACGATAGCAACCACTATCACGATGAGTGTCGTCGTTGTGTATTCTGGCTCCGTCGGGCTGAAAATCTTCTGGACCGACTCAATGAGCGAGGTGAGTCCCGCCGACATGACAATGACGGCAATGATGATAGCACTGAAATATTCGATTCGCCCATGACCAAAGGGGTGCTTTCTGTCGGCAGGACGTTGTGAAAGTTTGGTGCCAATGATGGTAATCACGCTCGAGAGTGCATCGCTGAGGTTGTTGACCGCATCCATCACGATGGCCACGGAACTGGCCAGAATGCCCACGACGGCCTTGAAAACAGCCAAGAGAACATTGGCAGCGATACCTATCCAACTAGTGCGAATGATTTGCGAATTACGATCCATATAAACACGAATTTATCCGATTGAATTTTCTTCAATCTACTTCAAATCTACAATAACCTTCATCTTTGACAATTGGCCCCATAACCCAGACGAAATACTATCAAACCCACCACCATTCCTGTAAGAGGATTCGTGAGTATTTCTTGAGCCGATTGAACTACCCCCAGGGCTTTGAACCCTTGAACTGCGACGAATGTGGCGTTGAAACGCGGCCCGCAGGGCGTTGAACTAGGGCGAAGCCCATTGAACTCTCGAACTCTTGATTGCGCCACATGGGCTATCTACTCCCCTCGCTTTTCTCCCGCCCTTATAGGGAGGGCAGGGGTAGGTCTTGGGGCAGGGGGTGAGTCTCCGACTTACTTGTCAAAATTCCTCGATGCAAACGGGAGCGCCATACGAATGGCCTGATGCCAGTATTCCCAGTTGTGCTGACCGTTGCGGATGCGGAGTTCGTCCTTCACGCGCTTCTGCCGCATGAGTTTATGAATCTCGATGCTCAGGTCGAAGAGGAAGTCGTCGTCGCCACAGTCGAAAAACCACTTCACGGTGCGGAGTTGCTGAAGCGTTGCCTCGTCGGCATTGCGGAGGAATTCAAGTGCAGAATGCTCCTTCACGGCCTTCGTCACGAGATACACCTTATCGTCTACTCCCTCTTCCCGCTGACGGGCATTGTCGCTCTCGAGCCACGCGCTCATCGCATAGCACGACGAGAACATATCTGGATGACGCTGCGCATAGACCGTGCTACCGCCGCCGCCCATCGACAATCCCATCACTGCGCGATGACCCTTGTCGCTGACCACTCTGTACTTCTTTTCTACCGTCGGCATCAACTCCTGGAAGAAGAAATCCTCATACGCCCAACCCGGCATATTGAAATAGCCGTTCCACGTCTCATAGACATTCGGACCGCCAGCATTCGGCATCACGACAATCATCTCGCGCGCCTCGCCAGTCTCTATCAACTCGTCGGCAACCGTCTGCATCTGACCCTTGTCGCGCCACGCAGTATAGTCGTCGGTGAATCCATGAAGTAGATAGACCACTGGATATTGTTTCTCACTCTTGTCGAAGCCACTCGGCACATAGACATTAAACTTCACCTGTGCACCAAGCACTTTGCTCTCAATACTGTCGGTCACCACCTTGCCGGCCTGAGCAGTCAGACACCCCATGAGTGCCACGAATAGAAATAGTTTCTTCATTTAAGTTTTTGTTTAGAAATTATTGTTGCAAAATTACGAAATTAACGTGTAACGACAAAGGATTCCGTCAGAAAACTTCCCCGTTGGCCTATCTGAAATAGAATCAGAAAACTTCCGACTCCTCTATCAGAAATAGAATCAAAAACTTCCTCGCTCCTCTACCTGAAATAAATCATGTTGGGAATGCTACGCTCACCCACGTGGTCAAACTGTCGGTTGTCGCAGGGATGATTCAGGATTTTCCCGTCCAGATAGAGGGTCGTCGATCCTCCACCATCAAGATTCAGGGCCGTACGTCCACCGAGCACTTTCACGAGATGCGCCAGTTCGGGAATGCTCATGCCGATGGCGTTTCCCCATGAGCGGCCGTCAACCGTGATGAGCAACACGCGCTTATCCTTCGTCACTGCAATTGCGCTGCGCGGATGCTTCGTCGTGATGAAGTCGAGGGCGCACTTCGACCAGTCGGCATAGCGCCCGTTTCGCAGCATCAACGGACCCGACGCCAGCACCGTTCCCACCTTTTTCTTATAGCCGCGCTCAATGCTCCGCGACCAAGGCAACAACCTAAGTTTCCCTTTCCTCACGGCAACAGCACCCGTCACTCTAATCTGAAACTCGTGTGTTGTCGTCGTGTCAATCACGCTCCTGTCCTCCTTCAGAAACGTCACCGAGTTGCCCTTGCCCATATCATAATACGAGCCGTTAATCGCAGCCACAGCCTTCCGCTCCTCAGCCATCTTGCTCAGGGGCTTCATCTCTCGCGAGAAACTGATGCCTGCACGATGCTTCTGCCTCGGCTCAATCTCCACGATGCTCACGTATTGCGGACCTCCATAGAGCCGTTCAAAAGCGGCACACATGCCCTTCATGCCCTTGCCCACTGTCGTCACTTTCCATTGGGCAGAGACTATCGCAAGCGAATCGGCTGCCGATTGCGCGCTGGCTCTAGAAAGGCCGAACACCATAAGGCAGAAGAGGACTGAAAACATTCGTGACTTGTTCATAGGCGTAGCGTCTTTTAGTTTTTATGCTGCAAATTTAATGATTTTTGAACAGAAAACGCACAATGTTCCGACATTTTTTAGTACTTTTGCACCATGATACAGAAACGCACAATCCCAGTAGTAGGTATGGCTTGCTCCTCGTGCTCAGCACACGTCGAGAAAACCCTAAGCGAACAAGAAGGTGTCGCCTCGGCGAGTGTAAACCTTGCGATGCGCACCGCATTAGTGGAATACGACGACACAGTCACCAGCCCTGAGCAACTCAAGGCTGCCGTGAATGCGATTGGCTTCGACCTCGTCATCGAGCAAGACCGCTCCGTCGAGGAAATCGAGCGTCGCGAATACACCGTGCTGAAGCGTCGGACCATCCTCGCCTGGGTGTTTGCCATTGCCGTAATGGCGATTTCGATGGGATGGATTCCCGTAGGATCAAAGGACGTTGCCAACCAACTCTGCCTGATTCTCGCACTGGCCTGTCTGCTTACGTGTGGCCGCCAGTTCTACGTCTCAGCGTGGAAGCAGTTGCGCCACGCAATGGCGAATATGGACACGCTCGTGGCTTTCTCTACGGGCATCTCGTTCATCTATAGTTCCGTCGTGACGCTCCATCTATCATCTTCCAATCCCACCCTCTCCACCTTCTTCGACGCATCGGTTATGATTATTGCCTTCGTGCTCACCGGACGTCTGCTCGAAGAACGGGCCAAGCGCGCCACAGCCTCGAGCATTCGCACACTGATGGGGCTGCAGCCGAAGACCGCACGAATCGTGGAGAACCCCATTTCCTGTGCTTCCGACCAACAATCCGAGCGCACTCCCGACTGGCGCGAGGTGCCGCTGAGCACCATCTCGATCGGCGATGTACTGGAAGTGCGGGCTGGCGAGAAGATTCCCGTCGACGGCCGCGTGACCTGGGCCGATTGTTTCATGACTGCCGAGGGCTGCTATGTCGACGAGTCGATGATTACCGGCGAGCCCACGCCCGTACTGAAGAAGAAAATCTCCAATGTCCTTGCAGGCACTATCGTTCAGCAGGGAACGCTGCGCATGCGCGCTACGCAGGTGGGTGAGAAGACTGCCTTGGCGCAGATTATCCAGATGGTGCAGCAGGCTCAGGGCTCAAAGGCACCTGTACAGCGTGTCGTCGACCGCCTCGCGATGATCTTCGTGCCAACCGTAACGGCCATTGCACTGCTCACGTTCCTCGTCTGGTGGCTCTGCGGCGGAGGACTCCAGCAGGCCATCATCTCCGCCGTTGCCGTACTGGTCATCGCCTGTCCCTGCGCTATGGGCCTCGCCACGCCGACGGCCCTGATGGTGGGCATTGGAAAGGCTGCTGAGAACGGCATTCTCATCAAGGACGCAACGGCTCTCGAGCAGATGCGAAAGGTTACGGCGATGGTCATTGACAAGACTGGTACGCTCACCATACCCAATCAGCAGATTAATTTCACGGTTGCCGACTCGCTGCCCTTCGAGGAACGCGAACAACTGAAGCCCCATGCCCGCGAGGCAATGGAAGAACTGCAGCAGACGCCCATCGAGATCCACATGATGAGCGGCGACCGCGAAGATGCTGCGGCCTATTGGGCAGAGAAGGCTGGCATTCATCACTTCAAGAGTCAGGTGAAGCCACAGGACAAGGAGAATCTTGTCCGCGAGTTGCAGGAGGAAGGCAAGGTTGTCGCGATGATTGGCGACGGCATCAACGACTCACAGGCGCTGGCATTAGCCGACGTGAGTATTGCCATCGGCACTGGAACCGACGTAGCGATGGATGTGGCACAAGTGACGCTTATGGGCTCAGACCTTCGCGCCCTACCCCGCGCCTTCTCCCTATCGAAGGCAACCGTCAGCATGATTCATCAGAACCTCTTCTGGGCATTCATCTACAACATTGTCTGCATTCCCCTCGCGGCAGGACTGCCTCGTGCCTTCGGCATCGACTTCCAGATTACCCCGATGTGGGCTTCTGCCCTCATGGCATTGTCGAGTATCAGCGTTGTCCTGAACAGCCTCCGACTGAAATACACGAAATAGACAAATAACTATTTTCGAACAAAGACCTACCGACCTACCATGACTACCCTCAAACACCTTCTGGCAAAGGGTTTCAGTCATGGTAGGTCTTTATGTAAGACCTACCATACACCTACCATAGACCTACCATAGAATCTTGTTATTTCGACCGTCATAATCCACAGAGGAAATACTTCATAATTTGGCCATAAAGCAATGATTAACAATAGGTTATGGCACACGAATAAGTCGCAACTGATTAAAACTTTTAGAGTTTGCCCGATGGTAGGTCTATGGTAGGTCTATGGTAGGAGTTTGAAACAGACCTACCGTGCCTCAAACCCTTTGTGGCAGGGCGTTTGCAAAGGGTTATGGTAGGATGGTAGGTGTTAATGAAAAAAATGTATTTTTCTCGTTTCGTCAATCATCACTAAACTGGTTTCTTCGATTGATAAAGGCATTCGTCTCAATCATATAGAATACACCTTTTGACCATACAAAGCATAACTTTCGACCATACAAAGCATAACTTTCGACCATACAAAGCATATCTTTTGACCATACAAAGCATAACTTTCGACCACACAAAGCATACCTTTCGACCATACAAAGCATACCTTTCGACCATACAAAGCATAACTTTCGACCATACAGAACTATGCTTTATATAGATGCAAAGGACATCTCCCTATGGTACTGAGCATTGCTTTCAATGGCACAAAGAATAGCTTTAACGGCACAAAAAAATCGGACGAGTGGGTACGTCCGATTCTTTGATTTCTTTAGATTTTTCAGAGACTATCTTCAGAGACAATCCTGAGGTTCTAAGTGCAGAAGACTTAGAACTTGATGGTTCTTGTGGCCTTCGCCGACTTCTTGGTCGTTGTCGTTGCGGCAGAAGAGCCCGTGTAGTATTTCAGAGCCTCGGGGAGGAATTTCTTCTGAATGTTGCTGATACGAGTCTCATCGCTCGGGTGGTCACTCAGGAACTCTGCTGTGCCCGAACCCGTGCTTGCAGCCATACGCTGCCAGAAGGTTACTGCGACATTCGGGTCGTAGCCAGCCATAGCGGCGAAGATCAATCCCATACGGTCGGCTTCGGTCTCGTGATCGCGCGAATACTTCAGATTGCGGAACTGCAAGCCGTACTGAGCAATCACCTGTGCAATCGACTGAGTGTTGGTGCCCATTCCGAGTGCACCAGCAACGGCTGAACCAATCTGCAGGCCATACTGCTGCTTGATCTGCTTCGACATCTGCTCGGCAGAGTGGTTGGCGACAGCGTGGGCAATCTCATGTCCAAGGACGACAGCCAGCGAGGCCTCGTCCTGGGTGACGGGCAAGAGGCCCTCATAGACAACAATCTTTCCACCAGGCATACAGAAGGCATTCACGCTCTGATCCTGCACCAGATTGAACTCCCATGCATAGTTGGAGAGTTCATTCGCATAGCCATTGTTGCTCAAATAGGTCTGCACCGCATTCGCCAGTTTCTGTCCGACGCGCTGCACCATAGCCGTGTTAGTAGCGTTGGTCGACTTCTTAGCCGACTGCATGTACTTTGAATACTCCTGAGAACTGAGCGACAACACTTCCTGGTCGCTAATCATCAGGCTCTGCTTACGTCCCGTCAGGGGAACGGTGCGTGTTGTGCCACAAGCCGAGAACAAGACGGCTGCCACAACTGCAATCACGTAATGTTTCAAATTCTTCATTGCTTTATACTGTTTTAGTTAAACTTTTCCTGCCCGACAAAGATAGTTCAAATTTCCGAATTAACCAACAAAATGTTCATTTTTTCAAACGAATTTTTGCAATTTTCTTTCATGAACTCCATCGTGGGGATTAGTCTCGTCGCAGAAGAACGGACTGACTCCACTGACCAAGGTCGCTGTCTACGCGGTGAAATCGTCAGATTCTGACCAGCGTGGAACCTGTCGTAGCACGCTCATGAGTGTCGACCTGAATGGCATATACACCTCGCTGCAAAGCCGAGAGATCGAGCAGATAGCGGTCAGAACCACTCTGGAAACTGCGGGAGAGAACGAGTTGACCTGAGGTCGAATAGACCCGAATCTGGAAATCATGCGTCATCACCTCATCGAAGCAGACCTCTACCCTACCCTGACCTTTAGCAGAGAAGACTACAGAGGCGGGCTGATGCTGCGAAAGTCCCTCTATACCGTCGATTCCGAGAATATCGAGCAAACCACGATAGACGTCAATCTGACCATAACCATAATAGTTGTTCGGATAGGTGAGCGACGAATCGTAGTGGCTGCTGGTGCGACGAATCACGTCCATCGCCTCCTCAGGCGTGAGCGTTGGCTTCGCCTGCAACCAAAGGGCAATGGCGCCACCGACAGCAGGTGTAGACATCGACGTGCCCGCATTGCTGTTCCAGGCGTAGGTGCGACCATTGAAGTCGAAATGGGCAACGTCGGAAAGAATATCGCTCGCCGTAGGATTGTTCTCGAGGTAATAACTGCTATAGGAAGAGATGATGTTGGTTCCAGGCGCCATCACGTCGGGTTTGATGCGTCCGTCGTAGGTGGGACCAATCGACGAATAGTCGCTTCGGCGCCCATCGTTGCCCTGATCGAACTTGCGATAGTTGCCGAGATAGTTGGTGATACCCGTGCGATAGCCCGTAGCACCGACACAGATGACACACGGGGCGCTGGAGGGCGAATGAATGGTGCGGCCAGGAACCGCGTCGCAGAGTTCGGGGTCGAGTTCGTTGGTGACGAAACTGCCTGAACTGCGATAGACCTCAATGTCGGCCTCGCTGCCTACAAACTCCACCGAAACGGGCAAGTGTCCGCCCAACTGGCCAAGCACGCTCAACCTAACGTCGAAGCAGGTCTCGGAGGGAACGTAGCACGAGGGATAACCCGTGACGTCGAAATAATACATGCGGTCATCAATCAGCATGGAATCGGCAAAGCAGGAATCCTCACGAAGAAGGACTTCGGAGGAGGGAATATCGATGACGAGAGGCGTTTCGTCGTAGACTTTCACACGCAAGGTGAAGTCGCGGTCGGCCTTTGCCGTGAAGTCCACATGGTCGACGGAGGTTTTCACGAACGTACCCGCTCGCTCTCGCCCAGGTTCCTTGTGGATGAAATTCACCACATTTCCGCTATTGCCCGCCGAAGCGACGAGGATTCGCCCAGGACCCACGAGGCTGTCTAGCATCTCGTAGTAGAGCACGTCGTAGCCATAAAAATCCTGCTCGGAACCCTCGCTGAACGAGATGACACAAGGCTTTCCGACCGATTCGGCATAGTCGAAGATGTACTTGAACCCGAGCGCATCGGTGGCAAAGGTGTATTTGTAGTAATCGGCGGTGTCGATGAGGGCAATGTCCTCAGTTACCGCATTGGCTACCAGACAGATATCGCTTTCCCACGCCATTCCCCGATAGGGGCTGTCGTAACCACTTCCAGCAGCAATTCCGAGCGTGTGGGTGCCGTGGGTCTGGAGTTTTCCGTCGTAGGAACAGCCCAGCGAGAGCAGTTCCTGCTCGCTGGTGTAGTCGCGCCCTACATAGAGTTGGCTGCCAATGGTATCGGGCGAAATCTGATCCCACAGGCTGCTAATGCGGTAGTTGGTGGCCGTAGCGTCGTAGAAATTCGGATGAGTCAGGTCGAAACCAATGTCCATAATGCCCATCACGACCCCATCGCCCGTGAACGCCTGAGGCAGGGCCGTTCCCTCATAGACAGGAAGGGCGTTGAGATGAACCGCCATCGAATCCATCAGAATGTGATGACCGCGATGGGCCTCGATGCGCTTGACGGCCTTCTCCTGCGACAAGGAACTTAGGCGACTCGTGGGAATGCTGGCAATGTAGATATTGCCGCAACGGGCGAGTTCGCGGCAGCCATTCTCCCTCAGGATGCGGTCGGCGTCGGAAGTGATGCGGACAAAGGCACACACCTCCTGCTGCGCCTTCGCTGCCGTCATCTGGCGGAGCATCGGCGACATCTTATGGTATCGTGGGCGTTGTGCCGAGAGGGTCAGAGAGACCAGCAACAGCACAAAAAAAGAGAGTGTCAGACGTTTCATGCTACAAAGTAAGCAAAAAAATCTGACACTCCCAAATATCGGGCGACAAAATCTTCGATTTGCCGTTAATGTTCAATTATCTATTTTCTATACCTATTTCAGATTCAGAGGAATCATACCTGTCGGAGTCATCAGGGCGTTGCCCATGAGTGCTTCCTTAATCATATTTCTAAACTTTTTCATAATTCCTGTTTCTTTTACAATTTAAACTGTTTCAAAATGTTTATAACTACTTCTTAGCGAAGTCCACGATTCACGAGAGTGACGTTGAGCAACTGCTGATACTTGCGATACTGACGATGGTCGAGTACGGCGTGCATGTAGCGCAGATCCTTCAGAATGGCCTTATCAAGCAGTTTCTTTTGCTCGTCCTTCGATGCGCGAGCAGCCACCATCATGTCCTCACAGAACTGGTTGTGGATCATCTCTACTGCGTCCATCTGGTCGAAATCAAGACCGAGACACATTGCCAGTTTACGATGATTGACTGTCATGTCGTAGGCCTTCACCTCATTTGTCATGTTACTTTTCTCTCCATCTGCAAATGCAAGAGTCATGCTCAGCATTGCAACAATTGTCAAAACAATCTTCTTCATAATCTTTTTACCTTTCTTTTTCCCCATATTGGCCGAACTGAATCGACCGGGGCATCTTTAATTTGCGAACCTCACGGCCCTGTGTTTACTAATTGTGTTTGTTATCCCTAATTGTCTTTTGACGGTGCAAAGGTAAATCGTTTTGTCGAATCTCACAATAGTTTTTGCCTACTGTGTGCGCAAACAGCCACTTTTCTTGACTCAAATCAAAATATCTCCCAAGTTTTTATTATCTTTGCAAACTGAAAGCAAAACATCGTAAAAAAGTAACAATTATCACTATACATTATATATAATGGAGAAGAAAGAAAACAAGCACATAGAAGTGGCCTACGACCTCTTCACGATAGACGAAAGCGGCCGACATCTCGTTGAGAAAGCCCCTGAGGACAAGCCTTTTGTGTTCGTCAGCGGATTCGGCATTGCACTCGAAGGTTTCGAGGAGGCATTGGTTTCGCTGCAGAAGGGCGAAGAGTTCAATTTCACCCTCGCTCCCGAACAGGCCTACGGTGAATTCTACGACGAACGCGTAGTGGAACTCGATAGAGAGATCTTCAGTATCGACGGCCGATTCGACCATGAGCGCATCTATATCGACGCTATCGTACCACTTCAGAACGAAGACGGCGACCGCTTCATGGGACGCGTTATCGACATTCGCGACAACTCGGTGGTCATCGACCTGAATCATCCGCTTGCAGGCAAGTCGCTTAACTTCGTAGGTAAAATCGTTGAATCGCAGGAAGCCAGAGAAGAGGAAATCCAGCAACTCATCCGTCAACTCACGGGTCAGAGCTGCGGAGGATGCGGCGGTTGCGGCGACGGCGAAGAAGGCTGTGGAGGCTGCGGTAAAGAGGAAGGCGGATGCGGTAACCAAGAAGGTGGCTGCTGCAAGAAAGGATAAGGAAGGAGCCTCTCCCCCGACCCCTCCCCTCAGGGAGGGGAGAAGACTCACCCCCCTGCCCCTCTCTATAAGCGAGGGGAGTAAATAGCAACAGACAGGCTCGAAACTTGGAACTCGAAACTTGGATGCGGAACCTGAAAGACTAATGTCTGAACTCCCGAACTTCCGAACTCCTGAACTTCCAGACTCTTCAACTCCCGAACTCTTGAACTGCGACGTATGTCGCGTTGAACAGCCCGAAGGGCGCTTGAACTAGGGCGAAGGCCGTTGAACTGCGCGAAGCGCCATCGCCCCCTAATATCAATCATTTACGAAATAATCATCAGGAAATAACAATGCGCAACACTTTCGGTGAAATATTCACGCTCACTTCCTTTGGCGAGAGTCATGGGGAAGCCATCGGTGGCATTGTCGATGGAATGCCTGCGGGTATTCCCATCGATATGGACTTCATTCAGAGCGAACTCAATAGGCGCCGTCCAGGACAAAGTCACATCACCACCAGTCGCAACGAAGCTGATCAGGTGGAACTGCTCAGTGGAGTCTTCGAAGGAGTTTCCACAGGCTGTCCTATCGGGTTCATCGTGCGCAACACGAATCAGAAGTCGAAAGACTATGAGGAGATGCGCCATCTGTTCCGCCCGTCGCATGCCGACTACACCTATTATATAAAATATGGTGTAAGAGACCATCGTGGCGGAGGACGTTCATCGGCCCGCATCACGATTGCAAGAGTGGTGGCTGGCGCGCTGGCGAAACTCGTGTTGCGCCAGATGGGCATCAATATTCAGGCCTATACGTCGCAAGTGGGCAATATTGCGCTCGACACCGACTACACTCGCTACGACCTCAGCAAGACAGAAAGCAACCCCGTGCGCTGTCCAGACGAGCAGAAGGCTGCCGATATGGAGAAACTCATTGCCGAGGTGAAGGCAGAAGGCGACACGATTGGCGGTATTGTGACCTGTGTGGTGAAAGGCTGTCCTGCGGGAGTCGGTGAGCCCGAGTTCGACAAACTTCACGCCCGTCTGGGTTTTGCAATGCTCAGCATCAATGCGGCCAAGGGCTTTGAATACGGTATGGGCTTTGCGGGTGTGACTGAACGTGGAAGTCAGCAGAATGATCATTTTGCCGCTGGCGAGCCCAACGAGCAGATGTCCCGCCCCATCACGACCCAAACTAATCACAGTGGCGGCATTCAGGGTGGCATCAGCAACGGACAAGACATTTTCTTCCGCGTGGCGTTCAAGCCTGTAGCAACAATCCTGAAGCCACAAGACACTGTGGATGATGGCGGAAACAACACAACAATTGATGCTCGCGGACGTCATGATCCTTGCGTTGTACCCAGAGCCGTACCTATTGTTGAAGCGATGACGGCAATGGTGATTCTTGACCAATATCTGCTTTTTAAGGCTACAAAAAAGTAAAGAAAAAGGCCTTTAAACAAATATTAACATTTAAAATCGACGATTATCACAAGAAAATATTAATTTTGCAAAGTTAATGTATGGGGTTGCGAAATTCCGTCATTAATTTAGTTAAGTCTAGTTTAGTTTTTGTGTTGGTTGAGGGCTGTCATTTGACAGCCCTCAAATTTATTCTGTAAGGTCATCAAGCAAAAAAATGGGGGTAAATTGACCTCATGATGCTAAAAGAAGATTATAGCCCCCTCCCCTACTCATAAAAACGAGATTAGCCATAAAGAACTGTTTGTCACCAAAGTATTCCATAAGAGAAATATCAGAGAGCACGAGTATTAAGACGTGAATGCGCGAGAGGAAAAACATCAGAAAGCAATAACATTAAAACGCGAATTAACTATAGGAATAACATCAGAAGACAAGACATTGGAACTTGAATAGGCCATAGAAAATTCTTTGAAGAGTCTCCTATTTAGAAATGCTCAAAAGCACAAATAAAGAAGTTCTGGCTCATGAAAGAGTTCTCTCACGAGCCAGAACAAGTTGTATTGAAGCTTCGGGAAGCCTTTCGCTATCGGAGAAAGACCGCCCGACTACGTTTCATAGAATACTACTTCTTGCACTGAGGGCACCAAGGCTTCAGTTGCTGGAAGAAATCGTTGCCCTTGTCGTCGACGAGGATGAAAGCGGGGAAGTCCTCAACGGTGATCTTCCAGATAGCCTCCATACCCAACTCGGGATACTCGACGCACTCAATTGACTTGATGGACGACTGCGAAAGCACTGCAGCAACGCCACCAATCGTGCCCAGATAGAAGCCAGCATGCTTCTTGCAGGCATCGGTTACCACCTGCGAACGATTGCCCTTGGCTATCATCACGAGGCTTGCACCATGATCCTGGAACTCATCGACATAAGGATCCATACGGTTGGCTGTGGTCGGACCCATCGAACCGCAAGGATAGCCCTCTGGCGTCTTAGCAGGACCAGCATAAAGAATGGGATGATCCTTGAAGTAAGCGGGCATTTCCTCACCAGCATCGAGACGAGCCTTCAACTTGGCGTGAGCAATGTCACGAGCCACGATGATTGTTCCCTTCAGGTTCACACGAGTCGAGACGGGATACTTCGTGAGTTCAGCACGAACGGCGTCGATACCCTTATCGAGGTCGATGACAATCTGATTGCCACCTTCGCCAGCCTGAGCAAACTCAGCGGGAATCAGTTCGGCAGGATTTTCGTCCATCTTCTCAAGCCAGATACCATCGGCATTGATCTTTGCCTTGATATTGCGGTCGGCAGAGCAGGAAACACCCATACCAATCGGGCAAGAAGCACCGTGACGAGGCAGACGAACCACACGGATGTCGTGAGCCAGATGCTTACCACCAAACTGAGCACCAAGACCAATCTTATGAGCCTCTTCGAGCAGTTTGTTCTCGAGGTCGATATCGCGGAAAGCACGACCCGTCTCATCACCAGTTGTGGGCAGATTGTCGTAATACTTAATCGAAGCGAGTTTCACGGTGAGCAGATTCTTCTCAGCCGAAGTACCACCAATGACGAATGCAATATGGTAAGGCGGGCAAGCAGCCGTACCGAGCGATTTCATCTTCTCAACGAGGAACGGCAGCAGTGTGCCTTCGTTCTGAATCGTGGCCTTTGTCATCGGATAGAAATAGGTCTTGTTGGCAGAGCCACCGCCCTTCGCTACCATCACGAAGCGATACTCAGCGCCCTCGCAAGCCTCTATGTCGATCTGAGCAGGGAGATTGCAGCGAGTGTTCACCTCGTCGTACATGTTCAGCGGAGCGTTCTGCGAATAGCGGAGATTGTCCTGAGTAAAGGTGTTGTAGACACCCAGCGAGAGGGCTTCCTCATCCTCGAAGCCAGTCCACACCTGCTGACCCTTCTCACCATGAATGATAGCAGTACCCGTGTCCTGACAGAAAGGCAGAATGCCCTTGGCTGCAGTCTCCGCATTGCGCAGGAACTGCAGAGCGACATACTTATCGTTCTCAGAGGCCTCCTCGTCGCTGAGGATTGCAGCCACCTGCAGATTGTGCTCGCGGCGAAGCATGAACTCCACATCGTGGAAAGCCTGCTGAGCAAGCAGGGTGAGCGCCTCAGGCGAAACCTTCACGATGGGCTTGCCCTCAAATTCACTGACTGTTACACCCTCCTTCGACAGAAGGCGATACTCTGTTTTGTCTTCTCCGAGTTGAAACATCGGAGCGTACTTAAATTCAGGTTTGTTAGCCATAATGTTTTACTGTATGATTATTAATATCCAAAAATTTCCTCAGTTGTGAGTCGGCGGATGGGACCAATCTTCTCGAGCGACTCGATGTCGAGTTCCTTCTCATCGCCGAGAATCACGTAACGATAAGGCTTGCGGGCCATCTGCTGCTGCTCGAAGCGGACGATGTCGCTCAACTGCAATGCGGGCAGAGCCTCATAGATGCGCTTGTCGATGTCGTAGTCGATACCCAGTTGCTTGGCTGAGAGCCATGCGTTGATGAGTGCGAACTTCGTGGTGCGCTGACTCTGCAGGCGCTTTGTCAGAGCGTCCTTTGCAATCTGGAATGCGGTCGGGCTCTCAGGCATCGTGTCGAGAATCTGGTGGAACTGACGCACGCAGTCCATCATCTTGTCGTTCTGAGTGATGATATGGGTCAGGAAATATTCCTTCTGGTCCTTATAACTCGGCTCCAGATAAGCGGCGAAGGCGTTATAAGCCAGACCGCGGGCCTCGCGCAGTTCCTGGAAGACGATTGTGTTCATGCCGCCACCGTAGTACTCGTTGAACAAAGCCTTCACGGCTGCCTCGCTGGGCTGCCAATCGCGCTGCTCGTTGTGAATCATGCGCATGTAGATGTTCTTAGCGTCGTAGGGCGCAATGACAATCTCGTTCTGCGGTGTGGGCTGCATGGTGTAGTGCTTACCTTCGGGCACAGCCACATACTTCTTAGCGGTCTTGTGCTGCTTGGTCACAACCTTTGCCAATTCCTTCTCAGAGAGAGGACCGTAATATAATAAGGTGTGGTCGTACTTCGAGAGATTCTTCAGCAGCGTGAGCAATTCCTGAGGATTCTGCTGGCGCAACTGAGCAATCGAAAGGTCGTGACGAGAGGGGTTGTAGGGGCCATAGACGCCATAGGAAACGAGGCGCGAGAAGTTCTGCTGCTGATTCAGTTTAGCATCGTTGCGGGCCTTCTCCTCCATAGCGACAAGTTGCTGCCAAGCGTCGTTGTCAACCTTCGCGTTCTGCAGCACGTTCTCCAGAAGTGCCAAAGCCTGAGGCATGTTCTCTGCCAGACCCGAAAGTATGACGTTCATGCTGCGAGCGCCCACGCTGATGCTATAGTCGCAAGCCAGTTTGTAGAACTGCTGCTTGATCTGCTCGTTGGTGAACTTATCGGTTCCGAGATAATCGATGTAGTTAGCGGCATAGCCATAACGCAGGTCGGCCTCATTACCAAACTCATAGCGGAAGGCGAGCGTGAAGCGACCATTCTCCGTGTTCTGTACATAGATATAGGGCAGATTGCGCTTGGTCTTGCCAAACGAGAGGTCGTTCTGGAAGTCAACGAAGCGCGGTTCGATGGGCTTCACCTGAGAGTTCTGCACGTCCTTCACGAACTGACTCATCTGATCGCGGTTCGTGGGAATTGGCGTAATCTGGGGCTTGTCAATCTTCTTCAGCGACTTGTCCTCACCCTGACGCTTCAGCACCGAAACATAGTTCTGACCGAAATGACGACGGGCGAAGTCGACAATCTGCTCCTTCGTAATGCCCGAGATGCGGTCGAGATAACCCACCTGCTGTTCCCAGGGAATCTCGTTGATATAGGTATCGACGAAGAGATTAGCACGAGCCTGATTGCTCTCAAGGCGAGTGAAGTAGTTGAGTTTCGCATTGTTGATGATTGAAGGCAGCAGGTCATCTGAGAAATTGCCGCTCTTCAGTTTCTCAATCTCGGCGAGGAGCAGAGAGCGAACCTCCTCGAGCGACTGGCCTTCCTTCGGCGTTCCACCAAGGATGAAGCACGAATAGTCACGCAGGGTCTCGCTGCCACCAAAGGCACCGAGCATCTTCATCTGATTGTTGATGTCGAGGTCGATGAGACCAGCGGTTCCGTTGTTGAGCATATCGCCCACAACGTTCAGCGTGTCAATCTGCAGCGAGTTGCCGCGATCGAAGCGCCAGCCCATCCAGAGGGTCTCTGCCTCAAGTCCATAGACGGTCGTATCGCGCGGAGCAATGATGGGCTTCAGTGCGGGGAACTCGGGCTGACGAACGTCGGCTCCGGGCTTCCAGTTGCCGAAGTACTTGTCGATGATGGCAATCGTCTCGTCATAGTTCAGGTCACCAGCCATACAGATGGCGACGTTGTTCGGACGATACCACTTGTTGAAGTAGTTCTTGATGTTCACAATCGACGGATTCTTCAGGTGTTCCTGCGTTCCGATTGTGGTCTGAGTGCCATAGGGATGGGTCGGGAAGAGCATCTGGCTCATTGCCTGCCAAAGTTTGCGTGAGTCCTGAGCAATACCGATATTGTACTCCTCATAGACGGCCTCGAGTTCGGTGTGGAAACCGCGAATCACCATATTCTGGAAGCGGTCGCCCTGAATCTTTGCCCAGTTCTCCACTTCGTTTGAGGGAATGTCCTCCGTGTAGCAAGTCACATCGTTCGACGTGTAGGCATTAGTGCCCTCAGCGCCAATGGCCGACATCAACTTGTCGTACTCATTCGGAATGAAATACTTGGCAGCGAGTTGCGAAACGCTGTCGATCTCGTGATACTTCTGGCGACGCAGTTCGGGGTCGGTGATGAGGCGATATTCCTCATAGCGGCGCTCGATGTCGTTCAGAAGCAGTTCCTCTGCGGCGGGGTCGCTGGTACCGAATTGCTTCGTACCCTTGAACATCAAGTGCTCAAGATAGTGGGCAAGACCCGTTGTCTCAGCGGGATCGTTCTTCGAACCCGTGCGAACAGCGATGTAGGTCTGAATGCGGGGTTTCTCCTTGTTGACTGACAGATAGACTTTCAGACCGTTGTCGAGGGTGTAGATGCGGGTCTGCATCTGGTCACCGGGGACGGTCGTGTAGTGATAGTCCTTAGCAGCGGCGTTGCTGCAAATGGCACAAAGCAGTAACAGTGCGCCGATGATTCTTTTCTTCATATTGTTAAGGTTTTGTTATTCTTTGTGGGCAGAGATCGTCGAAATAACTCCAGAACCTTCTGCCCATCGTTGTCTACATATACAGTTTCTGATTCTCGAAGTCTACCTCGCTGTCGAGGAGTTCGAGGAAGTCGTCGAGAACGCCCTCTTCCACATCGCCCAGCGTGTATTCCTTCTCAGCATCCTTGCGAATTTCAGCGATCCACGCGCGACGGGCAGTGACATAGTCCTGACGCACGCGCTCGGCATCATCCTCCGTAATCTCGGTCAGACCGTAGTAGTCACAAATCATGCGATAGGTCCAGGTCCAGCGATATTCCGAATAGTTGCTGTCGATCTCCCTGAAGCGGTCAAGTACATCTTCGATGGTCTCGAGGTTGCCCGACTCAATGTCGTTGATGAGTCGCTGCTCCTCGCTCTCGGGCAGCAGCAGACCCGAGAGGTCGGTCCAGTTGCCAAGTCCAACATCAGTGATGGGCTTCGTCAGCGCGTGACGCTTCAGCACGGCTCCCATATAGATGCGGAGCGCAATATCGTAGTACTTGATGCCCTTGCGAAGCGACGATGCATTGATGACGTACTCGTGATAGTTATAGGTGGAGACGTTGTCGCCCGAAGCCGCACGAAGTCGTTCGAGGATCTGCTTTCCGCGCAGAATCTCACCCACGGAATAGGGCGAGAGCCAGTCGAAGTTGACGATGCTCTTGCGTCCGTCAGCAGGGCGCTTGTCGCGCTTCGGCCATTTGCGAATGTCGCGATAGAGTCCAACAGTCGTGAGGTTGCGTCCCGGCGAGAGATACATCGTGTCGCCATAGGCAATCAGATAACTGAAGGGCAGGTCGCGCGTGTCGGGATGATACATCAGTTTACCGAAGCAGACCGAGAATGTTCCGATGGTCGCAGGCATCAGCAGATAGGCGCCCGAGGCAGTCTTCGTGCCACGCTCGAGGGTTCCGTAGTGCATGGGACCCATCTTATAGGCGTGGTTCGAGAAGTTCGTTGCCGAACCAGCATTGTAGAACGAGAACATTCCGCCGATGAGCAGACTCGACTTATGGTGGGAAGCCGTGAACGGGCCACAGAATGCGGCACAGGCCTCACCGTTCGACATGTAGGAATTAGCGAAGAACACGCTGGCCGAAGCCGTGAATCCATTGCTCACGTGACAAGCCTCACCGACGAAGCAGTCTTCCATCTTCACCGAATTGATGATGGCGCAACCGTCGGAAATGATGGAGTTCTCGCAGATGACACCCGTTCCGATATAGACCGTATTCGTGGGAGACGAACTGATGGTGCAGTCGCTCAGGCGAGCAGCACCGCTAATCTCGCAACAGTCGTAGATAACGGTGTTCGTGATTTCCTTCGTGTTCACAATCTTCACATTATTGCCGATGGTTCCACGATCGGGCATCGTGCGCTGAATCTGCTCGTTGATCATGCGGCGGATTGCGTCCTTCAGCGGCTTGTTGTGGAAATGATTCACCATAAAGGCTGCAAACTGACTGTTCAAATCGCGGAACAGCACCAGATTGCCGTCACCCACCTCGTTGAGGACCGAAATCAGATGGCCCTCGCCATAGGTAGCGCCCTCAGTAGTCTCCATCGTGCAGACGTTGGAAATATAGGTGTCGTCGCCGATGGTATAGTTATTGATGTAGTTTCCAATGTTCTCAATGAGACAGTTGTCGCCGACGGTCACGTTGCGCAGTGTGGCATTATTGATGCCTGAGTGCTTCACGAAGCCCTTCGAAACCTCGACATTTTTCTCAAAGTTGCCCAGTTGAATGTCGCCGTAGAACATCACACGGTGGAAGTAGTTGGCACGAAAATCTTCGGCCACCGTCACGCGTGTCCAGTCTTCCGACCAGCAACTGTTGCTCTCCAGAAGATCTATCTCCTGTTCAGTCAATTGTCTGTATTGGTTCATATACTTTAGTTGTTGATTCTCAATTGCCAGACGTCGGGCAGACATCAGAATGGTCCCGACTGCTGACTATTCATAAAACTATTCTATTCGTCTATTCTAATACCCTATTCCCCTACTCTATTCGTCTACGTTGTAGAGGAAATCATTGTAAGGATATTTCTGCACATGAAGTTCGCGAACTTTCTTATAGACCACCTCGCGGAACTCGTCGATGTTCTGCTTCTCGAGTGCGGATATGAAGAGGCAGTTCTCATTGAGACGGCCCATCCACGTGCGCTTCAGTTCTTCGAGCGAGACATTCTCCTTCGTCGGAGGCGTCAGGTCGTCCTCGTCTTTCTCCGTCCACGTGTAATTGTCAATTTTATTGAACACAATCATCGACGGCTTCTCTGCACAGCCGAGGTCGCCGAGCGTCTTCTCCACGACCTTAATCTGCTCCTCGAAATCGGGATGCGAGATGTCGACAATGTGAAGCAGGAGGTCGGCCTCACGGGTCTCGTCGAGGGTTGACTTAAACGAGTCCACCAAGTCGGTCGGCAACTTGCGGATGAAACCTACGGTGTCGGCCAACAGGAAAGGCAGATTCTCGATGACCACCTTGCGAACGGTGGTATCGAGCGTTGCGAACAGTTTGTTCTCGGCAAACACATCGCTCTTCGACAGCAGGTTCATAATCGTAGACTTACCCACGTTCGTATAGCCCACAAGCGCCACACGAATGAGGCGCCCACGGTTCTTGCGCTGGGTAGTCTTCTGCTTGTCGATTTCCACGAGACGCTCCTTCAGCAACGTGATGCGCTGACGGATGATACGCTGGTCCATCTCAAGTTGGGTTTCACCAGGTCCACGAAGTCCCACAGAACCCTTACCGCCGCCCGAACCAGAGCCACCGCCCTGACGCTCGAGGTGAGTCCACAAGCGCTGCAGTCGGGGCAGCATATAGCGATACTGTGCCAGTTCCA
This sequence comes from Prevotella sp., assembly GCA_024697645.1. Lineage (GTDB taxonomy): Bacteria > Bacteroidota > Bacteroidia > Bacteroidales > Bacteroidaceae > Prevotella. Next base: position 29,362 of record JAILFH010000033.1, read on the forward strand.
CTTGGGTCTTGGCGTTCGCCGTTTGTGCTCGCATTGCGAAAATATCCAGAATCAGACTCGTGCGGTCGAGAATCTTCACCTTCAGTTCCTGCTCGATATTGCGAATCTGCTTTGCCGAGAGTTCATCGTCGAAGATCACCATTCCCACGGGTTCGGTCTCGGGAGTCAGTTCAACGCCTTCGGCTTCGAGTTCGTCTGCCTCGTCCTGACGACGTCTGATGAAGTCGCGAATCTCCTCGAGTTTTCCTTTTCCCACATAGGTCACCTGACTCGGTCCGTTCACGCGCTGTGTGAACCGCTTTACGACCACTGCTCCAGCCGTTTCGGCCAGAAACTCAAGTTCGTCAAGATATTCCTTTGTCTTTGCTTCGCCCTGATTCTGTGTGATGAGGCCCACAAGCACCGCAGTTTCGGCTTTGGCCTCAGATATGACAAATTCTTTCATCAATTATATATAATATGGTGCAAAGGTACGAATAAGTGAGCACAATGCAAAATAAAAACGTGATTTTATTTTCATTGTCGAACGAAAGTACCTTCGGCGTAGCCAAAGTACGAATAAGTGAGCAGAATGCAAAAAGAAAATGAAATTTTATTTTGCTTTTTGCGAGCGAAAGTACCTTCGGCGCATGCCAATGGAGCGAATAACTGAGTGAAATACAAAGAAAAAAACTGAGTTTTTCGCATTCATTTCCACAGAATAGTTGCTCCACCGCAAACAAACAGTCTAAATAACTGAGCGAAATAGAAAACAAAAACATAGTTTTTAGAAGAAAAATGCCCATTTCATTTGGCAGGTTTCGGCAAAAATCGTATCTTTGCAGTTTAGATTAAAGCATAATTAAATTTTAACATAAATCATTGAATTATGAGAGTTATCATTGAACCCGATTATGAGCAGTTGTCACGCTGGGCTGCTGAACATGTTATCAAGCGCATCAACGAATTCAATCCTACCCCAGACCATAAGTTCGTACTGGGTCTTCCTACAGGTTCTTCGCCCGTAGGCATGTATCGCAATCTTGTGAAGGCCAACAAAGAAGGCCGCGTCTCGTTCAAGAACGTACTGACGTTCAATATGGACGAATATGTGGGACTGCCCGAGGAGCATCCCGAGAGTTATCACTCATTCATGGCAACCAACCTCTTCAACCACATCGACTGCCCGAAGGAGAACATCCACATCCTCAACGGCAACGCTGAGAACCTTGAGGCTGAGTGCGCCCACTACGAGGAGATGATCGTCGAGGCTGGCGGCATCGACCTGTTCATCGGCGGTATCGGACCCGACGGCCACATCGCCTTCAACGAGCCCTTCTCGTCGCTTGCTTCCCGCACCCGTCAGAAGACCCTCACCACCGACACCATCATCGCCAACTCACGCTTCTTCGACAACGACGTGAACAAAGTGCCGAAGACCGCTCTGACCGTAGGTGTTGCAACCGTAATGGACGCTCGCGAGGTGATGATTCTCGTCAACGGACACGCTAAGACACGCGCCCTGCAGGCAGCCGTTGAGGGTCCCGTCACACAGGCTTGGACCATCAGCGCCCTTCAGGAGCACCGTCACGGAATCATCGTCTGCGACGAGGCTGCAACCGACGAACTGAAGGTGGCTACCTACAAATACTTCAAGGACATCGAAAAAGACAATCTATAAAAATCAATCATAGCGGCGATGGGTTCCAGTCGGAACTTATCGCCACTTCAATATCTACACAAGCCATGAGACTAAACCTAAGTTCACAAATTGTACTAAACAAAGTACCCGAGGAATTCTATCGTCCGTTCACCGCTGTCGACCGCAGCGAAATCACGCGAATGGAGAAGATTCCCACAGAAATCTATCCTAAAATGGAGGCAGCGGCCGAGGCCATTGCCTATGCCATCATCGACGAAATCAAACACAAGGAACGCGAAGGCAAATACTGCGTGCTCGGACTGGGCACAGGCACTTCGCTCACTCCTGTCTACGACGAACTCATCCGACGCCATAAGAAAGAGGGCGTGAGTTTCCATAACGTAGTGGTTTTCAACGCCTACGAGTATTTCCCCCTCACTTCCGACTCTCCCCATTCTGCGATTCAGGTGCTCCACGAGCGTTTCCTGGACCACGTGAACATCGACCGCCAGAACATCTTCTCGCTCGACGGAACAGTTGCTCAGGAGAATGTTCAGCAGCACTGCCGTCTCTACGAGCAGCGCATCAAGACCTTCGGTGGTATCGACGTGATGCTGCTGGGAATCGGTCGTATGGGAAACATCGCAACCAACGAGCCGGGTTCGTCGCTCAACTCTCCCTCACGTATCATCCTGATCGACGCTACGTCGCGTGAGGAGATGACCCACAGCATGAACAGCAGCGAGATGGTGCCGCCGTGTTCCATCACGATGGGTGTTGCGACGATTCTTGCCGCTCGCCGCATCTATCTGACCGCTTGGGGTGAGAGCAAGGCAGAGATCATTCAGAAGACCGTTGAAGGTCGCATCACCGACCAGATTCCTGCTACCTTCCTGCAGACCCACAACGACGTTCATGTGGTGACCGACCTCGCTGCAGCCAGCAAGTTGACTCGCATCGTTCACCCCTGGCTCGTCACTTCGCTCGACTGGACCGACAAACTCGTTCGCTCGGCGCTGGTGTGGCTTTGCCAGAAGACCGGCAAGCCCATTCTGAAACTCACCAACAAGGACTACAACGAGAACGGACTTTCGGAGTTGCTGGCGCTCTACGGCTCGGCCTACAACGCTAACATCAAGATCTTCAACGACCTGCAGCACACCATCACGGGCTGGCCAGGTGGTAAGCCCAATGCCGACGACACCTATCGCCCCGAACGTGCAAAACCGTTCCCGAAGCGTGTGATTGTGTTCTCACCCCACCCCGACGACGACGTGATTTCGATGGGCGGAACCATTCAGCGACTCGTGGCTCAGGGACATGAGGTTCACGTGGCCTACGAGACCTCTGGCAACATCGCCGTTGGCGACGAAGAGGTGACTCGCTTCATGCACTTCATCAATGGATTCAACCAAATCTTCGGTGAAGGAAAGGATGAAGTAATCAACAATAAGTATAAGGAAATCAAGGAGTTCCTGAAGAACAAGAAGGAAGGCGACCTCGACACTCGCGACATTCTGACTATCAAAGGACTCATCCGTAGAGGTGAGGCTCGTACGGCCAGCACCTACAACCAGATTCCTCTCGAGCGTGTCCACTTCCTCGACCTGCCGTTCTACGAGAGCGGAAAGATTGAGAAACTCCCGATGTCGGAGAAGGATGTGGCCATCGTCCAGAAACTCATCACCGATGTGAAGCCCCATCAGATCTATGTGGCTGGCGACCTTGCCGACCCACACGGAACCCACCGCAAGTGCACCGACGCTGTGCTCGCCGCTATCGACGAGGAGAAGAATGCCGGAGCCGAGTGGCTGAAGGAATGCCGCATCTGGATGTATCGCGGTGCCTGGGCTGAATGGGAAATCGAGAACATCGAGATGTGTGTTCCCATGTCGCCTGAAGAACTGCGTGCTAAGCGAAACTCCATCCTGAAGCATCAGTCGCAGATGGAGAGCGCTCCGTTCCTCGGCAACGACGAACGCCTGTTCTGGCAGCGTGCTGAAGACCGCAACCGAGGCACAGCCAAACTCTACGACGATCTCGGTCTGGCCTGCTACGAGGCTATGGAGGCCTTCGTAGAGTACAAACCGCTCTAAACTTATTCCACACGGAACTGTCTTGCTTCCCTGAAGGACGAGGCGGTTCCGTGCCTTTTTCTATCAACCTAACTAATCCCAATTCGAGATGAAACGCCTCGTACTTTTCACCTTTCTGATGTTGTCGCTCTCAATGGCGGCGAAGGATAAACTCCGCGTGGCCTGTGTCGGCAACAGCGTCACCTATGGCTATGGTCTGTCCGACCGCGAACACGACGCCTATCCCGTTGTGCTCCAGCAGTTGCTGGGCGAAGGTTTCGACGTGAGAAACTTCGGCCACTCGGGAGCCACGCTGCTTCGTCATGGTCACCGACCCTACACGCAGTTGCCTGAGTTCCGCGACGCACTCGACTTCAAGGCCGACCTCGTAGTGATTCATCTCGGACTGAACGACACCGACCCGCGCAACTGGCCGAACTACGGCGACGAGTTCATCGGCGACTATCGGGCACTCATCGATTCGTTCCGTGTGGCCAATCCACAGGCGAAAATATGGATCTGCCTGATGACGCCCATCTTCAATCGTCACCATCGCTTCCAGAGCGGAACGCGCGACTGGCACGAGGCGATTCAGAAGACCATTCGGAAGATTGCCCAGACGCCCGACGTTGGGCTCATCGACCTCCACACCCCACTCTATTGTCACCCCGACTTCTTCCCCGACGCGCTTCATCCCAATGCCGAAGGCGCAAAGATTATGGCCCGCACCATCTACTCTGCTCTCACGGGCGACTTCGGTGGTCTGCGCCCCTCGCCGATGTATCTCAACGGAATGGTGCTGCAGCGCGGCGACTCGATTCAACTTCACGGCACAGCGAATACTGGCGACGAGGTCTGCGTGACCTTCAACGGAGCAACGCTCTCGACGCAGACGAACCGTGATGGCGAGTGGCAGGTGAAATTCCCGTCCATCAAGGCTGGAGGTCCCTACAAACTGACCTTCGAATCGTTCAGGCCCCTACTGAATCAGAAGAAAAAGAACAAGAAACGGAAGGCCGACCAACAGATTACGCTCGACAGCGTCTATGTGGGCGAGGTGTGGCTCTGCTCGGGTCAGTCGAATATGGAGTTCACGCTCGGAGCAACTACCGATGCTTCGCCCGAGACCTTCAATGCTCATACGGCAAGTCTGCTCCACCTCCTCGACCTCTCCACCAACTACCCCACCGACAATGTCGAATGGTCGCGTGAGGCCTGCGACTCGGTGAACCATCTGCGCCTGCTGAAGCGTCCTCGCTGGCAACTCGCAAACACGGAGAACATCAAGCGATTCTCCGCCATCGCCTATCACATGGGCCGTATGCTTGCCGACAGTCTGAAAGTGCCCATCGGCATCATCTGCAACGCAGTGGGAGGAACCACAACTGAATCGTGGATAGACCGCAAAACACTTGAGTGGGAAATGCCTAACATACTGACTGACTGGTACTTCGGCGACTACGGACAGCCCTGGGCTCGTGGTCGTGCGCTGAAGAACATTGCCAAAGTCGTCAACAAAGAGAAGGACGGTCAACAGCAGCCCGATCTCTATCTCACCCGTCAGCAACGTCATCCTTACGAACCTTGCTACATGTTCGAGGCAGGCATCCTGCCACTCGACCACTATCAGATTAAGGGTGTAGCCTGGTATCAGGGCGAATCGAATGCCCACAACATAGAACTCCACGAGCAACTCTTCAATCTCCTTCGCCGCAGTTGGCGCGCTTATTTCGGAAGGAGCATTGCGTTCAACTTTGTGCAGTTATCGGGTCTCAACCGTCCCTCGTGGCCTGCCTTCCGCGAGAGTCAGCGCCGTCTGGGCACAGGTCATTATGGATCTGGAATGGTGGTCAGCCACGACTGCGGCGACTCGCTCGACGTTCACTACCGCACCAAGCGGCCTGTGGGCGAGCGTCTGGCCTTACTCGCACTCAGGAACACCTACGAGCACAAACTGACCTACAGCGGTCCGAATCGCCCCAAGGCTTTGATCAGTCGTGAAGGCGTCATGATCAGTTTCTGGGACAACAACAAAGGACTGCACCCATCGTCGGGCGACCGAATCATCGGGTTTGAACTGGCTGGTGAGGACGGCATCTTCTATCCTGCTGAAGCTCGCGTAGTGGAAGACTGCTACATCGTCGTCAACAGCCCTCAGGTGGAGAAACCCGCTGAAGTGCGCTATGCGTGGCAACCGTTCACACGCGCTAACGTCGTGAACGACAAGGGGTTGCCTCTGTCGACGTTCAAGATTGACGTGAAACCCGCTAATTATGTAGAAATTTTTGACTAAATATTTCCTATGAATAGAGAAATCGATCTATCTGTATCAACATTTGGCGTTGCCCGCCAATATCAATACGATGTGGTGATACTCCCCTGGGGAGCCACCGAACCTCACAATCAGCACCTGCCCTACATGACCGACTGCATTCTCTCGAAGGCAGTGGCCGTAGATGCTGCGGAGAGAGCACTCAGCGAGTTTGGCGTTCGCTGCATGGTGCTGCCACCCGTGGCGATGGGCGCTCAGAATCCTGGTCAGCGCGACCTGCAGTTCTGCATCCACTATCGCTTCGACACGCAGCAGGCCATTCTGCGCGATATTGTGGCCTCACTCCATCATCAGGGCTTCCGCCGCCTGCTCATCGTCAATGGTCATGGTGGAAACTCGTTCAAGCCGATGATTCGCGATCTGGCCGTCGACTATCCCGACTTCTTCATCGCTGCTGCTGAATGGTTCAAGATGGCTCCTGCCCGCGACTATTTCGAACAGCCCGGCGATCATGCCGACGAGATTGAAACGAGTGTGATGATGCACTATCATCCCGAACTGGTGCGACTCGAAGAGGCTGGCGAAGGCCGTAGCCGCTCGTTCGCCATCGACGCTATGCGCGAAGGAAAGGTCTGGCTGCCCCGTCACTGGACCCTCGTCACCGACGACACGGGAATCGGCAATCCTGCCCTCTCCACAGCCGAGAAGGGTAAGCGTTTCGCAGATGTTTGCGCCAGTGGCTTTGCCCGCTTCCTCCGCGACTTTGCGAAGATTAACGACAAGAAAGAGTTCTATACAGAAGGATAGGACTCTCCCCCCTGCACCAAGACCTACCCCTGCCCTCCCTATAAGGGCGGGAGAAAAGCGAGGGGAGTAGATAGCAACAGAGAGGCGCTCGAAATTGGAACTCAAAACTTGAAAACGGAGCCAAAAAGACTAATGTCTGAACTCCCGAACTCCTGAACTTCCGAACTCCTGAACATTTGAACTTTTGAACCTCGACGAATGTCGAATCCAAACCCAACAATACAAAAATGAAGAAACTATTTTTTCTGATGGCTCTGCTCACTTCAGTAGTAGCAATGGCCGACAACAAGACTGTGAGTTCTCCCGACGGACGACTCCAAGTGACTATCGACTGCAACGAAGGACGCGCTACCTACTGCGTCACCTACGACGGCGTGCAACTGCTGAAGCCCTCTCTGCTGGGCCTGAAGGCCAACATCGGCGACTTCTCGCGTGGGCTGACCATGCAGGACAATGCCCGCCAGATGCCCATCAGCAAGAATTATAAGATGAAGAACGCCAAGCAGAGCGACATCAGTTACAAGGCAAACCGCCTGCAGGTGGACTTCACGACGAAAGAGAAGATTCCCATGAGCGTCATCTTCCAGGTGTCCGACAACGACGTTGCATTCTGCTATCAACTCGGTCGCGGTCCGAAGGACAACCCGAAGTGCGCCATCGTCGAGTGCGAAACTACTGCCTTCAATCTGGCTGACGGCACGACCACGTTCCTCTGCCCGCAGATCACTCCGATGACGGGCTGGGAGCGCACGAAGCCCAGTTACGAGGAGGAATACGAGGCTGATGCCCCGATGAACAAGCCTTCGAAATTCGGTGTCGGCTACACGTTCCCCTGTCTGTTCAAGGGCGTTGGCGACACGTGGATTCTCATCAACGAGACGGGGGTCACGAGTCAGTACTGCGGTGCTCGACTGAGCGACTATCAGGCAGGAACGGGCTACACCATCGCATTCCCTCAGGAGGGCGAGAACAATGGTTTCGGCTCACCTACTGCCTCCATCATGCTCCCGAGTTTCACCCCCTGGCGCACCATCACAATCGGCAAGACGCTCGCTCCGATTGTTGAGACCACCGTTCAGTACGACGTTGTGGAACCGCTCTACGAGCCTTCTGAGGACTACAAGCCCGGTCGCTACACTTGGAGTTGGCTCGTCTGGCAAGACAATTCCGTGAACTACGACGACCAAGTGCAGATGATCGACCTCGCCTCTACGATGGGCTTCGAATACTGCCTCGTCGATGGCCTCTGGGACAAGCAGATTGGCTACGACCGCATCGAGGAACTGGCTGCCTATGCGAAGTCGAAGAACGTGAAACTGATGCTCTGGTACAATTCCAACGGCTCCGAGAACGATGCTCCACAGGGACCTCGTGGCGTGATGAACAACTCCATCAAGCGCAAGCAGGATATGGCTTGGATGAAGCGTCTGGGCGTGAAGGGCATCAAGGTGGACTTCTTCGGTGGCGACAAGCAGGAGACAATGCGCCTCTATGAGGAGATTCTCAGCGACGCCAACGACTACGGAATCCAGTGTATTTTCCACGGTTGCACCATGCCCCGCGGCTGGGAGCGGATGTATCCGAACTACGTGGCCTCGGAGGCTGCGCTGGCTTCGGAGAACGTGTTCTTCACCGACTACCACGCTCGTCAAGAGGGTTTCCAGATGTCGATGCATCCCTTCTCGCGCAATGCCGGTGGTGCCTTTGACTGGGGCGGCATGATGATGAACCGCATGATGAGTCGCGACAACAAGAGCCGCCATCAGCGCTTCACGGGCGACATCTTCGAACTGGCAACGGCCATCACCAACCAGACTTCCATCAACTGCGTGGCAATGTATCCGAACAACCTCGAGGAACTGCGGCAGTTCGAACTCGACTTCCTGAAGCAGGTGCCAACCACTTGGCAGGAGACTCGTTTCATCGACGGCTATCCCACTCGCTACGCCGTGATTGCCCGCAAGGCAACGAATGGAAAGTGGTACGTGGGCGGCATCAATGGCACCAACGCCACACTGACGCTCAATCTGCAACTCCCGATGCTCGCCGGACAAACCGTCACCTATTACGTCGACGAGGCCGACAAGAAGGCGCTGAAGGCTCAGAAAGCCGCTGCGAAGAAGGACCCGAAGGCGAAGCCCGCTCCCTACTGGCCCAATCCCGTGATGAAGACCCTGAAGGTCGACAAGAACGGTCAGGCTCGCGTCATCCTGCCCTCAATGGGTGGACTGGTGATTGTGGAGAATTAATCGATATTCCGAGAAACGAGGAGGGAGGAGCGAGATTCGTCTCATCCCCCTACCTCGTTCTAAAATCAATAGCCTTTGCGTGTCGGCTTCCGACATGACCCTTCGTCGTTTAGCACATAGAATTAAAGTTCAGAAAAGTGTCATAAGTTCAGGTTCATAAGGCTCTAAAGATTACATAAGAGAGACCTCATTACTCATTCCTCATTCCTCATTACTCATTACTATGCGCCGTTATATCTTACTCATCTGGCTAACTTTCACCACCATTGGTCTATCAGCCGACAACACAGCAGACAACCGCCGTAAACTCATTGGAGCCAGCAGCGAAAATCCTATTGATGCCACATGGCTCATCACAAATCCTTCGTTCGAGACGGGCGACCTGACGGGTTGGACGATGACCCCCAGCGAAGGAAGTGATATGGGTGTGAGGGACTATGAACTCACGGGGCGTGATGGCAACTACGAAGCCAACCTCTACACTTGGTGGTCGGGCGTGGCCATTGAGCAGACTGTCGGCAACGTGCCTGCTGGCATCTATGAGGTTTCGGGGCTGGTGGCAACGTGGGAAGGCTACACCGTGAATTTCTACGCCAATGACAAGATGGTATCAGCGGCTGGACAAGGCGACTGCACGGGCATACGGCTCACTACGACGGTTGTCGTCGATGGCGATGGGGAACTCACCATCAAAGCCGACCGTACCGACATCAATTGGTGGGCTGATGACAGAAAGGACATTGAGAACACGCGTTTGGGATTTCTGAAACTCGATGATGTACGGCTGACCTGCAAGGGGTTGTACGACGTGAGCGAGCAGACCGATTTCAATGTAACTGCGCTGAATGTGGACGGACTGCCGCAGAAGATTCTGAGTTTTATTGAGGTGAACGCTGATGGCCCAGGTAGTGATGGCACAAAACTCATCAGCCAATACCTTGCAAAAAAGAACTACGATTTCATTGGTGTGAGTGAGGATTTCAACTATCACGGCTCGCTGATGACTGCTCTTGACGACAACTATGATAGTGGAACCGTTCGTGCAACACTTAGCCTCGGCAATTTATCAATCCCCTTCGACACCGACGGATTGAACCTCATTTGGAAGACGAGCAAGACTGCTGCCTCGAACGAGAGTTGGACACGCTGGACTTCTACCACCAGCACCGACGGCAACCAATACGTGAAGAAGGGCTTCCGCCACTACGACATGACGATTGATGGCAGCATTGTGATTGACGTCTACGTGCTTCACATGGACGCAGGTGATGCAGTTGATTCTCGACAGGCCCAGTGGAGTCAGTTGGCTGAGGCAATCAACAGCGCTGACAGCAGCCGCCCGAAACTCGTCATAGGCGACACCAACAGCCGATGGACGCGCGAGGACATCAAGACTTACTTCTTCGACAAACTCAGTGGATTCACGGCGAAGGACGCATGGGTGGAACTGCGACGGGAGGGAATCTATCCGACAACCGACATGAACGATCTGGCCGACCAGACATTCCCAAGTAGTTTCGGAACCTACGAGGTAGTTGACAAGATTCTCTATCTGAACCCGACTGCCGAGAACACGCTGCAACTGTTGCCGAAGGGCTACCGACTGGAGCAGGACTACACCTACAGCACTGTGGACGGGTCTGACAACACCGCGGCGCTGGGTGATCACCGCCCACTGGTGGTCGATTTCAGTTGCTTCCGCTATCAGGAAGTGACGACTGTCATCGGCGATGTCAACCGTGATGGCTCGATTACGATAGCCGACGTCACTGCCCTCGTCAACATCCTGCTCGGCAAGGATTCCGAACTGCCCTATGTCTATGACCACGAGGCTGCCGACGTGAATCGCGACGCCTCCATCACCATTGCCGACGTCACTGCCCTTGTCAACATCCTGCTGGGGAAGGGGTAAGAGCCTCGTCCACCCTGTTATGAATGGTTATGAGTGGTTATGAATGGTTCTGAATGAATCTGAGTGGTTATGAATAGTTCGGAATGGTTATGAGTAGTTATGAATAGTTCTGAATGGTTATGAGTAGTTATGAATGGTTATGAGTAGCATTTCTAAAGAACCTGAACTTGCTCAGTTTCAGAGCGGAGCAGGGTAAGAACTATGCAACCGTTTGCCTTGCTGACGAGTTCAATTTTTTGAGGTTTAATCCAAAGTACGTCTTTTGATGTTAAGGAGCAATGCTTTCTACCATCGAAAGACGTCTTCTTTACCCCTATAAAGACATGCTCTGTACCATCGAAAGGCATCCTTTATATACCTATAAAGATATGCTCTATATACCTACAAAGACATGCTTTCTAACATACAAAGACATGCTCTGTACAGTCTAAAGATATCCTTTTGAAGTGAGCATTCTCTGGTATTTAACTCCCCTCCTTCTGGAAGGCCAAGACTAGGCGACGATTGAATATCGTCGGTGCGGGCTTGGGGTGCTGCTCTCGGTTTGTGCAAGGCTGGCGAAGCCCAAGCCGCAGCAGAAGCCGTTAAGAGCAAAGGTGGCAAGGTGGAGTTGAGCGAAGCGAAACGAGGGGTGGTAGAGAACAAGGGATAAGCAATATTTGACCGCTACCACCCCCCGCTTCGCTACACCCCTCCTCCCCGGAGGAGGGGAATTGATTAGCCTTTCTGCACCATTCTCAACACTTCTCAACACTTCTGAACCTCTCTCGACACCTCTCAACCTTTCTTAACCGCGTAGCCAAGCCTACTTGGCTAACGCCTTACTGTATCAATAAGTCAAAGATCGCTTGGTTTGCCGTTTTCCTTCGGTCTCTGTTTTTTCTTCCGCCACATCTTTTCATCTATAATCATTTCACCCTCTTTGCTATCTACGCCCCTCCATTCAGGGAGGGGAAGGGGGTGGGTCTCTATATGTTGTGGGCACCATCGCCAGAGGTTGGACAATGCCTCGTGAGTAAATGGAATATGGGCTTTCAGTGGTTAGCATGGTTCCCATTGTTCTACCCTACAAAGTTACTAAAAAATTGTAAGTTATGCAATAGTTTGGAGTGTTCTAAATTGTAAATTTAAGTTAATTTCGGCAAATTATTTATTAACGAATGCAAAACGTCGCACGTCTCAACGTCTCAACGTCTCATTAAGCTTTTTTGACCCCTGAAAATAGACCTTACATCCTAAGGGTTATATTATATTATAATATTATTATAATATAATATAAAATTATAGTACTTACAATCAATTGAAATTTAACTTGATTTTCTTTCGATTTTCACCACTCTATATTCCACAATCATTGAAATACCTTAATGAGACGTTGAGACGATGAGACGTTGAGACGTTTTAGTGGAATTTGTATTTTCCTGATTTAGTTTTTGCCGACGATTCTTTGGTAAAAACTTTTGACACGTACTCTCGATGAAATGGGCGATTTTTGATGTTTTTCCGTGAAAAAATATTTACAAAGATTTATGTGTCTGAGAAGTTTCGAAGTCGAATTTGAACCCAGATCCAGAGCGCCCTTCTTCTCAAAATTAAGGCTCGGAGCGTATTTTTTGGCGCAAAACCTTGTTTTTAACCCTGATTTTGATTGCACTTGGTGTTGAAACTTGCAGGGAACGGAGTTCAACTGCTGCCCCTAACTACCTTTACCCCAGTACCTCAATACGTTTTCGGGCATCTATTTTCGCATTTTCCCAGATTTCTCAAAAAACGTCCATTTTTACGTTATCTTGTTGTATATCAATACGTTATCTAAAACTGTCCAATATTTTCCGACAAATTTCCTCAACTTTCAGTTTGTAAGCACCTTTTCCGCTTTTGTAAATCTTTCCGCCAAAATCCCGATTTTTCGCTATTTCATGCCTCTCGATACTGCAAAAAGTTTCACTATTCGGGGTTAAGAGGGCTAAATTATGGAAAAGCGGCCTGAAAGGCCAATTCGACGTTAGCCCAAGGCACGCCCTGGGTTTCAAAATAGTTCTAAAGACAACACTGACAACTCATAACAATTATTATTTTTGAACCAAGGTATATCTTTCTCCTTTATTCTTGAACTATTGCTCCCTTGTACTTTTGAACGAAATCTTTGAAACTTGAAACCTGAAACTTGAAACTTTACGGAAGCAAAAAGAAACCATAACAACTT
>JAILFH010000106.1 GCA_024697645.1 Prevotella sp.
CCACAGTTCATGACAGCACTAGCAGACAACGGCCGTCGTCCGATGTTGGAACAAAACAAGCGGTGGTACTACATCTACCACCACTTCGAGGAGAACCTTGAGGCACCAGAATCCTATGACCATACAACCTGGAGGGTATCCTACTATCTGCGAGGTGATACGGTCATCGACGACACGAAATACATGAAGATGTATCGTATGGAATTCGACGAAAGTGGCCGAACCAAAAGCGACAGTTACTTTGCAGCCTACCGTGAGAATGAAGAAGGAAAAGTGTACGTCCGGAATAAAGAGGAGGGGGCAAATGAATTGCTATGGTTAGACTTGTCGCTGAAGTTCGAGGATGAAGATTTTGGGTTTAAGCAGGCAGAGCCCGTAAAGGATACGATCAGAGTGGATGGCGGTAACAGCATCTTTGGCAATCATGACTTCTGCCGCTATCGCTATCGTAACACGCGTCCCGACGGCAGCGAGTACATGCTGGGCTATATTGCTGTAGAGGGTGTTGGCTTCGAAGGCTATGGGTTGGTGCATAATCTGTTCGAACCGGAACCAAACTGTGTCTGTGATTATGAAGAATTTGAACATGTAGAGAGCAATACGTTCTTTTTTACGAATGCCAACTTCCGGGCTCCCAAATGGATTGAGTTGAGCCAGGAGGAGCGCACACTGGTGGAGAGCAACAACAACTTCGCCTTGAATCTGTTCCGCACGGCTCGCAAGGAGGAGAACCTTCTGCTGTCGCCACTGAGCATCACACAAGTCCTGGGCATGGTGAACAATGGTGCCGCAGGCAAGACACAGGAGGAGATCGCTCAGGTGTTGGGTTTCGGCGAAGCTGGTGCGGATGCCATCAATGGTTTCAATCACAAGATGCTCAAAGAGAGCGATGTGCCGTTTTCGCAGACTAAAGTGAGCATGGCCAACACCATCTTCGTGAACTCGGGCGAGGGCTATGAGCTACAGCCGCTGTTTGTGGAAAAGGCGAAGACGTTCTACGATGCCGAGCCAGAAAGTCGCGATTTCAAGGACGGCATGACGAAAGACGTCATCAACCAGTGGGCGAGTGATCACACCGAGGAGATGATCAAGGAGGTGCTCACCAATGACACCTTCGACCCCTATGCCGTGAGCTATCTGCTGAATGCGCTCTACTTCAAGGGGCAGTGGAAAACACCGTTTAAAGAAAAGAATACTGCAGAAGAGTCGTTCAATGGTGGCGATAAAATGCCCATTATGTCTATGAAGCACAAAGAGTTTGAATACATGGACAACGACACCTATCAGGCACTGAAACTGCCCTATGGCAACGGTGCATATCTGATGACGGTGCTGCTGCCTCGTGAGGGTAAGACCATCAGCGACGTCCTTGAGGTTCTCGACGGCAAGAACTGGCAATTCCAAAGCCGAATGCACGAGACCGACTTGAAACTGCCGCGCTTTGAGACAGAAGTGAATATAGATTTGAAGGACATCATGGAAGAGCTGGGTATGCCACTCGCCTTCGATAAAAGAAAAGCTGAGTTCCCGTATTTCTGTAACTACAGCGTATTTATCGGGCAGATGATGCAGGTGGCGAAGATTAAAGTAGACGAGCAGGGCACTGAGGCTGCGGCAGTGACAGTCATCGGCATGGATGCTACCGGCATTCCCCCACAGGCCACCTTCCACGCCACGCGTCCGTTCCTCTACCTCATCAGCGAACAGAGTACTGGAGCCATCTTCTTCATCGGACAGTTTATGGGCAAGACGTCCGCAGGAGTGAAGGGGATTTCGAGAGATGAAAAAGAAAAAACGACCGATGCCATCTACGACCTCTCGGGCCGACGAGTCTCTGTGCCCTCTGCTTCCTCTGTGTCCTCCGTGCTCCCGAAGGGTGTGTATATACAAGGTGGGAAAAAGTTCGTGGTGAAGTGAGCGATATCATTTAACTCTCAAACAATGATATGATGACGGGAGGGGCGCAGGCGCGCCTGCGTCCTTCCTTGATTCCCCTCTTCGTCAATTGGAAATGTAATTAAAAATATTTGTTTATGAAAAGAGTTCTTTTGTTGATGGCGCTGGTGCAAATTAGTGTTGCATTGCATGCGGAGGTTGTAAACATCGACGGCATCTGGTATGACCTCATAAAAAAGGCTGGAATTGCGACAGTGGAAGATAATCCGTACAGTCAGTATACGGGAGATGTGGTTATTCCTGGAACAGTGGAATATGAGGGGATGCGATATGAGGTCACGGAGATTGCAGATGAATTCGTGTGGAAGCATTTCGTTTACGGACCGCTGGACAACCAGCCTGGGTGTGCAGAGTTGAGAGGGCTATACCGTTGGTATAGCGATCTCGAGGATTATTCCGATCTGACTATCTACAAACAAGACGAAGCCCGCTCCATACTAACCGCCTTCATTCCTGAAACCGTATTTGATGAAAATCAGGAAAAATTTACCTTAGTCTCCGTATGGGGTGAAGGCTTTCCTTTTGATCCTTTTAATATGAATCGTACTGGTGCCTTTCAAGGATGGCTTGTTCCTGATACGATATACCTGCCAAAGACTATCGTATGGATTGGGCAATATGCGTTCTATGGTTCTGGTACCGAGAATCTTAAGCGCGTCTATTTATCGGAAGGCATTGAACATATAGGCGATTATGCTTTTGCAAACAACATAAAATTAGACTCTGTCGTGTTGCCAAAATCCCTTAAGCAGGTCAGCAATGGTATCTTTTCTGGTTGTAAGAGTCTGAAAAGCCTTACTCTTCCTGACAGGGCGGAATCTATAGGCCATTATGCCTTTGACGGGTGTACCAGTCTTGAATGTATTGACTTGCCTTCCACGGTAAGAAGCATCGGTGAATACGCTTTCTGTGGAACGCCGCTGAGAAGCATCACCTTGCCTTCTGACTGCACGATTGGAAAGGGCGTTTTCAAGGATTGCAGTCAGTTGGAGAAAATTCAGTTACCAACTGGACTTACAGAGTTGCCTGAGGAGTCTTTCCTAAATTGCAAATTGCCAACCATAAACCTTCCAGCGTCCCTTCAGACAATCGGAAAGAATGCTTTCGGCAGTTGCGAACTTTCAGAGATAGACTTGCCTCAAGGATTGCTGTCTATAGGAGAGTGTGCTTTCGACGGTTGTGACTATCTGCGAAAGATCACTGTCAGGGGCTCGGAGCCGCCTGCGGTTGCCGACAAGAACGCATTTTCCAACTACAACGCAATACTCTACGTGCCGCAAGGCAGCATTGACAAGTATGCAACGTCGCCCGTCTGGAGCCTGTTCCGCGACATCTTGCCGATTGAAGAAAAGCCCGTTTGGCACAATGTATCGTTCGCATTGCCATCGGGGTGTATAGAACAGGAAGTGCCCGAAGGCGAGAAACTGACTCTTCGATTCGCACCCGACGACGGCTACCGGATACACTCTGTCACCTACAACGGTTCTGATGTCACGGAATTGCTGGATTCGGACAACTTGTTCACCACGCCCACCATCAATAGCGATGCAAAAGTAGCGGTTGTCTTCGAGAAGATTCCTGACGGCATTGTTATGATGGAATCCAGTTCAGGTATGCGTGTTCAAGTGGGCAACCGACAAATCAGCATCAGCGGTGCCACCAGCAAAGAGGTGTTGCAGCTCTATAATGCCGAGGGACAACTTGTCAAGACCATCCAAGCTGATGCCGACGGCGTTGCCACGCTAACCGTCAGCAAGAAAGGCCTTTATATAGTTTCTTCAGCCGACAAGAACTTCAAGTTGAGGATATAAGAATAAGGTGGTATAAACGACCAATCTACGACCTTCAGAGCCGCAGACTCCCCTACCTAAAGGGAAGGGGGATGAACGAACTCGACGAAGTCAAGGTCATCATAAAATAGTATCATTCAACTCTCAAGATGATATGATGACGGGAGGGGCGCAGGCGCGCCTGCGTCCTTCCCCTCTTACAAATACACGGGATTGACAATTCGGCAAAATTTAGAGAACTGCTTCCATTTGAAATAGCACATAAACCATATATAGGTAATTATAATGCAACGATAATTTGGTATTAATAAAGTTATTATGAATTATTTGACAAAAAATAAGTACCTCATTAAGAAAATGGCAGAATGGGGATTCGAGAGGAAAAGCAAAAATGTATTTAGAAGGATAGAAAAAGATGCGATTCTCGATTTCTATTTCTCTCATTACACAAATGGGGAAATACATGTAAAGTATTACACTATAAATATTAATGTTTGGTATCCAGAAATTGACAGGATAAAAGAAACTGGAGGTTTTCATTTTGGAATACCTAATTGCAGCATATGGAACGATTTAGGCCATTTGATGAGATTTCCTATTCAAAAAGGATTTAGAGTTTCAGATGCCGATGACGGTGCAGCAATACAAAAAACAATCAATGTCATTTGCGACCTAATCAAAGCGTATGCTCTTCCACTAATGGAAAAATATTCTTCTCCTAAAGTATACATTGCAGATTACGAAGATGGCATGCTTGACATATTGCAACCAAATAAACAAACAATGGCATTATTATATCTTATATATGAAGGGAAAGATAAAGCACTAAAATATGCGAAAGAACAATTAGATCAATATAAAGAAAATGAACCTAAAGAGCAGGCAATGACAATGAAAGAGGGTAAAATTGCAGGCATGAATTCAGTAACGATATCCGTCAGTGGGAATGAATTAGTTTTGTGGGAAGATTTGTACGAAAAAATAAAGGTCTTTCATTGAGGTATTTGACCATCATATTGCTGAACTGTTTCTTGCAAACGTATTTATATGCAGAAGTAGCTGTTGACACACGCTTATGGAGCAAATATACAAATTTTTATTATTTGTGCCACGCTCCACGCGATGACCTTCAGTTGAGATCAACAAGAACGATCGCCATTTGTGCACTATTTATGAACCGATATCCTTGGAGTATTCATTTTCTATAGGTATTTTTGCAGCGGAAGCAATTGGTGCTAACCGGTGTGAAGACAAAACCTTTTTAATGAAAAGAAAAAATGAGTCCATAAGAAGAAAATAACCATAATTATTTGGGTGTATCGGAGATTTAGAGTCCCTTAAAGCTACCCTCCCTTTGGGGGAGGGGCTGGGGGTGAGGCCAGTACGGCTATACGACAG
>JAILFH010000045.1 GCA_024697645.1 Prevotella sp.
AGAATCACTGAACTCAAAAATCAAAGGCTTCAGAGCACAGGTGCATGGAGTCTCAGACATACCCTTCTTCATGTATCGTATGTGCAAGGTTTTCGGATAGTCCGTCGTCCGTGCCGTCCACGGAAGAATTGAACTGCGCCCATACTTCTTCCTGATAACATCAAGTTTCTCAAGGAAGTTTCTTAAACGATTTGTTTTCTCATTTATCATATAAAAAGGGACTATTTATTCAGTATACTATAAGACATTTCATTCTCCTTTACAAGCCAAGGATTCAACAATCTTTTTATAAACATCATTCTCAAAATTACCCGGCGTTATATATTGGCTTCTACTCCTTGGCTTTCTTCGCCAAATCTTATCGTCTGAACACTCAATCTCTTTTAGAAGCCTGTCCCAACGATAAGAATCTCTCATAATAAGAAAACGCACATCTTCTTTTTTCGAGATATAGCTAACCAATTTCTTCAAAAAGCCGTAGGAACCCTCTTCATTTAACGGTAAAGAGATTTTTGCTGTTACTGAGCTATATCCACAATACTCTATGAGTGCTACCTGCCTGTAAAAGACTTCTTCATTTATCTGTCCGTTCTTTTTTTCAACATCTTCTTTCAATTGCCTCAACATCTTTACCCAGTACCAATCACCCAATATGTTCACAGCGTCCTTACATGAGATAGGACACCCATCTTCTGTTTCTTCTTCTGGCAAGAAAGCTTCTGCTTCTAATCGAAGTGTTTTTGCCTTGTAGTTAATAAGTTGCCGGCGTACAGCCTCATTTGTTTGCAAAAGTTTTGCCAAGGTCTCATTGACTTCTGGAACATAGCCTGGATTAAGACTTAGAATGATAAGGCGAGCTTTGAGGGGATTTCCCCACCATGGTTCAGCAGGGATTTTTGTTATAATCTCATCTGACGTATCTTTAACTTTTTGGTTGTAATCGTCTACTACTTTACAATCACCTGCACAGACATAGTTGTTTTGGTCTCCATACAAGCATTCCAAGTTGTTTGGGTCGTACATCGCTGCAACATATTCCCATGGATTTTCCATTCCAAATAATTCTTTTGTATTCATAATAGGCATTTATTATTATGCTGCAAAGTTACACATCCTTTTTACAAAAGCGTTGCACAGTCTCGAAGAGTTTATTACTTTTGCACAAAAACAGTTGAAAGCTATGGCAAAATACTTGTTAGCACGTTATATCTGGGAGGTCAGCACCATCTATCGCGCCCGCCGCATCACGCTGAAAGAACTGAACGAGATGTGGTGCGACTCACCTTATTATGATGGAAAAGATATTCCAAGGAGAACGTTCGACTATCACCGCAAGGAAATAGAAATGCTGTTTCAGGTGAACATCGTCTGCGACAAGCATGACAACACTTACCGCATAGAGGACGATTCAGCCTTTCGCAATGGCGAAGTGCGCCGCTGGCTTCTCAATAACTTCTCGATGACCAATGCCATCCGTGAAGCCAGAGACCTTGAGGATTGTATATCAATAGAACCTATACCGTCGGCAGAGCCTTATCTGTCCGTAGTCTTGCAGGCTCTGCGAGAGCATAAGGTGCTCCGTATGACCTACCAGAGTTTTGAGCGCGACACGCCCTCTGCTTATGAATTGATGCCATACGCCGTGAAGCTGTTTCATCTGCGTTGGTATGTCATAGGTATGACCACGGACAGGGATGGCGTGCTCATCTTTTCCCTGGACCGTATTCATTCGCTGGCCATCACGGGGCAGAAGTACAAATATCCCAAGTCGTTCAATGTACATGATTATTATCGCGACTCTTTCGGCATTATCATCGAAAACGGGATTCAGTGTGAACGGGTGCGGTTGAAGGTGATGAACAATCAAACCAAGTATTTCCGCTCGCTCCCTCTGCACACTTCGCAGAAAGAAATAGAGACCACCCCCAGTTACTCGGTTTTTGAATATCGCTTGAAGCCTACATACGACTTTGAGCAAGAGATATTATCGCATCGGGAAGATGTTGAAGTATTGGAGCCTCTGGCACTTCGAAACAACATCATGCAGAGCATCAGGAAGATGATAGAATTATATCACAACAAGGACTAAAAAATAGAAGTGTGTACTTTTTTAAACTAGTAAAGAGCAGATACAGTTGTTTATGTGAGTTCTCATATGATAAGAATCAGTTTGTTTGTCTAACTAACCTTATAATCGCCCCACATCGCCTCTGATGGTGCGGTTTGTTTGGATAAAAATAGTTAATTATGGCGCAAGCAGTTGATAATCAACACGAAATAGTCTAAAATAAAGTTTTCAACGAGGATGAGTATTAAGAAGAAGAAATTCTACCAAGTAGTAAATATCAGCGAGATAAACATGTTTTGTTTGTCTCGCTGGTGTTGTTTTGTTCGCTCTTGTGTGGTGAAGATGGTTAGTTCGCTTGTGCTCGTTGCGTTTATTTTAGTTTCTCTTTTAGATGATTCAGTTCGTTCTCGAAGATTTCGTAGCCGCTGATGCTTAGGTCATCACGTACACGGCGGCCATCGGGAGTAATGGTCTCGTAGTGCGGGATGCCGTTGAATTGGAACAGCTCTTGCAGGCGCCTGAACTCAGCATTGGTGAGGCAAACGGTCTCTTCATTGGCCAGCCAGTCGGCCACATACTGCTTGTAGGCGTCGCTGCCCTCCTTGGTGCGTTCTCCGGCAATGAAGACGAGCTTCACATCGTCGCGTTTGGCTACCTTGGCGCGAAGCTCCTTGCTCTCCTGTATTGCGCTGCGGCAGGGACCGCACGTCATGCCCCAGAAGTCGATGAAAAGGAATCGACCAGGGTACTTGGCGACTAGCTTCCGAATCAATTCTGCATCGGGTGTGGAGGGTAGAGGCGTGGCGAGGTCTTTCTGCGCCAAACGGCGGTCGCGGAACTGCTCGGCCTTCTGGCGGATATAGAGGTTCTTGATGGCGTCAAGGTAGAGCGGGAACATACGAGTGAGTGTAGGGAGGTTGTTCAAAGACTGTTTCTTATCAGCCTCAGTCATTGTCTTGTCGGCAAGAATGTTCGGGATGCATTCCTCGTCGTTGCGCCAGTCGTCGAACGAGTTTTGATGTCTGTGTAGATGCACATTTGCACCATCAAATTGTCGTGGTCGATGCCCATGAATTTGCGCAGGGCGGTGAGGCCGTTGTTGAGCTTCTTGGTGTAGTTCTCTACGTTGATTTCCATGCCCCCGCCCTCGCTGAGAAGTCCCTTGTACTGACCTTCGCGGACGGGTTTGGCATACTGGATGCGGTTCTGAAGAGAGCCATAACTGCTGCTGGCTAAGAGCAGTGGATTGTCGTAGTCGATGCTCCGCAGGGGTTCGTAAGTCTTGCCGTCGAGATATTTCTTCCACTCCGCTCTGTCGAGAATCTCAGTGTGCCAGACGCTGTCGCGCTGCTCTTGCTTTACCAAGGCTCTTGCCAGCCGTTCGATGCAGCCCATGTAATCCATGCCGAAGCGAGCCTGAATGTCGGCCAGCGCCAACTGCACTTCCATCGGCGTGTAGTCCTCGCTGCGGGCGACCGACTGCAGTTTGGCCATCAAGCGTTTCCAGACCTCGTCGGCCAACTCGTTGGCGTCGTCAAAGTTACCCTCGAACTTCCACAGCGGACTCAAAGCATCTGCGAATCTGTCCGACGTGCGGAGCCACCGTTCCACGTCGCGGCTGCTGCCGTTGTTATAGACGCACTCATATTTGCCGAATGTTCCCTTGCGCACGCTGATGTCGATGGTCTCACCAGGACGGGCGAAGAAGCGGATGGCATTGAAGCGCACCTTCGAGCCGTCGGCAATGAATGAATTGCACACGGGATAACTAGCGAGGAATTTCTTGCAGAACGTACCGTCGTCGGCAATGTCGAGCACCAGCACCGTGCTGCCCTTCTCGAAAACATCCTCGTAATAGCACGCCATCGACGTGAATCCGAACTGCTCAGCATCATAGTCCTCGATGCGCCCTTTGATGGTAATCGTGTCGGTCTTGAACCAGTCGGCGGGCACCGCCCACTGGTTCGCCTCGCTGATTTCCTGCATCGTCGGCGCGTTCATGACTTGTATTTTGTCGTAGACAAAGGTCACGCTCTTCTTGACAGCGATTATCACTACGATGGCGAGAATGATTGTGATGATGTTTTTTTTCTTCATGTTCGTTTCTTATTTGTCTTTACCTTTTATATATATACGTCGTAATCACGGAAATATGACGCAGGGGGCGTTAAACTTTCCAAATCCACTGGGCGTAGAGAAAGCGTGAACAACCCCTATCTTTCCCTCGTGGCTGTAGGAAGTGCCATAATTGTCAGATAAGTTTCGTCCACGCTATAACGTGAACGCTCACCTTATCCATTCTCTGACAATTATTCCTTGAAACTTCCTACATTTCGAGGTCTTTGAATGAGATAGCGAACGCCATTTCTCTTGTCCACAATGTCTTTGGGTGTCACACGAATGCGAAATCCAGCGA
>JAILFH010000028.1 GCA_024697645.1 Prevotella sp.
TTGGGTGGTATTCGCAAATTTTGCGACTACCACTTCATCAGCCAATTCCTCCTTGAGCGCATTGTTGATGTGCTTACTGATGGTTTTATAGTCCCTGCCAAACAATGTTGCCAATTGTTGACGGGTTAACCAAATCATTTCGTTCTCCAGCCGGACATCAATCTGTGTCTGTCCGTCCTCTGTCTGATAGATTACTATTTTTTGATCTTCTTTCATACTTTCTTAATTCTGCTACAAAGGTAATTCATTTCTACCAATAATGTATGCAAAAAACGAAAATGTTACATCTTTAACTATAATATCTCTCTTGCAATCCAGGCACAGGCCTCTGCGTCGGCAAGGGCGTGGTGATGGTTCTTTAACTCGTAGCCACATTCGGCGGCAACGGTGTGAAGCTGGTGGTTTGGCAAATAGGGGAACGTACGACGTGATACGCAAAGCGTGTCGTAGAACTCATAGTCGGGATAATCCATCTGATAGACACGGAACACGGCCTTCAGACAACCTTCATCAAAGGGCTTGTTATGGGCCACAAGGGGCAGACCCTCAATCAATGGTTCTATCTGTGCCCAGACCTTTGGAAACACTGGAGCTTCCTCCGTGTCTTCGCGACAGAGCCCATGAACCTGGCTGCACCAGTAGTTATAATAGTTTGGCTCGGGCTGAATGAGAGAATAGAATGAATCCACAATCTCGCCGTCACGCACAATAACAACTCCAACAGAGCAAACGGAACTGCGTTCGTTGTTTGCCGTTTCAAAATCTATTGCTGCAAAATTCTTCATTTCGGGTCATCTTTGTATTTATTCCACATTCTCTCTATCTTGCCGGCAATCTCCTTACGAAGCCAAAGGGGTTCGAGCACTTCCACGTCCTCGCCGTTCCAAAGCAGTTCCTGAATGAAGTCATAGGATGGACGCAGATAATAGGTAAAGATGCTGTATTCTTCATTACGTTCTATCTCCTCCTGAGTCTCATGAAGCATGAGGTCGCGGATATAGTTGGCCTGTCCTGCCGACACTTTCAGCTTCACGGTCTGAGGCTCAAGGCGCTGGTCGGCAATGATGCCGAAGCAGCCGTCAAAGAAATCCTTAGCCGTCCAGTCCTTTGGCATTTCGAATGTCTCGTCCGTCATGCGGAGAGCGTTGATGCGGTCGAGGGCATAGATGCGAGAGCCTTTTTCATAATAGTAGGAATAGGTGCTACGGGCTACCAGATACCAACGCTGACGAAACAGCTTCACGCAATACGGCTGCACATCGAAGTTGTTCTTCTCGTCCTTCCAATAACTGTGATAGGTGATGTTGAGCACACGGTTTTCCTTCATCGCCTCGATGATGGGCTGCAGGTAATCCTGACCTGACGGCACGTGTTCCAGGATGATACGATCCTTGATGCTCTGGCTGTTGGCCAAGGCATTGCTCACACAGAATGTGTTGTAGAGCCAGGAACGGAGACCATTCTTGCTGATGTCCTCTTCGTTCTCGATATAGTAACGATATTCACCACGGTTTTCATTGACGATGTTGATGCCAAACATATCCCAAATAACATAACGCCAGTTGTCGAAGGTGCGTTTGGGAATATCCACACCTCTGCTGATGTCATCGCGGAGCCACAACTCGTTCAGCTCCTTGAACGAAATCTTGCGTTTGCGATAGATGGTTTCTATCACCCAGACGTATTTCGTTATCAAACTTTGTCCTCTGTCGTTGTCCATATTTTTATGATTTTTCTGCAAAAGTATGACAAGGGTACGCCAAACTGTGGCAGAGGTTAGATATTTTTGATTATTGTGTTCTTTGCCCACAAAGATAGCAAAAATTACTATAACGTGGAAAGAAATTGGCAAGAAAGTGAGAAATGAGCTGCAATTTAGCTACTTGAACTGATATAGGTAGATGTAAGGTGGAGGTATTGTAGATGTTTTGTAAAGGTATAATAGAAGGAAAATAATTGGTGAAAACGTTGCGGATATCAAGTAAAATCAGTACCTTTGCAGACAAATGAGTGCGAGCGCTCGGCCCAAATGGACGCTTTTGAAGAATGGCGATGTGCATTACAAGCCCACCATCTCGCGCTAGCGCGAGGCCCGTAAAGAAACACATCGAATCTGTCGGATGGAGGATGAAGAAGAGTAAAATTAGGATATAGCAATGGATAAAAAAGCAAAACATAGAATACTTTTCGTTTGTCACGGGAACATCTGCCGCAGCCCGATGGCAGAGTTTGTCATGAAGAATCTCGTCTGGAAAGCAGGACGCGAAGACGAGTTCTACATTGAGTCGGCGGCCACCTCGACGGAGGAGATTGGCAACAGC
>JAILFH010000058.1 GCA_024697645.1 Prevotella sp.
CATTTTAACATATAAGGCGAAATGAAACAACTGAAGACTCTCATATTGGCAATAGCCTCCCTGGCGTTCTCGCTTACGATGCAAGCGCAAGCTAATATTGCCGTGCCCAAGGTGGCACAGCAATCACAAAGCAGCCATGTAGAAAAAGCCAAGACTGGTAGTAAGACTAACAAAACAGCCTCAAAGCCTGCCACTCCTACAACCAAGAAAAGCGATACTGCGCAACGTGACAAAGGCGTCGACAACAAACAGATGAGCGACTATGAACTGGAGCTGAAAGCTGCCGATGGCAATGCACAGGCACAATACGAACTTGGCAAGAGATGGGTGCTGAAGGGCGATTCCGTCAATGTTGCTAAAGGCGTCAACTGGCTGACGGCCTCGGCGCGGCAAGGCAATCCTGCTGCTCTCTATGCCCTGGGAAAGCTTTACTACAACGGCTATGGTGTGGAGCGCAATCTGTCACTCGCTTACAATCTGATGCAACAGTCTGCATCGAAGGGCTATGCCAAAGCCAAGAGTTTTCTGAAGTCAAACCATTTTTAATAGAAAAATGAAACAGCCGACAACCCTTCAATCCCTCATACACCAGAATGGACCGCTTAGCAACATGCTGGCAACGAGCTATGTCAATGCCGTCGCAAACCAGCTAGAGCATCTGCATAAAGAGCGCCACATTTGTCACCTTGACGTTCGTCCTGACATGATCGTCATTGATGCTGAAGGGAAAGCGCAGTTGAAAGAATCAACGCTTAGCCAGTCTTTCAGTGAAGCTGGTGCTGAGATCGACTTCCGCGATTTGAAGGCTGTTCACCACTATCTGCTCACAGGAAAGAAGTGCTGCGATGCCGTTCGGCAAGAAGCGGGTGAATTGCAACCCGAGAAACCCCTGCCAACCCCGAGCACAACCACTCCTGCTGAGAATTCATATCTGAAAAAGTTGTTCACTACCATCGGTGTCGCCTTCTTGCTGTGCATGGCTGGCTACTTCCTCACTCAATGGCTTTCTTCCAAGACAGAACACTTCAGTGGCACTGTCGCCGACTTCCATTACGAAGGTGAATGGAAAGACGGCAAGCCTCACGGACAAGGAATCGCAAGATATTACGACGGTCGTTACTATGAAGGAACATTCGTCAAAGGAAAACGTTCCGATAAGCATGCCCGTTTCGTCTATGCCGACGGCAACGTCTTTGAAGGCAAGTTTGCCGATGATACCATTCGTTCTGGAAAGGTAACGCTGAAGTCTGGCGACTTCTATTTTGTCGGTGACTTTTCCAACGGCCAGCCCTATTCGGGCTATTGGTACAGGTCAGCAGATGACAAACGGGTAGAACAAGTTATTAAAGGGAAAGAAAAACTTCTATGAACAGACAAATCATCAAATACCTCGGATTTCTCCTCATGGCATTTATCATTAGTGGTGTTGCCATGGCTGCCGACCAATTCCGGACTCAGGAGCTTAAGCGTCTGGCCGATAGGCTGAAGATCGACACGAAGGCTCTGGATGAGGGGTATAACTATCCTACAGCCCAAGGCTTTGTTCTTGTAGTCCATGTAAAAGAGAATATGGTCGACCACTTAGGAATCAAACTGTTTCCAGAGGACATTAGGAATTTGGACAAATCACCCATCTTCAGTTTTCTGGAGCGTTACTTCCTGCAACTGAAATTCCCTCCTGGGGACAGAACTACTTCCAACATTTTGCGCGATGACCAGTTCAAATTTCTGAAGGGAACGCTCAAGACCATTGATCAACTCCAGCCAACCGACGGCTTCTCCTATGATTGCAACAACCATCGCTATGTGGCCTCTTGGAATCGCAATGGAGAAGAATTTCTATCGGTGTCGTTCCCCATTGAGTATGAACTCATCAGTGGAGAGAACAAAATCGAAGCCGACAACCTGTTGGCCCATGATGTGCTTAGCGCAAAGCCCGACACACTGGCAGCTTCCGGAAATCGCATTGTCGACGACCATTACATCACCAGCGATTTCTCCAACCGCCTCTACTATGCAAATGGAACCCTTGTGCTTGGCAGTCGCCATCCAGCAGAATCGGCAGCCAATATCATGTTGAGCCAGAAAGCCATGGGCCGGTATCAGTTGCATATTACGCAGATTGCCTATGGCTTCAAGAAAAACACCATTGATGTGCCCATTCGCCAATGGATAGCCTTCTGTCAAAACAGTGGTTGTGAATTATATTTTGGTGTGGAAAGCTTAGACGATCCAGACTTTGTTGAGGCTGTGGTGCTGGCAGTAAACCAGAAGGAGAACTACAACCATGTGCTGACAGTGAAGATTCCCACTGAAGCCTTCGACACACAGGAAGGCGACATCGATGCCAGACTCTATTCCTACGTGCCCACCCACAACGTGAAGAGCCTGTTTGCCAACTATCGGAAGTCGAACCCCAAAACCATTGTAAGCCGATGAAACACCTGACAATATTAGCTCTTATGCTTGCTTGCAGCATCGCGGCAGGAGCCGCAGACAAGAAGCAAGAGCAAATCAACTCCATTAAGAAAGACCGGTCGTTCCTCTATGGTGAGGCAACAATGCCCACATTGGAGGACGCTGCGTCACTGGCCTACGAAACACTCCAAAAAGAAGTTTTCGTTTGGGCATCCCAGAGGAGCGACAGCCCTATCAAGAGCATCTCGCCCAAGGACATCAACCAACTGGCTGACACGATTGTTGCCCGCCGTGCCGATATGTTCCGTGTGTTTGCCTACGTCAAGAAGATGAAGCTCAATGCCATGTTCTACAACAACGGCATCGCCTATCACGACTCCTTGGATTTCGGGAAGATCACCTCTCCCGATAGTAACCGGGTAGAGAAGAAAAAGCCGGCAGAGAACAAGGAAACCATTGTGACAGATGATGCATTGAAGAAAATTCATTCTAAATTCTTCAATTCCGCCAAGAGTGATGCAAAGGCGGATGCTCCCTCAAAGAATACCCCAAATTCTTCTGCGCAACCTCCTTCAGAAAGAGATGCACAGTCGTCAGTTGCACCCCCAGCAGAGAAGGAGTCTTCTCGTGCTGTTTCTCCCTCTGGCGAAGAGAGGCTAGGGAAGGTTGAGAAGCAAGTTATCGCCCGTGTGAAGAAAGCCCGCAATTTCTTTGATTTGAAAAACGTGTTGCCACCATTGAAAGATGAAGGACTCATCACCAATTACGGGAAACTGGCCACGGCAGAAAATCTGGAAGAATGCTATCTCATCATCTACGATGCTGCAGGCAATATCAAAGCACTGTTAGGAAAAGGTGTAGAGACAAGGATGAATTTAAAAACGGGAGAGGAAGACTCACTCGACAACTACCGCGGCTGTGGAGCCATTTGGTTCAAAACAAAATAAGAAACTTGAAACCAGAAACTCGAAACTTAAAAAGAAACTCCAACAATATGAAAAAGTATCTAATAACTATCATCGCACTGATGGCTGTCGCAATGAATGCTGCCGCCTACAACCAGGTGCGTCTTGTCATCAACGACGGAACAACCGATAACCAATTAAAAGAGAAAATAGAGCGTGCCGTTTCTGTTGTGATGACCGATATCAACAAAGCTCAAGAGGGAAATCTGAAGAAACTCTCTCTCTCAGACGCATACCTCTCGCGTGAAGGACGTGAAGACCTGAACATGTTGTGGGAAAACGAACATTTCCGCTGTGTGGAAGAAGAGATCGTAGAGCGTCTGCTCACCACCCGCACGGGATATCAGGTGCGTAACATTCCCCTCATCGTGAATGCTGCTGCAGAGGGTGAGGAACTGGGCTATCAGGAGGCTGTCATCAACTTCGACAAGCAAGGCGTCATCACCAGTTTCTACTACACCATCAACCCTGAGCTTTATTCCAAGCTGCGCATGAAGCAGATGGGCGATAAGCGCTACGAGGTTACTGATATTCGCGAGCGCATGATGATTCTCGACTATGTGGAGCACTTCCGCACGGCTTACAACCAGAAAGACCTGAAGTTCTTGCGGCAGGTGTTCTCCGAAGATGCACTTATCATCACTGGTAAAGTCATCAAAGTGAAAAAGTCAGAAGTAATACCGTCGGGCAACAAAATCATCTATACCACCCAGACCAAGCAGCAGTATTTGGAGAATCTGGGCAAAGCCTTCAAGAGCAATGGCTATATCAAGGTGAACTTCGACGATGTCGTCATCGTAGAACACCCCACCATCAAAGGCATCTATGGCGTTACAGTCCACCAGCGATGGAACACCGCTCGCTATAGCGACGAAGGCTATGTCTTCATGGTGTGGGACTTCCGTAGCCCTGACGAACCACAGATTCATGTCCGCACCTGGCAACCCGACTACGTAGATAAGGAGCATGGTCAGAAACTCAATGCCAACGATGTGTTTACGTTAGGGGATTTCGATT
>JAILFH010000078.1 GCA_024697645.1 Prevotella sp.
ATTCCTCCAACAATACGCCACTCGTGGCGCGCGCGGTGCCCTCAGACCGTACATCCGCATCAGATGGAGCAATCCTTCACTGCACACACCAGAGGGCAGCAGGCGCGAAAATAAGTACATGTCGCCTAAGGACGCACCAACTCGATTCTATATCCCGCAACGCATACGCGATTTATATAATGAATCAACGCCCATCACGACATTAGTCATCCAGGAGGGCGAGAAAAAGGCTGAGAAGGCTTGCAAGCATGGCATACCTTCTCTAGCCATTCAGGGTATCTTCAATATCGGCTCGAAGGAGTCAGGACTGCCCCAGGATCTCCAATACATTGTGCAGCGATGCAATGTCAAAAACGTGGTGCTGCTTTTCGACTCGGACTGGGATGACCTGTCGAAACAACTCAATCCGGAAGAAGCGGTGGACTACCGTCCACGCATGTTCGCAAAAGCAGCTATCAAGTTCAAGAAGTATGTGGCATCACTCCACAACATGGGTATCAATGTCGACATCTTCTTCGGACATATCAATGACAACGAACGGGGAGATAAGGGAATCGACGACCTGCTCGTGGGCACACTCAAGGGAAAAGAAGATGAGCTGGCAAAAGATATTGACTTCGCCCTCCATGCACACGATGGTATAGGGTCCTTCTGCTCGATATTCAACGTGTCAACGAGCAGCGACTTGCAGATCCTGGACTACTGGCTGCTCAATGACATCGAGGGCTTCTTCAATAAATATAAGGAAAGACTGCTGCCGCTAAAGCTGTTCAAGTTCAACCAGTTCAAATATAAGGTGAGCGAGGAGGGTAAGGTGGAACTGGCCTCCAGGGTGATGGCTGACCGCGAGTTCTGGACAGTGAACGAGAAACAGAATGGCGGCAAAACGGTCTCGCTGGAGACATTCGAAGCACTGCAGTTCATCGAACAGGCGGGCTTCTGCCGATGCCATACGGCTGACCTCCCCGATGGGGAATATAAGTTCATACATAATGATGATGGCATCGTCCGAGTGGTCACGGGCGCGAAAATGCGCTCATTCGTGTGGGACTACATCGTGATGACAAGCAAAGACCCCACAGTGCGCAATCATTTCGCGGCCAGGCTGAGCAACGACCTGTCAGCGGACAAACTGGAGAGGCTGTCAATCATGGAGGATCTGTTCGACGAATATACTCCGTATCAGCAAAAGTTCTACTTCAAGAACATCATGGTGACGGTAACGCCAGAAGCCATCAAAGAAGATAAACTGTCACAGGGCGCCGTGTGGGAAGATAGGGTGATTCAACACCGTCTGCACCGCTTCCCCATCATCGACCGTGTGGATGTCGACCCTGTAAAGAACAGCTTCAAAATCGTTCCTACTCCTGATGGGGAACGCTGCGACTTCTATAGATTCATCTGCTTTACATCAAACTTCTGGTGGCAGAAAGGCGGTCCGCAAACCGCTGAGGAAATCAAGGAATATTACCAGCACATCCTCAACAAACTAACGGCTATCGGCTACCTGCTCACCGACTATAAGTTCAAAACTGAACTTAAGGCGGTCATCGCTATGGATGGGGAAATGTCCGACGTGGGACAGTCCAACGGTCGCACGGGAAAGTCGCTCATCGGCGAAGCGCTCAAGTTCGTGATGAAACAGGCAAAGGTGGACGGACGTAACACAAAGAATGATGATGACTTCATGTTTAACCTGGTGACGCCGCGCACACGTAACATCTTCTTCGATGATGTGCCGGTGAACTTCGCCTTTGAACGACTGTATGTCGCCATCACGGGCGACCTCTCAGTGAACGTGAAGGGAGGCGCCCGATATGCCATCGATGGCGACAAATCCCCGAAAATCTATATCGCAACAAACCACGCCATCAACGGGAGCCAGTCACGAAGCTCGATGGAACGTATCGTCTATCTCGGCTTCTCGAACTATTTCAACGATACCAGGCACCCGTTTGATGTGTTCGGCCACCAGTTCTTCGACGACTGGGATGATGAGCAGTGGAATTTGTTCTACTCGCTGATGATAGAGTGCGTGTTCCTCTACTACTCGTCTATGCAGAATGGCTGGGCTAGACCAGGCCAGGGAGTGGTGACACCGCCAATGCACGACATCATGCAGCGTACACTGCGCCAGCAGATGTCGGAGTCAATCTACCAGTGGGCTGAGGTGTTCTTTGAACCGTCAAACAATCAGATTAACTCGAGAATACCACGCTCGACACTGTTCGACGAGTTCAAGAAACACTTCCCAGACCAGAGGTCGGGAATCAGTACAGCGAACTTCAAGACGAAACTGAAGCTGTACTGCCAATTCAAGGGGTACCACTTCAACCCGAACCGCCTCAATGCGGAAGGCAAATCCTTCCGCCTGTGGATCGCCAACCATGAAGGGGAGTCCTTCATCGGCGGCGATGACAAGTCGGGTGGCGTGGAATACTTCAATATCTACGATACACAGCATGCAATGAATGAACCTTTTTAATATTGAGAATTATGGCAGAATTAAAATCAAATCCCTACGACGACCTGCTCACCAGGTCAGAGGAACCGGTACCTGGTAATCCTAAAGAATGGAAAACAGTCACCCACAAAATTTGGGACGATGACTCTGATAGCCGATGGCGCATCAGAATCATCATCGCCAACCCAGTTCCGTTCAAGTTCTTTATCGGCTACGATATTGAAACGCCTTCAGGCGGTATCTATCTCGCACCTGGTAAAGAAAAAGGCTACGCCAATAGTGAACGCCACGCCATGCTCTATGCGCTCGGGAGAATCCAGGTGAACCTGGATTTAACGCAAGAGCAAGAGCATGCAGTGAAAGAGGAAATTTTTAAACAACGTCAATTATCTCTGTTCTGATGGAAGCACTGGTGTATAAGGATAATCAAGAACTCGTCAATATCTTCTGCAAAGACTGCCAGAAACGAGAAAGACGAGGATGTAAAGACGTGGAGCCCATGAACTGCGACATCGTTAAAGGCTATATGATGGAGCAGCAGGAAAACGGCTACGAGATTTTTATTGGCAAATTTAAAATCAAAGCGATATGAGACTATTAGCAGCAAAAGTGTTAATCATGGGCAAGGAATACATTCTCGACCGTCGCCCAGATGAACTGAAACTCTGCAAAGAGAGCGACATCCTAGTGCTCATGTTTAAGTGCGAAACATACCCGAACTGCAGGTTCGTGGAGTTTCTCAAGTTCCTGGAAAGAGACGAATCAATCAGATACAGGCCCCTTGGTGAGCCCAAACATTCACAGAGAGAAACGAGGCTCAGCAATATAGTGCTGTGGGGCAGAAAAGGAGGCAAGAATGGATAACAAGAAAAGGATATGCAAGTATTGCGTGTGGTGCAAAAGCAGCTACTTAAATGAGCGCTCAAATAAGGTTGTTCACTACTGCGAGCTGCAACCAAGCAAACACAGTAATTGTGGCTATAGACATATTAAAATCAACAACCAAGCATGTTGTTTTTATAAAGAAAGGAGGTGAACAATGATTGAAGAAAGAACATATTATCCTGAAGATTTACACCATGGTGTGTGCATACACTGCGAGATGGAATCCGATGAGATTACGGCTGATGGCCGATGTGTTGATTGTGTCGAAGAAGAACTTTTCATCGAACAAACAATGAAAGGAGGTTGGCGATGAAAAAGATAATGTTCAATGACCGCTACGGCTTGACAAAGGCCGTGCTTGATGGTCGCAAGACCATGACAAGGCGGGTGATTCCGCTTACCGATGTTGACCGTCATTACCTTGATAAGGCATTTGATTGGGATTTTCGTGAGATGGTAATATCTGACAGATATTCCCGATATATGGTTAATGAAATCGTGGCCGTGGCACAATCGTATCACGCACTCAACAAAAGCGGGTACGTCGCACCAGAATGGCTTGAACATACCTGCGAGTCCTCTGCTGGATATGAAAATAAAATGTTTGTCCGTGCTGACCTCATGCCCCACCGCATCCGCATCACCAATATCAAGGTTGAGCGGCTGCAAGACATTTCCCATGAGGATTGCTTGAAAGAAGGGCTGTCAATCGCAACGGTTAACAACGGCCAAGGCAACTATGGCTATCACACAGAATATAATCTTGTGTATTATGATAATTTTGGCAGAACCAAAATTATCGGTGGTAGAAATGTCCGTGAGGTTTTCGCCGATTTGATTGACAGGGTTTGCGGCAAAGGAACATGGGACAGCAATCCATATGTGTTTGTGTACGAGTTTGAACTAATGAAAGGAGGTGAACAATGACTAGTAAAGAACTTGAAGGGCTTTGGCGTCATGCTCCGGCTCAAATGCCGAAATGTAGTAAAGACCAATCACTCGCGTGTCTTGTTTTTAGGCAGGGCTTCTATGAAATCCTTTGCTAGAACGAGTATTACAAGTGTTGGGACGACGCCGATGGTGATGACTTTGCGTTTGGCAAAGAGACTGAATTAAAATGGATCCCATTAGAAGAGGAGGTGAGAAATGAAACTATTTAGAAAGAAATTCAAAGTAGTTCAGAAAGTGGATTGGCGATATTATAACCTTAATGGCAAACTGATTCGCAAAGAAGGTAAATATTTTGTCAGAAGAAACGGTCTGATCTCGAGATTCTACCTTAATGCATTTCTGCAGCTTAGCGGTAATATAGTCCATGGCGGTACAATAATGTTCACTACAGCCACCCTCGCGAGCAGATTTTACACAAGGGAAGAAGCAGAGCAATTTTTGAGAGCATTAGAGGTTTTCCCTGAAAGATTTGAAATAATAAAATGAGAAATTATGAAAGTGTGGATCGCAAGAGACGCCGACGGTGGGCTGTTCATGTACGACAAAAAGCCAAAAAGAACGTCATCCTTTTTCATGAAGAATGACTCAGGCGAAACAGCGGGTATTTGGCCAATACCTGAAAACCATCTCCCAGATGTAACCTGGGAGAATAGCCCGCAAGAATTCTACATCGAAATTAATTGCTATAAACTCATAACAAAAGTCAAGAAAGGAGGTGTTAATTAGACAAATAATCGGTAGGGCGCAAAGGTATAATCAATTAGTTTA
>JAILFH010000111.1 GCA_024697645.1 Prevotella sp.
GGTGCCCGCTATGACGCATCGGTGAATGCAGTCATCATCATCCGCACCAAACGGGCGGCAGGCGAAGGATTAGGTGTGGAATTGTCATCGTGGTCACGCAGTGGACGTGGTTATGCCAATAACGAGCGCATCAACCTTACCTATCGCACGGGTGGTCTGGAACTCTTCGCCAACCTTTTTGGGGCATATAACAGAAGAAAGAGTCAGGGCGAGTTCGAACAGACCATCTTTGCAGATACACTGTGGGTGATTAACAATCAGCAGAAGAATCATGTTCGCAATCCCTTCCTTGAAGGACGATTCGGTTTCAACTACCAAATCAACGACAATCACTCTTTCGGTGGTTTTTACCAGAATACATATGACTATGTAAAGACCCGCAGTGAGTACGATGATGACCTGTTGGCCGACGGAGTGGCATACGACCATTTACAAAACAGCAGCGTCAGACGCAACAAGAACACCCCCATCCATCAGGCTAATCTTTATTACACAGGCAAAGTGGGGCAACTCAGCATCGACTTCAATGCCGACTACACATTCCGCAGACAGCAAGGTCTTAATCAGCAGCAGGAACTAAGTACTGAGTACGAAGACCGCGATGTGAATACAGAGAGCCAGACACGCAGTAGACTGTTTGCTGAGAAACTATTCGTTACCCATCCTCTATGGAAAGGACAGATAGAGATAGGTGAGGAATATACCAATACTCGCTGGCGTAGTAACTTTGAGAATTCCGAAGGTTATATAGCCAACAGCAATAACGAACAGCACGAAAGCAACATTGCTCCCTTCATGGAACTACGCCAACGTCTGGGACGCTTCCAGTTGTCGGCAGGTCTGCGTTACGAACATGTGGAGTCAGAGTACTTTGTGAGTGGTGTTCGTCATGATGAACAATGCCGTACATATAACGACCTGTTTCCTTCTTTTTCTGTATCTGCATCAGTCAAGAATCTGCAACTGTCTTTCAGTTATGCGAAGCGAACAACACGCCCTTCATATTGGCAGTTGAGCAGCGATGTCACCTACGAGAATCGCTTGAATCTGCAGACAGGTAATCCCTATCTGAAGCCCGTAAAGTACCACAACCTAAACGCGATGGTGATGTGGAAGTGGATTTATCTGATGACCAACTTCTCCCATTGTGTCGATCCAATTCTCTATACGGCGGGCGGTCTAGAAGATGACTCAAAAGTGAATTTCGTGACTTACTTGAATTACGATCATGCCGACTGGCTTACTATTACTTTGGGTGCACAGAAGAACGTCAAATTAGGTAACGGGATAACATGGACTCCACAATACAACGCGTCGTTGATGAAACCGTGGTTCACGACGACGTTTAACGGTCATAAGAAAAGCTTCAACCATGCGATGCTAACCTTACAACTGGGCAACATAGTGTCACTGCCTCACGATTGGCTATTACAGGCCGACTTCAATATGCACACTCACGGCAATACAGGCTCGAATATCTTGGTTAACTGTACCAACCCAATGCTTTCGCTCAGTATCAGCAAAGACTTCTTCCAACATTGTCTCAATGTCAAACTGACAGGTAACGACCTCTTCAATGGTGGCATCAACCATGTCATGCTTTACAGCAATAGGATGATGTTTCGGAAAATGGAGGACAACGATTCCCGTTGCGTCCAACTCTCCCTGCGCTACAGATTCAATGTCACCCCGTCGAAGTATAAAGGTACTGGTGCTGGTAATGCTGAGAAGAACAGACTTTGAATCTCATGAGGTGTTCCTATGGCAAAAACTTTACCTGCTTCATCATTACAAGGAAAGAGAATGGTCATAGGACACCTCATCAATCGCTCCTGACCCCGCGTGCACTTCATCGTTCCTCTTACACTTGTATCCTTTTGGGGTACCATCACGTGCGATTGTCCCACCCTCAATTGTTAATTAAATAGAAAATCGGACAAATAGCTGGTTGTTTGCGTTGGAAAAACGGACAAAAATAGTTATCTTTGCATTGGAAAAACGGACAAGTGTATGCTTAAACGAAAGATTGACAGCTATTTAGAGCAGTTTTACAAGCGGACTAATAAGGCGCTGCTGGTGACGGGAGCCCGACAGACGGGTAAGTCGTTCTCTATACGCCAATATGGTACGGCTCACTACGAAAACTTTGTGGAGATAAACTTTATTGAGCAGCCCGGTGCAGCAGAGATACTGAAGGGGGCTAAGAACAGCCAGGATATTCTTGTAAGACTCTCGTTGCTGACCAGCACCCCCTTGGTGGCTGGTAAGACGCTCGTATTCTTCGACGAGGTGCAAGAGTGTCCAGAGATGGTGACGGCCATCAAGTTTTTAGTGGATGAGGGTAGTTATCGTTACATCCTGAGCGGTTCATTGCTTGGCGTTGAACTAAAGGATTTGCGCTCAGAACCTGTGGGTTATATGGACGTGAAGGATATGTATCCACTCGACTTGGAAGAGTTCTTACTGGCAATGGGTGTGTCAAGACAAGTGACGGATGGTATGCAGAAGGCTTTTGAACAGCAACAACCTGTAGATGAGTTTGTACACAAGAAAATGATGGAATTGTTCAGGCTTTATCTCATAGTAGGCGGAATGCCTGCAGCTGTGCAGAAATATGTCGACACGCATAATCTGCAGGATGTGATGGCTGAGCAGCAGGCTATTATCAGACTCTATAAGCGTGACATTACGAAATATGATAAGAACCACAAACTCTATATTGATGAGATTTTCGAACTGATACCATCTGAACTGAACGCCAAGAATAAGAGGTTTATCCTAAAAGACCTTAACGAGAACCTGAAATTCTCGCGCTATGAGAACAGCTTCCTATGGCTGAAGAATGCTGGTGTGGCATTGCCTACATATAATGTGGAAGAGCCTGTGGTGCCGCTGAAACTATCGCGCAGCAGAAATCTGTTCAAGCTGTTCCAAAGCGACATTGGACTATTGGCATGTCAATATGCCGAAGGTTTCCAGTTGCGTATCATCCGCTCGGCCGAAGGACGCTTGCAAGGCAAGAAAGATGAGAAGGGCATCAACTTCGGTTCGATTTTTGAGAATATGGTGGCTCAGGAATTGCAGGCACACGGATTCGAACTCTACTATTTTAATAGTAAGAAACAGGGTGAACTGGATTTCATTATCGAGAAGGACGGGCAAGCCCTACCCATCGAGGTGAAATCTGGCAAGGACTATCAACGACACAACGCCTTGAGCAATGTGATGGGCAATGCAGACTATGCAATACCTCGTGCCATAGTGTTTTGTAATGATAATGTGAGTATGAGCGGTAATATCGTTTATCTGCCCATCTATATGGTTACCTTTCTTAAGAAAGAAGAAATTGGCGAAGTTATTTACGATTTAGATTTGGAAGGGATTACTGATTAACAGGGACTTTTTTAACGTCTTTGTGCAATTACACATCGTTCCTCTTACCCCGCGTGCATGTAACACCCCTAACTATCTGAGCACGATTCGCAAGTCAATCACGTTCGAAAGCAAGAAATAGGGAAAAACTCTTTAACTAGTTTAAGACTTTCACCCTCGGCATCCGTTTTTCGGGTTCGCCGAGGGTGAATTATGATGGTATTTTGTAACTTCGCAGTCAAAAATCAACGCCTTTTAATTATTAAATAGGTAAAAATGACTAAAAAAAGCATCTTCCGTGACCAATTTTCATGGAAAGTTCGTACCTTTGCACAAAATTTGTGCGAGAACGGGCTGCACCTCGGCAAAGAGCAAGCTCTCTGCACTCGGTTTGCACCGTCCTTGTCACACGCATTTCGAAAGGGATGCAGATTTTTTTGTTGCTCAATCTCTCTACCGAACTTGCACCTCGAACGAGATTTTTATGAGCAAAACCAATACTACATTGAAGCTGTGCCTTATGGCGCAGACTTCAACCATAGTAGTATTGGGGCAGTGCAAGGCCCGGTAGAGAGTATGGGACGGGGTCTGCGCTTTCTTTATGCCCATACCGATAGTGCTTCCCCCGACCAGACTTTGATGAGAGAATTATAAAGTAACCATAATACAAGAACAATTAAAAAAGAAACAAAATGAGGAGTATGAAACATTCAATTAAACGAGAGCAGAGCCATGCTCGCATGAGCTTTGCCGAGTGTGAGAACCAACGGTCGCTGGCCGAAGGGGAAAGCAATGTTCGAGCAACGCTCAAACACATGAAACTATCATTCCATCTCATCCTCACCCTCGCCCTCTGGCTCGTAGCGCAGACGGCGTGGGCGACAGACGAAACAAAGGTGTTTACCATTTCCCATGCGGCGGGTGACCCGAACAATGACTATTGCGGCACCATCACATACGATGACTATGATT
>JAILFH010000013.1 GCA_024697645.1 Prevotella sp.
CAAGCGGGAGAACAAGACGCAGATTGACACGGAACTTGTCGCCCATACGACAGCCTTGGGACTGTGTGGCAGCAATGGTGGTATCGGAGATGAAGGAGAGGTTGTCGCCGAAATAGGCGCCACCGACTACGATGGCCACCATGAGCGGAAGAGCGATTTCGCTTTCCTGGGCAATGCCTACGGCCACAGGAGTGAGAGCCACGATGGTACCTACACTGGTGCCGATGGCCAATGAGATGAAGCATGCGGCCAGAAAGATGCCCGGAAGGAGAAGGCTGGCTGGCAGGAGCTGGAGCGTGAGATTTACTGTAGCATCAACTGCGCCCATGGCTTTTGCTGAAGCAGCGAAAGCACCCGCGAGGATGTAGATCCACACCATCAGGAGAACAATAGGGCTTCCTGCACCTTCGGAGTAGCGTTTGATACGGTCGTTTATGTTTCCTTGACTAAGCGCGATGGCATAAACCGAACTGACCAGAAAGGCCACAGTCACGGGAACTTTGTAAAAGTCGCCGGAGACGATGCTCACGCCCAGGAATAGAACCAGGAAAAGAACCAGAGGGGATAGGGCTTTCATTGAATGATAGGTCAGCTAATAATGGCTGTTGTAAGGGACACGTATTGATTTGTTGTGCGCAAAGGTAGTTATTTTTTTTTATATGAAAAAGAGGTCATGGTGTTTTTTTCAAATTGAAGGTCAAAAAATGTTTGTTTGTTGCTGTTTGTCATTCTTGTGTAATGATTCGATTGATTATTTTGTTGAATAAATGACACTTTCATTTGACTAAAATTGAGGGTCGTTGTGAATTTTATGGACTATTATTTAAAAAAAGTTGATTAGTTTTGGCGAATTCGCAATTTGTAAGTAAATTTGCGCCGAAATATGGCAATTTGATAATTAATATATGATGAAAAAAAG
Source organism: Prevotella sp. (assembly GCA_024697645.1). Classification (GTDB taxonomy): domain Bacteria; phylum Bacteroidota; class Bacteroidia; order Bacteroidales; family Bacteroidaceae; genus Prevotella. The sequence goes on from JAILFH010000013.1 coordinate 920, forward strand.
TATCTTATTTCTAGCTTTTGTCGCTATCGTTCTTGGCCTGTCATCATGCAAGGCACCTGAGAATATTGTGTATTTGCAGGATGTTCAGAATAATCAACGTCTGGAGGGCGCAGAGCTTTCGATGATCCGCATCCGCCCGGGAGATCAGCTTTCGATTGTCGTCTCGAGTCGCAATCCTGAGCTCAGTGCCATCTTCAATCTGGCTGTTCCTTATCGTTATGTGGGAGGTACTAGTTTCACTCCCACTGGTACCAATAGCCAGACGGCATTTTTCACTGTTGCTAGCGATGGTACGATAGACTATCCTGTGTTTGGTGCACTTGAAGTGATTGGTTTGACCCGTTACGAACTGTCGAAAAAGATCAAGGATATGATCGTAGGTGGTGACTATATCAAGGATCCTGTAGTCACTGTCGATTATGCGAACCTGACCATCAGTGTGCTGGGAGAGGTGACTAGTCCTGGCAAATACAGCATCGGCAAGGATCGTATCACTATTCTTGATGCTATCAGTATGGCACGTGACCTTACTATCAATGGAAACCGTGAGGACGTTCTGGTGCTTCGCGAGGAACCGGATGGTTCTACACAGAGCTATCGTGTAAATATGACCCGTTCGAGCCTGATGCAGAGCCCAGTTTATTACTTGCAGCAGAATGATGTAATCTACGTTTCGCCCAATGAGCAGCGTCGTCGTCAGTCGCAGGCTACAGGCAATACCATCATGACACCTACGTTCTGGCTATCTATTACCAGCACATTGTGTACAGTAGCAACTCTTGTCTATACTTTAACAAAATAAAAAATGGATAATCAAACCCCTACTATCCCTCAGCAGCCTGTAACACAGCCTGCTACTGCCCCCGTTGAGAATGATGATTCGGAACTCTCACTTACCGAGCTTTGGTACCTTTGTATAGGACGATGGCCTTGGTTCGTGCTTAGTGTGTTGCTTTGCCTTGGCATAGCAACTCTTAAGTTGCTGCGTACGCAAAAGACCTATACACAGCACATGGAAGTGATGATCAAGTCGGACTCTCGTGACTACAGTGGAGGTACCATGGGAGATTTTGCTGACCTCGGTCTTTTCCAGAGCAACAGTAATGTAAACAATGAGCTTATCGCTATCATGTCTCCAGCCCTTTCTCTTGAGGTTGTTAATGAGATGGAACTTAATATCCGGTATAGCGAGCCTGGTTTCTTCAAGGACAGGACCCTTTATGGTCAGTCGTTGCCAGTAAAGGTTGTCTTTTGCGACATTGATAACGAAGGTTATGCTGCTTTTAGCATTGCCCTGAAGGAAGATGGAAGTTTTACGTTAGGAGACTTCGACGGAATTGACTTGGAAGAAGAAGTCAAAGGGACTATCGTAGAAGGTAAACTTTCTCAGGACACTATTCAAAGCCCCGTTGGACGCTTAGTTGTTATGAATGGCATGGGTTATGGCTCGTTGACGGGTGATCGTACTATCGATGTCGTACACATCCCCGCATCCAACGCCGCTGGTGCGGTTCAAGGTGGTTTGAGCGCTCAGGTTGCCAACAAACAGGCTACTGTAATCACGTTGACCTATGTCGATGTGAATCGTTTCAGGGCTGCCGATGTTCTTAATACTTTGATTGCATGCTATAACAGAAACTGGGTCAACGACAAGAATCAAGTAGCTACGAGCACTTCGCAGTTTATCAATGATCGTTTGGCAGTGATTGAAAAAGAGTTAGGTAGTGTTGATACCGATATCTCGCAGTATCAGTCCCAGAACCTCATCTCTGACGTGAAAGCTGCCAACCAGATGTACATGGCTCAGGCCAATCAGGCTTCACAGCAGGCTGTTCAGCTTAACAACCAGCTTTACATGGCCAAATATCTGCGTGAGTATGTGAGCAGCGATGCCAACAAGTATCAGTTGTTGCCGGCCAACAGTGGAGTAGAAGATCGCACGATCGAGAATCTGATTAGCACTTACAATGCCAAGCAGTTGCAGCGCAATAGCCTTGTTGCCAACTCGAGTGTGAACAACCCCGTTGTGCTTGACCTCGACAAGGAATTGACTGAGATGCGCAACAACCTCATTCGAAGCATTGACAATCAGATTACAGCCCTCAATACACAAATCAGATCTACTCGTCAAACTGAGGCTCAGAGTAATGCCCAAATGGCATCGAACCCCACACGTCAAAAATACCTGCTTTCTGTTGAACGTCAGCAGAAGGTTAAGGAGCAGCTTTATCTGTATCTGCTTCAGAAACGTGAGGAGAACGAGCTTTCTCAGGCATTCACCGCCTACAACACGCGTATCATCACTCCGCCAATGGGAAGCAAACTTCCTTCAGGCCCTCGTAGCAAGATGATTTTGCTGATGGCGTTCCTGATTGGTCTGGCTCTTCCTCTTGCCTATATCTATTTGCGCGAGACGATGACGACTGTCGTTCGTGGTCGTAAGGATATTGACAACTTGAAGGTTCCGTTTATCGGTGAATTGCCTCAGGGTGTACCAGCTACCGGTAATAAACGAGAGCGTATGGCTCAGCGTCATTTGTTGGTAGTGAAGCCTGATTCGCGTAATCTTGAGAATGAAGCCTTCCGTATCCTTCGTACCAATCTGGAGTTTGTGGCTGGAAAGGAAACAGCCAATCCAGCACAGACAATCCTCGTAACTTCGATGAATCCAGGTTCTGGTAAAACTTATATCAGTATGAACCTGGGTGCAACGTATGCTATTGCAGGACAGAAGACATTGGTTATTGACCTTGATATTCGTAAGAGTTCAGCCAGCCGATATGTAGGTCGTCCGAAAGAAGGTCTTACATCTGTTCTCAATAGAAATACGGCTAATTGGCGTTCGTTGGTTGTGAATGTACAGGATCGTGAAAACTTTGATATCTTGCCCACTGGTCGTATTGCTCCTAATCCTACAGAGTTGCTTCAGGGCGATGCCTTGAAGAACCTGATTGATGAAGCACGCAAGGAGTACGATATTATCATCTTCGACTGTCCGCCATTCAACCTGGTTGCTGATACGACGCTTGTCAGCAAGTATGCCGACCTTACACTCTTCGTGATTCGTTGCGGTATTTTCCAGCGCGCGCTTAAGAAGAATGTTGAGCAGCTTTATGCTGAGCAGAAGTTCAACCGCTTGAATATCCTTCTCAATGGTTCGGAAGCTGCCACCAGCAAGTATGGTTATAACCGCTATGGCTATGGTTACGGCTATGGTTATGGCTATGGTTACGGTAGCTACTATTCTACTGACAAGAAGAGATAATGTAGAGATGCTATAAAAAAAGAATCCCGCTGCGAACATTGCAGCGGGATTCTTTTTATAGCCTAGCTTGGCTGTTGACGAAAACATAGAAGGCGGCCAGAGACTGCCGAAGACGAGAACACACGGGAGAACATTAGAGGGCAGCCATAGATGGCTGCGACAGAGACACGATAAGCTAGATGCCGATCAAGCCATAGGCGATGATACCGATAACACCGCAGATCAGTGTGGCGTAGATGATGTTCCACTTTCGCCAGAAAACTCCGCAGAAAACTATCAAGCAGATGAGGATGCTGAGGATGAACTGGTTGGTTTGTGTTGAGGGATGGCCGAAGTTTTCGATGTTCATCAGGCTGATGGCAGCAGCTGCCAGCAAACCGATGATAGCTGGACGGAGGATGGCAAAGATGCTGCGAGTTACCTTATGATCTTTATGCTTAATGATGATGTGAGAAATCCATATCATCACTAAAAATGGAAGCCAGACTACTGATATGGTAGCAAGGATGCTACCGAGGATGCCGAAGAGTTGTGGAGCACCAATACTTTGTATGAATGGGTCGTTGACAACTGCGGTATATCCAACATAGGTGGCGCAATTGATGCCAATAGGACCAGGTGTCATCTGACTGATAGCAACAATGTCGGTAAACTCTGCTTCGGAGATCCATGCTTGTTTAGCAACCACTTCCTGTTCGATGAAAGAGAGCATGGCATAACCACCTCCGAAGTTGAACAGTCCGATGTAGGAAAAGACCAGAAATAATTTGATAAAAATCATGGCTGGGAGGGTTTATTTTGACAATTGTTGATTATCTTTCCTGGTGAGGCCATAAAGGAACCCTGCGACGCCGGCCACAAGGATGATGAGAGCGGGCGTTACTCCATAGATGATGAGGGCTGTGGAAAGAATAGGAATCCAAATATTGCTCCATGTCACTCTTGCGGTCTTGCCCATCTTGAACACCGGCACTGCAAGGAGGGCAACGACAGCGGGACGAATGCCCATGAATGCAGCTTCGACCCAACGATTGTCGCGGAACCTTGAGAAGATGATTGCGATGAGAAGAATGATGATGAGCGAGGGGAAAACTACGCCGAGTGAGGCGATGATTCCAGAACGTATTCCACCGACCTTGTATCCGATATGGGATGCCATATTGACTGCGAAAACGCCAGGGGTGGCTTGTGAGACAGCCATCACGTCCATAAACTCGCTATGGGTAAGCCATTGATGCTGTGTGACGACCTGTTGTTCCATGAGAGGAATCATGGCGGCTCCACCACCCAAGGTGAAGCCGCCGATTTTCATGAAGGTCACAAAGAGGTCTTTGTCGAGGGATTTCATGCGTATCTATTTTTTATTTGGCAGCCATTGATGGCTGCCGACTGGAACACTTGGGAGCAGCCAAACTTGGCTGCAGACGGAAACGTGTTTAGTTGATAGCCGTTTTAGCAGACCTTGGAGCCGTTCTTGACCTTGCTTTCGTTGGTTACAACATGGAGGGAGCCATCGAAGTTAACTGCGGAAAGGATCATGCCGTTGGATGCAATGTGTTTCATTACCTTTGGTGCGAAGTTAGCAACAAAGAGTACTTGCTTTCCTACGAGAACTTGTGGGTCGGGGTAGTGTTGAGCGATGCCCGAGAGGATGGTGCGAGGTTGGCCGGTACCATCGTCAAGTGTGAATTGGAGCAGTTTATCACTCTTCTTGACAGGCTTCACTTCAAGCACAGTAGCGGTACGGATGTCAAGGCGCTCGAAGTCCTCGAAAGGAATATTTTCCTTGATGGGCTCGGGGCGCCAGTTGCGTTCGGCTTCAGCACGTGCAATCTTTTCGTTTTCCTCCTTGATGCGAGCCAGACGGTCGAGTTGAGGCTGGATGTCCTTGTCTTCAAGCTTCTCGAAGAGAAGTACACTTTCGCCAAGTTGATGACCAACAGCGAGGAGGTCGGTACGTCCAAGTTCCTCCCACTTGAAGTTTTCCATACCAAGCATCTTGCGGAGTTTCTCGGCCGAGAATGGCAGGAATGGCTCGAATACGATGGCCAGATTGGCAGAGATCTGGAGACAGAGGTTGAGAATGGTACCTACACGCT
>JAILFH010000020.1 GCA_024697645.1 Prevotella sp.
AAACAATGAGACACGGAAAGAAATTCAACCATCTGGGCCGTACTGCTGACCACCGCCGTGCCATGCTTGCCAACATGGCCATCTCGCTGATCATGCACAAAAGAATCACTACGACCCTCGCCAAGGCAAAGGCACTCAAGAAATATGTAGAGCCACTGATCACACGCTCTAAGGACGACAGCACAAACTCTCGTCGCGTTGTGTTCAGTTATCTGCAGGACAAGGAAGCACTTAAGGAGTTGTTCGGAGTTGTTGCTCCGAAGGTAGGCGACCGTCCCGGTGGCTACACCCGCATTATCAAGCTGGGTTATCGCCAGGGTGATGCTGCTCCCACTGCTTTCATCGAACTTGTCGACTTCGACGAGAACATGGCTAAGGAGCAGAAGGCTGCTAAGCGCACACGTCGTAGCCGTAAGGCTGCCCCGAAGGCAGAGGCTGCTGAAGCCACTGTTGAGGCACCTGCTGAAGAGGCAAAGGCCGAGGCACCCGCTGAAGAAGCATAAGGCTGAATTCGTCTTTTATCTGACGATAATAATTATTTCCTATCATAAGTCCCTGGTTAACAAATGTTGGCCGGGGATTTTTTATTTCCTTATTTTGTCTGCTACTCAAAACTTCATTTCGGGAGAGTTGAGTGCCGATAATAGGATTATTTTCTACGTGAATTTACTGTTTGAATGTGATATATAGAATAGCAGTATAATAGAATTGCGTAATAATCCAATCAAATAAATAATTTGTTTTTAGGCATTTCCCTACATGAAAATAGGGAAATGCCTTTTTCCTATGTCAATAATTTTAATTATCTTTGCAACGTGAAAATAGGCCTCGTGCCACAAATTGATTCGTAGCGGCTTGCCGCAAACCAATATATTAACATTATAATTGACAAATAAATCAAAGAAGAAGAATATGAAGAAAACAGTTGTTATCATTGCAGCGAGTGCCCTGCTCGTAAGCAGTTGTGGCACTTATCAGGGCTCCGGAACATATATTGGCGCCCAGTTTGGCACCATCCTCGGTTCGGCTATCGGTGGCATTAGCGGTGGTCCTCGTGGTTCTGACATTGGTACCATAGTAGGAATGGCCAGTGGGGCCGTACTCGGTGGCGCTATCGGTGCTGCTAAGGACCGTCAGGATGCACAGGAAGTGCACGACCGTTATCAGCAGGTGCAGGAGCGTAAGGCTCGTCAGCAGGCACAAGGCAACTACGGCAATTACGGAAACTATGGTAGCAATAATTACGATAGTAACGATAGCGGCTTTGATGCTACAAATAGTGGTGACGATCGCCTCTATGATTTCAATAGTTCTGACTATACTGGTTCCTACAGTGCTCAGCCTGGTACAACAGTGATGCCTGGTTCATCGAGCGTGGAGCCTCTGGCTATGGGTATGGAGTATCTGCCTGCCATTGAGATTCGCAATGCTCGTATCGTTGACGACAATCAGGATAAGGTGATTAGTCGCAACGAAGTGTGCAAGGTCATCTTTGAGGTCTACAATCACGGGAAGACGCCCGTTATGGATGTAGTGCCGACAGTGGTAGAGACAACGGGCAACAAGCACATCTATATTTCTCCGAATATGCACATCGAGCGTATTGATCCGGGTAAGGGTGTCCGCTACACTGCTATGTTGAAGGCCGACAATCGCCTGAAGGATGGAACAATCCGCATCTGTGCTTCGGTGCTGCAGGGCAACAACGCCATCTCTAAGGTGTGCGAGTTCAATGTTCCTACGCGCAGATAGATGCTATTATAAATAGCCGACATATTTCAAGTGCCGCATTGCTGTTGAGGATTTCTCAAGGCAATGCGGCACTTGTTTTGTTTTTAAAGTGAGACGATTGAGAAATATTTCACGTCTTTGGATTGAGCAAACCATCTAATTCCACCATAGAAGGAATACTCTTGACCATATAGAATGTACCTTTCTATTATACAGAGCATGCTTTTAGACTATACAGAACATACCTTTAGACCATACAAAGCATACCTTTAGTCTATACAGAGCATGCCTTTTGATCGTATAAAGCAATCCTTTGGACTCTACAGAGCATGCCTTTCTATCATACAGAGTATATCTTTATATAGGTATAGAGGATGTCTTTCTAGCATGTAAAGGCATGCTCCGTATGGTTAAAAGCAAGTAGGTGAAAATTTTGTATGAGTATGGCGAATGGAATTTAGGAGTAGCAGATAGTTAATTTGACATAAGACCTACCGACCTACCATAACCCATCGCAAATACCGATGAATAAAGGACTGAGGGCATGGTAGGTCTTTGCCCAACACCTACCATAGACCTACCATAGACCTACCATATTCTTGGGGAAAAGTAAGGAAATGACTTTGTCGGACTCTCGTTAGGTTTCGAGCATACTGATGAGGAGAAGCAATGTTGATTCTCTAAGTGAATGAAACAAACGTTGTGATTTAGAAAAGATCGAACTCCCAGTTCTTGATTTTCTCAAGCAGTTCTTTGGCTTTGCTCTTCTCAGAGTGCTGCTGATTGTGAACTTTGTTCGATTTCAGTTCTTCAGAAGGAGTTGAATTGCGCTGCTTGATACGCTCCTGCCATTCATCATAGAGTGGGGAACCATTAGTGGTAATCTCAAGGTCTGGAATCTTCGGTTTGTCTTCTTCAATTCGATAGGGAACGCCATCGTTTTTTCCAATAGGTTCAATCTCGACCATTGCCACACCTTGTGCAATAATGCCGAGTTTCTTGGCTGCTCCCCAAGAGAGGTCTATAATGCGACCACGAATGAAAGGTCCTCGGTCGGTAACTCGTACAACAACTTCTTTCCCATTAGCAGGATTTTTCACCCGAAGCATTGTTCCGAAAGGATAGGTGCGATGGGCGCAGGTCATACTGTCGTGATGAAGTCGTTCGCCATTGGCGGTTCGAGCACCTGTAGCACGTTTTGAATAGAAAGTAGCCTTTCCTTTTTGTGTTTTTTGTGCTGAAAGAGGGGCAAAATGAAAACCAAAGAATGCTACGCACAGCAAGACTATGCGTAACATTCTTTGGTATTTTCTTTGTCTTTTATTCAATAGTTTTCGTTTTCGTTAGACATACATGACAACGTAAAGTAGGATGTCATGTTGGGCATATTTCTTATACAATACCCTGCGCCATCATTGCATTTGCAACCTTCATGAAGCCAGCGACATTGGCTCCACGAACATAGTCGATGTAGTCACCCTGCTTGCCGTACTTGACGCACTGCTCGTGGATGCTCGACATGATGTAGTGAAGTTTTTCGTCAACTTCCTGATTGCTCCAACTAAGGCGCATAGAGTTTTGTGTCATTTCAAGTCCGCTCGTAGCAACACCGCCAGCATTGACAGCCTTACCAGGAGCGAAGAGTGTCTTCGTGGCAACAAACTTCTCTGCAGCCTCTGCTGTGCATCCCATGTTGGATACTTCAGCAACGCAGATGGGATTGTTGGCCAGAATCATATCGGCGTCAGCACCGTTGAGTTCGTTCTGAGTAGCGCAAGGCAGATAGATGTCGGCCTTCTGCTCCCAAGGCTTGTGTCCAGCAGTGAACTTCGAACCAGGGAATTCTTCCTCATAAGGCTGGCATACGTCGTTGCCGCTTGCACGGAGTTCGAGCATATACTCAATCTTCTCAGCGTCGAGGCCAGCGGGATCGTAGATGTAGCCGTCAGGTCCGCTGATGGTGATGACTTTAGCACCAAGTTCAGTAGCCTTCTTAGCCGCACCCCAAGCCACGTTGCCGAATCCAGAGAGGGCAACAGTCTTGCCTTTCAGGTCGAGACCACGTGTGGCGAGCATGTGCTGTACGAAGTAGATTGCGCCATAACCAGTTGCCTCAGGACGGATGCGTGAACCGCCAAATTCCAGACCCTTACCTGTGAGCACGCCCTGGAACTGGTGGGTGAGTTTCTTATACATGCCGAAGAGATAGCCAATCTCGCGTCCTCCGACACCGATGTCGCCAGCAGGTACGTCCTCGTCGGGACCGATGTGGCGATAGAGTTCTGTCATGAAGGCTTGGCAGAAACGCATAATCTCAGCATCGCTCTTACCGCGCGGTGCGAAATCGGAACCTCCCTTTCCACCGCCCATTGGCAGAGTGGTGAGGGCGTTCTTGAAAGTCTGCTCAAAACCAAGGAATTTCAGGATAGAAAGGTTAACGGACGGGTGGAAGCGCAAACCGCCTTTGTACGGGCCAATGGCGGAATTGAACTGCACGCGGTAGCCGATGTTTACCTGAACCTCGCCCTTGTCGTCGACCCAGGGCACGCGGAAGGTAATGATGCGCTCAGGCTCTACAAGGCGCTCAATGAGTTTTGCACGCTCAAACTCGGGATGTTGGTTGTAAACATCCTTGATAGATTCCAATACTTCCTTAACAGCCTGTATGAATTCAGGCTCACCTGGATGCTTGCGCTCTAGGTCTTGGATAATTTTCTCAACTTCCATAGTGATTTTTGGTTTTTGGTTTTAAATGTTTTTTGGTTAGATTGTTTACAATATGTCAGTTTGATTCCGCAAATATAAATCTTTTCCTCGGAATAACCAAATATAATTTGGATATTTTTTATATTTTCACTTTCATTTCGTAATTAGACCATCGTCTAACCCCCACTTTTGAATAGGGAAAATATGGCAAAATGTATGAAAAGAAGAAGCAGTGCTTTCAACTTGTAAGCAAGAGGTCGCAATCGGGTGGCGAAGCGCGATATTTAAAGAAAAATAGCGAAACTCTTGCATAAGTGCGGAAAAATTGCGAACTTTGCTGCATGGAGTCGAATTCAATACCGCAGCAGTGGAGTAAATTCCTGCTCAAGGATGTGACGTTCGTCAATTTGATGATGCGTCGTATCTATAATGTCCTCATCGTTGCTAACCCTTATGATGCCTTCATGCTGGAGGACGATGGCCGCGTTGAGGAGAAAATCTATAATGAATACATGGAACTGGGTCTGCGTTATCCGCCGACGTTTACCCAGGTTTCGACCATCGATGAGGCACGTGACGTGATGTCGACAACTAACATCGACCTTGTCATCACAATGCCGGGTAATGCCGATAACGATGCGTTCTCGGTGGCTCGTCAGATTAAGGCCGAACAGCCTGATGTGCGCTGCGTTGTACTCACACCGTTTTCTCACGGTATTACGCGCCGAATGCAGGATGAGGACTTGTCGATCTTCGACTACGTGTTCTGCTGGTTAGGCAATACGAACCTGATTCTCTCGATTATCAAACTGATAGAGGACCGGATGAATCTGGAGCACGATATTCAGGAGGCCGGTGTTCAACTCATTCTGCTCGTTGAGGATTCCGTGAGATTCTATAGTTCGATTCTTCCACACCTTTATAATTATTTGTTGCAGCAGAGTCAGCGTTTCTCAACAGAGGCCCTGAACCGACATGCGGCAACTATGCGAATGAGAGGTCGACCCAAGGTAGTGCTGACGAGAAGTTACGAGGAGGCTTGGGATGTCTATCAACAATTCCATGATAATGTACTTGGTGTAATCAGTGATGTTAGATTCCCGATGCGCGCGGCTTCGAGTTTATCGCGTTCGGGTGAAGGCCTTTCGGGCATTGAGAAAGACCCGGAGGCAGGTTTGAAATTGTTGCGGGCCATTCGAAACGAGGACGAATACGTACCTCTTATTATAGAGAGTTCGGAGAGTAGCAATCGCGAAAAGGCAGAGTCAGAAGGTTTCCATTTCGTCGATAAGAATTCGAAGAAGATGAGCCTCGACCTGCGTCATATTCTGGAGGAACACATGGGCTTCGGCGATTTCATCTTCCGTGACCCGAAAACGAGACAGGAGATTGCACGAGTGAGCAATCTGAAGGAATTGCAGGACAATATCTTTAAGATTCCGAATGATTCAATGCTCTATCATATCTCCCGAAACCATATGAGTCGTTGGCTGACGGCACGTGCCATTTTCCCTGTGTCTCAGTTCTTGAAGACGGTAACTTGGCACAAGTTGCAAGATGTAGATGCTCATCGCCAGATTATTTTCGACGCCATCGTGCAATATCGTCGGATGAAGAACCAAGGTGTGGTTGCAGTGTTCGATAGAGGCCGTTTCGATCGTTATGCCCATTTTGCTCGCATCGGCGATGGTTCGCTCGGTGGAAAGGGTAGGGGACTTGCCTTCCTTGATAGCGTCATTAAGCGACATCCTCAGTTCCGTCAGTATCCTAACGTTAGGGTGCAGATTCCGAAGACAGTTGTACTTTGCACTGATGTCTTCGATCAGTTCATGGAACACAACAATCTCTATCCGATAGCATTGAGTGATGCGCCCGATGAGGAAATCCTGCACCATTTCCTTCGCGCTCAGTTGCCCGACACACTCATAGCCGACTTCTTCGCATTCTTTGAGGCTACTCATTCGCCGATAGCCATTCGTTCGAGTTCGTTGCTAGAAGATGCTCATTATCAGCCATTTGCAGGCGTCTATGCCACCTATATGATACCTTGGCTCGACGATAAATATGAGATGCTCCAGATGCTGGCTGCAGGTATCAAGAGCGTCTATGCTTCTGTTTATTATCGCGATTCGAAGGCTTATATGACTGCAACTTCCAATGTAATTGACCAAGAGAAGATGGCAGTTATCTTGCAGGAAGTAGTTGGTCAGCAGCATGGGGATCGATATTATCCAACCTTCTCTGGTGTGTTGCGCTCGCTGAACTATTATCCCATTGGTGACGAGCAAGCAGAAGATGGTGTGGCTTCGTTGGCGTTAGGATTAGGAAAATATATCGTAGATGGCGGTCAGACGCTTCGCGTTTCACCTCATCATCCGACAAAGGTGTTGCAGATGAGCGATCTCGATATAGCCTTACGTGAGACCCAGACGCGTTTCTATGCGCTTGACATGACCCATGTGGGTGTTGATTTCAAGGTTGATGATGGCTTCAACATTCTTAATCTGCGTGTGAAGGAGGCTGATAAGGATGGTGCTTTGCGTGGAATTGCGTCTACCTATGACCCTGTAGATCAGATTATCAGAGACGGTATTTACGAAGGTGGCCGTAAGGTCATTTCGTTCAGCGGCGTTTTGCAGCATGGGGTGATGCCTTTGCCTGAAATGCTCCAGATGTCGATGAAGTATGGCGCTGACGCCATGAAACGTCCCGTAGAAATAGAGTTCGCATGTAATCTGGGAAGTGATGCCAATGGAATCAATCAGTCGACGGGACAGCAGGAAGACAGCGAGACCGCATTCTATCTTCTTCAGATTAGACCCATTGTGGATTCTATGCAGGTGATAGAGGAAGACCTTACGGCTATCTCCGACGATGATTGTCTGTTGCGCTCCCACAATTCTCTCGGTCATGGTATCGTAGAGGATGTGACCGATGTGGTTTATGTCAAGACGGATGAGAATTTCACGGCAGCAAATAATCCTACGATTGCACTCGAGATAGAAGAAATCAACCGAAAGTTTCTGGAAAGCAAGTGCGGTTATGTGCTTGCTGGCCCAGGTCGTTGGGGATCAAGTGACTATTGGCTGGGTATTCCCGTGAAATGGCCCCATATTTCTGGAGCACGCGTAATAGTTGAGGTGGAGTTGCAGAATTATCGCGTTGACCCTTCGCAGGGAACCCATTTCTTCCAGAACCTCACTTCTTTCGGTGTTGGTTATTTCACAGTAGAGGAAACGAAAGGTGGTGCAGCGGATGTTGGTGCTTCAGAGAAGAAGTCTTCATTCCTTCGTCGCGACATTCTTGACGCCCTGCCTGCGGTGTTTGAAACCGACTATATCCGCCATGTTCGCTTCCCTCATTCACTTCGTATTATGATGGATGGGAAAAAACAACATGCTGTAATCATTTGCAAGCCAAAGGATTGACATAAGTCAAGAAATTAATGTCTTTCTGGAAAAATCTGAGGGCGAAAAGCACGATACAAGAGAAAATTCATACCTTTGTATCGTGTTTTTCATGGTATTAGATTTAAGGTTAAGTAGATTGGGACTCAGCGGAGCCCCTTTTTTTTGTGTTCCTACTATAGCGATTGATGTTAAATTATTATTTATCTTTACAAAAAGGCAACAATTTGTAAGTGAAACCAATCGAAAAATTACAGTATTCTTTAATTTGTGTTAATTTGGCACGAGTAATGTAAATAAACTCTAAAATCGAGTATTTTTTCATTTAAATATTTGCAGGGTATTGGGAATAGTGGTATCTTTGCAGTGTGTTTTTCATAGTATTAGATTTAAGGTTAACAAGGTAGGGCGCAGCGGCGCCCATTTTTTTTGCCATTTATTTAACACTTTTTGCACCATTTATGGGTGTGAAAGTTAAAGTATTTACTTATTCTTTATAGGTTTCACTTTTTCTTTTTTTGCTCAGTTCCATTTACATAATCTGCTTTTTTCATAATTGTTTTCTTTGTAGTAAGAGAATCTGGATAGATTTAGTTATAATGATGTGAAATATTTACATGGAATTATGACATCAAATTTGTCGCTTAAGTGTAGTTCAATGGCTGAAAGTGATGAGTGCAGAGGCAAATACGCAAAGGATTCGGGTTGAGTATGTAGTTTCTTTTCAGTGTAAGAGAGTCGCCTATCACGTAAAAAAATTTTGTATTATTTGCTTGTTTCCAAAAAAATGTTTATTTTTGCGGTGGAATCTTTTTATTCACCAAATTTAAAACTAAAACGCTTATGAAAAAGTATTTAGCAGAAATGGTTGGCACATTCGTGCTTACGTTCTTGGGTTGCGGCGCAGCCGTTGCCCTTGGTTGTGGTGCTGAAAACACAGCAGCGATTGTTGGAACCGCTATTGCCTTTGGTCTCTCAGTTGTGGCTATGGCTTACACGATTGGTGGTATTTCGGGTTGCCACATCAACCCCGCTATTACATTGGGTGTTTACCTGAATGGTGGTATTTCAGCAAAGGATTGCGGCATGTACATGCTGTTCCAGGTTATCGGTGCTATTATTGCCGCTGCAGTATTGGCTGGAATCGTAGCAACGGATCCTGACCTTGTTATTACTACTGCTACTGGAGCAAATGCCTGCACTTATGGTGCAACGAATGGTCTGATTGTTGAGATTGTGCTCACCTGCCTGTTTGTGCTTGTAGTACTTGGCGCAACATCGAAGACAAATGGCGCTACCAACAACTTTGCTGGTCTTGCTATTGGTCTGACCCTGATTCTGATCCACCTCGTTGGTATTCACTTCACAGGAACAAGCGTGAACCCCGCCCGTTCGATTGGACCGGCTCTCTTCGAGGGTGGTCAGGCTCTTGCCGACCTCTGGGTATTCATTGTTGGTCCGCTGGTGGGTGGTGCTCTTGCTGCCCTCATCTGGAAGTGCATTCAGCCTGCTGAGGATTAATTTTAGTTGAGAGTTGGAAGTTGAAAGTCGTGAACGCTGATTCTTGTTCCTTTCTGTCAAAGGTATGCTTCTATGCTGCAGATAGTATCTGCATGAAGAATATCTTACAAGAATCTCAACTTTCAACTCTCATTTTTTGAACTAAATTGAATAATGAAATCTAAACTTACAACAAAAGAATATGTGGTGCCTTTCGTGCTGGTCACCACATTGTTTTTTCTATGGGGATTTTCCCGTGCCATTCTTGATGTGTTGAACAAACATTTCCAGAATGAACTCCATATTTCAATCACACAGTCTTCACTTATTCAGGTAACGACCTATCTGGGTTATTTCCTTTTGGCAATTCCCGCTGGATTGTTTATCAATCGTTTCGGTTATCGTCGAGGCGTGGTCTTTGGCCTGCTGCTGTTCGGCATTGGCGCATTGTTGTTCATTCCAGGTGCTGAGGCTGGCACGTTCTACGCATTTCTTGGAGCCTTATTCATCATTGGTTGTGGTCTGACCTTTTTGGAGACTGCTGCCAACCCTTATGTAACTGAGTTAGGCCCAAAGGAAACGGCCACGAGTCGTCTGAACTTTTCACAGTCTTTCAATGGCTTAGGTTCGCTGTTTGCTACGTTTGCCGTAGGTCAGTTCCTATTTAGTAGTGAAGGAGGCAATGTCGCCATTCCCTATGCTGTTCTTGGTGCCTTAGTGTTGGCAATTGCTGCTGTGTTCTCACGCGTAAAACTGCCCGAAATCAAACACGATGATGGATTGGCTGAGAAGGCTAAATATGGGCGTGAACCGTTGCTGAAGATTTGGAAGCACAAGTATTTCGTCTACGGACTTATTGCACTTCTTGCGTATGAAGTTGCAGAAATCTCCATCAATAGTTATTTCATTAATTTTGTTACTGGACAAGGCTGGATGACCGACAGAATAGCATCGGTTGTGCTCACGGGTGCTTTGGCATTCTTTATGGTGGGCCGTTTCCTTGGCTCGTGGATCATGACGAAGATACCGGCCGAGCGCATGCTTTTCATCTGTGGTTGTGGCACAGTGGTTTGTATCATGCTCGTGCTGATGGATCTCGGAAAGATTTCGCTCTATGCACTTGTTGCCAACTATGCTTTCGAGGCTATCATGTTCCCAACCATCTTCTCACTTGCAGTTCGCGGACTGGGTTCACTCACTAAGAGTGCATCTTCAGTTTTGATGATGACTCCCGTGGGTGGTTGTGGATTCCTGCTGATGGGTATTGTGGCTGATGCGACCAACTTGGTTGTTCCGTTCATTATTCCCCTGTTAGGCTATATCACAGTAGCCCTATATGGCTTCGGATTGATGAATAAAGGCAAATAATAGCATTCCTAAAAGTCCACTTTTTTGCTTATTAGCATATTTTGTAAAGTGCTGACAGTCAAATGATTATTTCGCTGTCAGCACTTTTTATCTACTTTCTCTCAGTTGGTAATGGGCTGAGTTACCCATCGTTCTAACTTGGGAAAGTTTCGGCTAACAAAAAAACTTACAAAGGAAGACAATATTATATTCTTAGTGAGCGTTACAAATATAGGAGATTGTGCAGGAAGTGAAGTTGTGTAATTTTACTGCGTCGGATGGTCTCACGTCGAAGGTGTGATTCTCATTAAAAAGACTCTTGACGTTTCTCTTTTCAGTCTGCATATCATCTCCCATACTTACTGGCAAATTCAAATTACTAAGCATCAAGCATTTATCATGAAAAAGTTATTTGTTGTAGCCTTGGCACTGCTATTTTCGTTAGTAGTTCCGGCACAGAAGAAGTCGAAGAAGCAAAAGGTTGAGCCTATCAAACCTATGAAAGAGTTCGTTGACGACCTGATGAGTCGTATGACTCTCGAGGAAAAGATTGGCCAGTTGAACCTTCAGGTTGCTGGTGAAATCAATACCGGTTCGGCTCAAGACACCGAGGTTGGAGGTCTGATAGCCGAAAGCAAACTCGGTGGCGTATTCAATCTGAAGGGTGTCGACAAGATTCGTGCACTGCAAGACATCGCTGTGAAGAAGTCACGTCTTGGCATTCCGCTAATTGTCGGTATGGATGTGATTCACGGCTACGAAACCGTCTTTCCTATTCCACTTGCCTTGTCTTGTTCGTGGGACATTGATGCCATTGAACAAGTAGCACGCATTGCCGCAAAGGAAGCATCGGCTGATGGCATCAACTGGTTCTTCTCGCCGATGGTCGACATTTCGGTTGACCCTCGTTGGGGCCGAGTAGCCGAAGGAGCAGGCGAAGATCCTTTCCTCGGCAGTGCTGTAGCCCAGGCTTATGTTCGCGGCTATCAAGGAGACCTCTCGCAGCGTGATCAGGTTATGGCTTGTGTGAAACACTTTGCCCTCTATGGCGCCGTTGAGGCAGGACGCGACTATAACACCGTGGACATGAGCCACTTGCGAATGTACAATCAGTACTTCCCGCCTTATCGTGCAGCAGCAAAGGCTGGAGCAGGTTCCTTTATGTCGTCCTTTAATCTTGTTGACGGTCAGCACGCAACTGCCAATCACTGGCTGCTTACGGACGTGTTGCGCAATCAATGGGACTGGAATGGGTTTGTCGTCACCGATTATGGTTCAATAGGAGAGATGACTTCTCATGGCTTCGGCAATCTGAAGAAGAATTCCGTCAGTTCACTGAAGGCTGGCACAGATATGGACATGTGTGCCCAGGGATTTCTTAAAACACTTTCTGAAAGTTTGTCTGATGGTTCAGTGAGTATGGCCGATATCAATCAGGCTTGCCGCCGTGTTTTGGAAGCGAAATATAAACTCGGTCTCTTTCAGGACCCCTATCGTTATCTTGATCCGAAACGTCGGGCCAATGACATCTTTACCGATGAAAATCGTGCTGCAGCCCGCCGAATAGCCGCAGAGACTTTTGTCCTTCTCAAGAATGGAGAAACTGAAGACTTGCTGCCCCTTGCCCCTGAAGGTAAGATTGCTCTGATTGGTCCAATGGCTGACAATCGCGAGAATATTGTTGGCACTTGGAGTGTTGCACACGTTGCAGAGCGTTTTATGACACTTCGCGAAGTTATGGAGAAGCGCCTTGCAAACTCGTCAAAAGACGGTAGGACCGCACAGTTGCTTTATGCACAAGGTTGTAATGTCACTCGTGACGAGGCCTTACAGAAGGCAGCGGAGTTTGGCAAGCCCATACCTCGAGTCGATGATGCTCAGGCCAAGGCTGAAGCATTGCGAGTGGCTCGCGAGGCCGATGTAATTGTGTGTGCAATGGGCGAATGTGCTGATTTTTCGGGCGAATCGTCGAGTCGCGCTTCTCTGGAAATGCCAGATGTGCAGCGTGAACTTCTGGAGGAACTCACTCAATTGGGAAAGCCCATTGTTCTGCTCCATTTCTCGGGCCGTCCGACTGTTCTAACCTGGGAACAGAAGAATATTGATGCGATTCTCAATGTTTGGTTTGCAGGTTCTGAAACAGGTGATGCTATTTGCGATGTTCTCTTTGGCGACGTTGTTCCTTCAGGCAAACTCACCTTCACCTTCCCGCAGATTGAGGGTCAGATACCGCTTTATTACAACCATTTGCCCACGGGACGTCCAGTGCCCGAAGGCATTGATCACTACAACAAATTTGCGAGCAACTATCTTGATGTGCGAAACGATCCCCTCTATCCTTTTGGCTATGGTCTGAGTTACACCACATTCAAGTATTCCGATGTGGTTGTGAAGACATCTGAAGATGGGCTTCCGACTGCTTCCGTTACGGTCAGCAATACCGGAAAGCGCGATGCTGACGAGATTGTGCAACTTTATATTCGCGACCTTGAAGCATCTATTTCGCGCCCAGTGAAAGAACTGAAGGGATTTCGCCGTATTCATCTGAAAGCAGGTGAGTCGCAGACCATTGAGTTCTCCATAACCCGCGAGCAACTCAGTTACTATAATGCTGAAGGTCAGTTGGTCTTCGAACCCGGTGAATTTCTCATCATGACTGGCCCTAACAGCCGTGATGTAAGTTCGGTGAAAATGGTTGTAGGCGAGTAAAATCTGAAGAGAACAATTTGAGCAGCAGTACGCGAAATTGGTATGCCGACTTAGCAGTTTGAAAGATTGAAAGTTGAAAAAAATATAAAAATGCAAGTTCGGATTGATTCAGCAAAAAAAACTTTGTGCTCATACCCCTGAAACTTGAAACTTTTTTGTATCTTTGCATTCGAATAAGTACAGTTCTGACAAAAATTGAAACTTATAAATTATATTTTAATATTCTAAATTAGTAAAACAAATGGTAAATTACAAAGATCTTGGTTTGGTGAACACTCGTGAGATGTTCAAGAGAGCCGTTGCAGGTGGTTATGCTATCCCCGCATTCAACTTCAACACAATGGAGCAGATGCAGGCTATCGTTCAGGCTGCAGTAGAGACAAAGTCACCTGTCATCATGCAGGTATCAAAGGGCGCACGCAACTATGCTAACGCTACTATCCTTCGCTATATGGCTGAGGGCGCTGTGGCTTATGCAAAGGAACTCGGTTGCGAGCATCCCGAAATCGTGCTGCACCTCGACCACGGTGACAGTTTCGAACTCTGCAAGGACTGCATCGATATGGGCTTCTCTTCAGTGATGTACGATGGTAGTTCTCTGCCCTACGAGGAGAACATCAGAATCTCTCGTCAGGTTGTAGAATATGCTCACAAGTTCGATGTAACCGTAGAGTGCGAACTCGGTGTTCTCGCTGGTGTTGAGGACGAGGTAGTTGCTGAGGAAAGCCACTACACAAAGCCCGAGGAAGTGATTGACTTCTCTACTCGTACAGGTTGCGACTCTCTGGCTATTTCTATCGGTACTTCTCACGGTGCTTACAAGTTCAAGCCAGAGCAGTGCACACGCGACCCGAAGACTGGCAAGTTGGTTCCTCCTCCATTGGCATTCGACGTGCTCGCAGAGATCGAGAAGAAACTTCCTGGATTCCCCATCGTGCTTCACGGTTCAAGTTCTGTTCCTCAGGAAGAAGTTGACACCATCAATAAGTATGGTGGCAATCTGCCCGACGCAGTAGGTATTCCCGAAGAGCAACTCCGCAAGGCTTCGAAGAGCGCTGTTTGCAAGATCAACATCGACTCTGACAGCCGTCTGGCTATGACTGCAGCCGTTCGCAAGTATCTGGCTGAGCATCCCGACCACTTCGATCCTCGTCAGTATCTGAAGCCCGCTCGTGAGAACATGAAGAAGATGTACATCCACAAGATTGTTGATGTGCTCGGTTCTGACGGTAAACTCGCTCAGTGCTAATCAAACAATTTGCAGTATGGCCTTTGAGTCGTCTGCATAGTTGAGAAAATGAATCCCTGCATCGATTGGTGCGGGGATTTTTTGTGTCAACTAATTCAGGAAAAACAAACCTTCAACTTATGGCAAGTGCCTTCGTACAGCAAACCCTGAATATGGTTGAACGGTTTCCTACAGACCTATTCAACAAAATGAGGGTTAGAGAGAATGATTCAACTTCTGTCAGGGTTAAGAATGAAGGTACCAAACAAACATTCAATCCAAAGTAGGGTTAAGGTAAATTCCATTCAACCTTTTTCAGGGGAGTACAGGGCGTGTGACAATTGTGACAAATGACAGTGCGTTTTTTACACACTTCGGAGAAAAACTGAGTTGCCAGAAACCTCAAGTAATCAAAATTCTCAATTTTCATCTCTCAACTATCGCTCATTTTTTTGCTTGATGAACTACCAAAAGTGCAACAACGGAGCCAAAAACTGCAACAAAGTGATAAAAACAAGCAATAAAACTACTATAATTATAGTAATTTATTATTAATTTATATTATTATTTGTGAAGTATCTTTACTAATATATTGATAATCAAACAGTTAAGAAATATCCCATTTTCCTGAGGTGCGTAAAAATCAATTGTCCAATTGTCACAATTGTCACACTCCCAATTTTTACCCCGATTTTTCGTTTCAAAAAACTGCGATTTATTTCAATTTTTGGGCAAGAAATTGCAAGAAATGGTCAAGTTAATGCCGAAAATGGGAAGATTGATGCAAAAAACAGTCAGAAAAAATGCTCTTATTCAAATTTTGGTTTGAAGGAATCGGGATTTGCTTCTGCCCAAGTGTGATTCGGAATCGTTATATATAAAGGTATCCTTTTGACCATACAGAGCATACCTTTCTACCTTAGAAAGCAATGCTTTATACCTATATAAAGACGTGCTCTGTATAGTCTAAAGATATGCTCTCTATGGTCAAAAGCATTGCTCTGTTTAGTCGAGAGGATTGGTCCGTATAGTCGAGAGGATTGCTCCGTATATTCGAGTGGACTGTTCCGTAATGTCAAGCGAATTGCTCCATCAAATCGATTGAATTGCTTCCTATAGTCGATGGATTTGCTTCCTAAAGTCGATGGGTTTGCTTCCTAAAGTCGATGGATTTGCTCCATATTTTCAATTGGATTGCTTTACTTTGCAAAGAGAATCATTTTGCGTTTAGCGAATAAGACGAATAGAAATACGAAAAGACCGCAACTCTCTTGTTTCAGAAAATTGCGGTCTTCTATTGTTGCCTTGAATAGATTGCATTCACGATTGCCATTTAACAAAGTGGCTCAAAAGATTCAGGCGGTCAGAATTGATTATCTATTCCAGCACTTCCTCCTTGATGCTTTCAATGCCACCAGTCAGTGGATTCAGAACAATCTTGCTCGTCTGCTTCTTGCCGAAGAGGGCACCGCTGAGCGATTCCATTGTCCCAAACTGACCGGCATTGAACTCGTAGCGGTCAACTTGCTTGTTTTCGCGATAAAGCGTTGCAAGCACCTTTACGGGCATATTCACCATCAGACCAATATCGTCTTTGCCCTTCTTTTCCTTGCCTTGATTCTCTGCTTCGCTATCGGCTGAACCTTCAGCGCTGATAGTAATATAATAAGGTACGCCCGCGAGATCGTCATTGTCGACGAGTCCGAAATGGCGCGAGAAACGGAAGAACAATTCGCGGTCGACATTCTTCGTGGGAACATAAACTATCGTAACCTCAGTCGTATCGCAGGTTGTAACGCCCTCAAACATCTGTCGGAGCGCACGTTCCTGAGTGTCGAGTCCGTCCATCATGATGCGAAGTTGCTGACCATCTTTCGGCATAAATTCAGCCTGACCGCGCTGAAGTTGATTGCGGCTGTCGCGAATGTCGTAGATTTCCTGTGCAATCAGTTGGGCCATCTTGGCTGTGCTTCCGGCAGTGAGAATGTCTTCGTTCATGAAGTCGCGTGGGTTCAGAGCCTTCGGCTTGCGTGCCGGTTGGAAGGGAACAGGTTCTGTTGTGGTCTTTGGTGCCGCATTGATAGCAAGCAGAATTCCGTCATCGGTGCGGGCAATGCCGCTGATGGAAGTGCGTTTGTCCAGAATGAGCGTGAAGTGCTTTGCTGAGTCGGGTTGCGCAAAGGTGTTCATCTTGATGTCGATGATGCGATGTTCTGTAGTCGCTTCCATCTTCACGTCGTTCATCTTCATATAGCGCTGAGCATAGCCTGCCAACTCGCCCGGTTCGTAAACAGATTTCTCGACCATAAGCGTGAACTTCATCGCTGTTTGGGGGAGATAGTAACTCGTTCCTTCCACTGGCTGAGCCCACATTCCCAGAGTAACAAAGCAACAGAGCAACAAAGCAGCAAGTCGCGCTGCTGTGTGATTGACTCTAAGAATTCGAACTATTCTGTTTTTTGTTGTATTCATCGTTATATGTTTTCTTTTCATTCAGTTATTTTGATAAATGCCTTGGGCAAGTACTTGATGATGTCGCTTGCGATGAGGCTTTCCTGTCCTAATTCGCGCTCAGCCAAATCGCCGGCAAGTCCGTGCAGATAGGCTCCGAGCACACAGGCGTCTGCCTGATTGTAGCCGCGAGCCAGCAATCCCGTGATGATCCCTGCCAATACGTCGCCACAACCGGCAGTAGCCATTCCGGCATTGCCTGTAGGGTTGAAGATTACGTTGCCGTCGGGCAGACAGATGGCAGAGTAGTGTCCTTTCAGGATGATGTAGGCTCCGAGGTGTTCGGCCAAGTCGCGAGCCTTCGACAACCGGTCGTAGCACCCATTGCTGGTGCTGCCTGAAAGTCGGTCGAACTCAGCGGGGTGGGGAGTCATGATGATTCCCTTGGGCAACTGCTGCATCCAGGCGCGATGATTGGCCAGAATATTCAGTGCGTCGGCATCAATGACAATCGGACATTGCGACCGTCTGATCTGAGCAATGAGAGCGATTGCAGTGTGTTCCTGCGTTCCGATGCCCGGGCCAATGCCCACAGCGTCGAACGGCTGAGTGTCGACAGGTTCAGAGAAATAACTCTCCTCGTGATCCATCTGCAGCACAGCCTCTGGCACACTTATCTGCATGATAGCGTAGTTGCGCTTCGGAGTGCGAACTGTCACTTTGCCGGCTCCTGACCGCAGACAAGCCTTTGTGGCAAGAATGGCGGCTCCCGTCATTCCATAACTGCCTGCAATGATCAGTGCGTGTCCCATTTGTCCTTTGTGGGCAAACTCATTTCGGGTGAGTAAGCGGCGTCGGATTTCCTGTTCCTCGGCAATGACAAACTGGGCTGGAGTCCGCTGAATATATTCCTGAGAGAGGCGAATGTCGAGCACGCGAAGTTCTCCGAGATAGTGCTGATTGTCGGCCAGCAGCATCGAAAGTTTCTTTCCGCCAAGAGTAAGGGTGAGGTCGGCCTTAATGATGTTGGTGCGAATGTTATAGGTGTTGTCCTCAGTCATAAGTCCTGAGGGCAAGTCAATGCTCACCACGCGGCACTGCGACTGGTTGATGTACTTCACCAAAGACGCAAATCCACCTGAAAGCGGCTTGTTCAGACCCGATCCGAAGAGTCCGTCAATAACCAGAGTCTGCGCATCGAGGCGCGGTGGGTCGAAGTCGAGGGTGACTTCAATGAAGTCCTTCACACGACGCCCATCACCAAGACGTTTCTTGTTGATGGAACATTCGTCGGATAATTTGTTGTGAATATTGAAGAGGTAGACCGAAACCTGATAACCTTGTTCACCAAGCATGCGGGCAACGGCCAACGCATCGCCTCCGTTGTTGCCGGGACCAGCAAACACAACGATAGGAGTGCGTGTGTCCCATCGTTCGGCAATGACGCGCGTCACTGCCTTTGCAGCCCGTTCCATCAGGTCGATTGGCCTGATTGGTTCGTGTTCTATGGTGTATGTGTCGAGCTCATGTATCTGAGCGCCTGTGAATATCTTCATATACGCTTGGAAATGTCTTCGTGTCCTACGACAATGTGTTCA
Source organism: Prevotella sp. (assembly GCA_024697645.1). GTDB lineage: Bacteria > Bacteroidota > Bacteroidia > Bacteroidales > Bacteroidaceae > Prevotella. Next base: position 18,678 of record JAILFH010000020.1, read on the forward strand.
TATTCTGCAAAAATACAAAATTATTACTAATCTGCCGACATCTTACTCAATTTTTTTGCGTTTTCAGATATTTTTCTTACTTTTGTAGAGTAAAAACCTACATTATTACATCATCGAATAACGAAAAAAAGAAAAGATATGAGCACAATTCTGTCAGGAAAAGTGAAGGGACTGCTGTTGTCCGCCATTTTCCTTTTCAACCTCTTCATCTTACCTCAATCCGTAGCCCAGAAACCTACTCGTGGTATCGGTATCTATCCCGGAGCACCAGAGGAAAGTTTTGAGCCACAACTTGTCGGTAGCAATGCGTTCCGCAATGTGGCTCTCGGCAGAATGGTCTATCAGTCATCATCGTTCGACTTCAATATGACGGCTCAGTTGCTCACTGACGGAATCATCAGCAAGGGCGCGCCAGTTTACCTCGAGGTGACTACGCCTGATGGCCAGTTGCCCCAGCGACAGCGTGAAAGCACGATTGACGGCAACGACTGGACACGTTCTATAGTGATGGGTTCCGATACGTGGATGCAGTATTCCTGGCACGGGATGAGCATCAAGGCCGACCAGATTCATCTCATCGGAACGGTCGCCTATCGCGAAGGTCAGGCTACTGACGGCTATTGTATTCGTGTGATGGCTTCACAAGACGGAAAGCGCTGGCAGCAGGTGGCGATTGATGAGAGTAAGCAGTTGCTGGGCAGAACATCCTATGGAATGGTGCATTCCGACCCGAATAAGAATGCTGATAATGCCGATATGCTGCCTACGAGGCGCGTCGATATGAAATTGCCGTTTGATAAAGCGCAGACATTCAGTTACTTGCGAGTGGAATTGTTGATGAAAGGCGCCGTCTATTGGACCTTTACGGAGAATCCAATCACGCTGAATGGAAAACGTGTGGAGGGCCTTCTGCCTGCGACGGGCTTCACGAGCGGTTGGATGGTTCAGTCGAATCGTGATGAGTGGGCGTGTGTTGACTTAGGCGCTGAGGCTGAAATAAGCAAAGTGAACCTCCACTGGATTGAGAAACCGAAGAGTTTTGAGGTGCAGGTGTCGGCTGATGGTAAGCAGTTCTCACCCTTCTCGAAGTCGAAGAAAGCCCGCTTTGTTCGTGTGATGATTCCTTCGAAAGGCAAGGAACAGCGTTCGATTCTTTCAGAAATCGAGGTGATGGGACGAGGTGGACTTGTGGCTCAACCCAGTGAAGCAGCAGGTTGGCAGAATGGAAAGTTCATGCTTGATGGTGGCGACTGGCGCCTTCAGCGTGCTTCTCAGGTGTCGGCTCGAGGTGCTCAGATATCCTCGAAAGGCTTCGATGCCTCTAAGTGGACTGTGGCTACGGTGCCTGCTACGGTGCTGATGTCGTATGTGAATGCAGGTGCGCTGCCCAATCCTAACTACGACGACAACCTGTTGCTGACGAGCGAGTCGTTCTTCAACAGCAATTTCTGGTATCGTCGCGAGTTTCAGGTGCCTGCAGAGATGAAGGGACAGACCGTTTTCCTTAATTTTGACGGAATCAACTGGAAGGCAGACGTCTGGCTCAACGGACAGAAGGTGGACCGAGTGGAAGGTGCATTTATGCGTGGTCGGACCGACATTACTCGTTATTTGCGTGAGGGCGTTAACGTGTTGGCTGTGGAAATTGAGAAGTGCGCTCATCCTGGAGCCGTAAAACTGAAAAACGATCAGACCACCGATTACAATGGAGGTTTGCTCGGAGCCGACAATCCAACATTCCACGCAACAGTGGGTTGGGACTGGATCTCTACGATTCGTGGTCGCGATATTGGCATTTGGGATGATGTCTATCTGACTGCTTCGCCCTCAGGTCTTACACTCGGTGACCCCATCGTGAGGAGCAAGATTACGATTAATGGAACTGACACGCTTGCTACGCTGACTCCGATGGTTGTCGTAGCCAACAACACCGGCCAACAGCAGAAGACCAAGTTGAGTGGCTGGATTGGTAATATCAAGTTCGAGAAGGAAATCACATTGGCGGCGCATTCGACAGAGGAGATTAGTTTCTCGCCTGCCGATTTCCCACAACTGAAGGTCCAGAAGATGCATCTATGGTGGCCCAACGGCTATGGTGAGGCTTATCTCTATGATGCTGGATTCAGTGCAGGAGGTTCCACATTTAACTATAAGGCAGGTATTCGTGAGGTAACCTACGACGAAGTTGCGACGCGCCTGCAGATTTTTGTTAATGGTGTGCGCTTCATGCCGATGGGAGGCAACTGGGGATTCTCCGAGAACAACCTCTGCTATCGTGGTCGCGAATACGATGCGGCAGTCAAATATCATCGCGACATGAATCTGAACTGCATCCGCAACTGGGTGGGACAAGTTGGCGACCGCGAGTTCTATGAGGCTTGCGACCGTTATGGAGTGATGATTTTCCAAGACTTCTGGCTGGCTAATCCTGCCGATGGTCCTAATCCTTACGACAACGAACTCTTCATGAAGAATGCCCGCGATATGGTGTTGAAAGTTCGTCAGCATCCGAGCATCATGCTCTATTGTGGCCGCAACGAGGGCTATCCGCCAAAAGAGCTCGACGACAATTTGCGAAAACTCGTTGCCGAACTCACTCCTCAGGTCTACATTTCTTCGTCGGCCGATGATGGCGTGAGCGGTCATGGTCCGTATTGGGCTATTCCCGCCAAGGAGTATTATCAGCGGCAGTCGGGCAAACTCCATACTGAGCGAGGAATGCCGAATATCATGACCTTCGAAGGTTTCTCGCGTACGTTCCGACCTGAGCATTTCTGGCCTCAGAGTGAATATTGGGGTCAGCACGACTTCACGCAGCAGGGTGCTCAGCGAGGTGCTTCGTTCAATCAACTCATTGCCCGTGCTTTTGGTGAACCTAAAGATGCCCGTGAGTTCACAACGCTTGCCCAATGGCTGAACTACGATGGCTATCGGGCGATGTATGAAAGCACTAACCACGACCGTCAGGGTTTGCTCATTTGGATGAGTCATCCCACTTGGCCCTCGATGGTTTGGCAGACTTACGACTATTACTTCGAGCCTACTGCCGCCTATTTCGGTACGAAGAAAGCATGTGAGCCGCTTCATATTCAGTGGAACCCGCTTGCCGATAGTGTGGAGGTCGTAAATATGGCTTCAGGACATCGTGACGGAATCGCTGTGGCTCGCCTGTATGATATGCATGGAGTTGAATTCTGGCACAATGATGCTCCCTTCAGTTCTGATGACGACACGACGGTTTCTTGTCTGCCAATCGAGATTCCAAAAGACTATAAGGGAGTTTATTTCCTCCGAATGGAAGCAATCGATGCTGCAGGACAGAAACCTTTCTCAGAGAATACTTACATCTGTTCGACCGATACGGGTAACTATCAGGCACTTAAGGCTTTGCCGCAGGTGAAACTGAAGGCCAAGAAGGAACAAAGAGGCAATCAAATGCAGTTGACTCTTGAAAACACATCGCATGAACCAGCGTTGCTGATTCGTCTGAACCTTGTGACAGATGATGGGGAACAGGTGTTGCCTGTGATGTATGAGGATAACTATTTCCACCTGATGCCGGGCGAACAGCGCACAATCAATGTGGAGTGGAATCCGAGAGATGCTCGTGGTCAGCAGCCACATGTTGAAATTAGTGGCTACAATGTGCCCGAGTTTCGGTAATTTTTCGTAACTTTGCAATCTCAATAGTAATGGCGTAAAATTAATAATGTCAATGGGTAAAACAGTAAAAATATTGGATAAGACGTTCCGTCCGTCGATTCCTGAGGCAGAAATACAGCAACGTGTGAAGGCTGTGGCTGAGCGTATCAATCGAGATATGGCTGATAAGAATCCGCTTTTTCTGGCGGTTCTGAATGGCTCGTTCATCTTTGCTGCCGACCTGATGCGTGAAATCACGATACCCAGTGAAATCTCTTTTGTGAAGTTGGCTTCCTATGCTGGAACTACCTCGACAGGAAAGATAACTGAGGTCATCGGCATCAATGACGATCTTTCTGGTCGTCACGTTGTCATCGTCGAAGATATCGTGGATACAGGTCGTACTATGCAACGAATGATTGAGACGCTGGGCACCCGCAATCCCGCCTCTATTCATATCTGTACGCTGTTGCTCAAGCCAGACAAACTGGAGGTTCCCCTCAACATTGAATACGCAGCTCTTGAGATTCCCAATGATTTTATCGTAGGCTATGGTCTCGATTACGATCAGCAGGGACGCAATCTCCGCGATATTTACACGATAGTGGAATAGGAAAATAGGTATAGAAAGATACTAACTTAAAATAGGAATGGACAATGGATACTTGCATTGTCGAAAAACTGTAACATCATAATAACAGTCAAAATATGAAGAACATTGTAATTTTCGGTGCGCCTGGTTCTGGTAAGGGAACGCAGAGCGACAAAATGATTGAGAAGTATGGCTTTGAGCACATCTCTACGGGTGACGTGCTGCGTAGCGAAATCAAGAATGGAACAGAACTCGGCATAACTGCCAAGCAGTTCATTGATCAGGGACAACTCGTTCCCGACCAACTCATTGTTGATATGCTGGCTTCCGTTTACGACAAGTTCGGCAAGGAGCATAAGGGTGTCATCTTCGACGGATTTCCTCGTACAATTCCGCAGGCTGAGGCTCTGAAAAAGATGCTTGCTGAGCGTGGACATGAGGTTGCTGCCATGATTGAACTCGACGTTCCTGAGGAAGAGTTGATGAAGCGTCTTCTGCTGCGCGGACAGATGAGCGGACGCTCCGACGACAATGAGGAGACCATCAAGAAGCGTCTCGGTGTCTATCATAATCAGACTTCTCCACTGATTGAGTGGTATAAGAATGAAGGTATTCATAACCATATCAATGGTCTTGGCGAACTCGAGCGTATCTTTGGAGATATCTGCGAGGTTATCGAGAAATTGGAAGAGAAATAGATGCTCCGTATCTCCCTTTTGAAGGGGTGAGAAGTGAGAATCTTGCTACATTGGCGAGATTCTCATTTTTTTTTCGTACCTTTGCAGCCAAATTGAAAAGAAAATGGCAGAATCGAATTTCGTTGACTATGTGAAGATCCTGTGTCGCTCGGGTAAGGGAGGACGTGGATCAATGCATCTGAAGCATCTGAAATACAACTACAACGGCGGTCCCGATGGAGGTGACGGCGGTCGTGGTGGAAGCATCATCCTGCGCGGCAATCACAACTTCTGGACGTTGCTTCATCTGCGTTATCAGCGTCATATCTTCGCTGAGCACGGAGGCAATGGTGGTAAGGACAAGTGTCACGGAACCGACGGCAAGGATGTATATATCGACGTGCCACCAGGAACGGTTGTCTACAATGCTGAGACGGGAAAGTTCGTTTGCGATGTGAACTACGATGGTCAGGAAGTTGTCCTGCTGAAAGGTGGACGTGGTGGATTGGGAAACTTCCAGTTCCGAACAGCCACCAATCAGGCTCCGCGCTTCGCACAGCCTGGTGAACCGATGCAGGAGATGACCATCATCCTTGAGTTGAAGTTGTTGGCCGACGTGGGGCTTGTTGGTTTCCCGAATGCAGGAAAGTCTACATTGGTGAGTGCTTTGTCGAATGCCCGTCCAAAGATTGCCAACTATCCGTTCACGACAATGGAACCATCACTCGGAATCGTGGGTTATCGCGATAACAAGTCATTTGTTATGGCCGATATTCCAGGAATCATTGAGGGCGCTTCAGAAGGTCGTGGTCTCGGACTGCGCTTCCTTCGCCACATTGAGCGTAATTCTTTGTTGCTCTTCATGGTGCCAGGCGATACCGATGATATTGCACATGAATACGAAATCCTCCTCAACGAACTGCGACAGTTCAATCCTGAGATGCTGCAGAAGCATCGTGTGCTGGCCGTTACGAAGTGCGACCTTCTTGATCAAGAACTCATTGATATGCTCCGTCCAACACTTCCCGAAGATCTGCCTGTTGTGTTCATCTCTGCAGTCACGGGCTTTGGACTGGAAGAACTGAAGGATGTCCTCTGGCGCGAACTCAATTCGGAGTCTAACAAGTTGGAGGTCATCACTTCAACCGATACGCTTATCCATCGTGATAAGGACTTGTCTCATCTCTCGCGCGAAATGCAACTGGAGGGTGAAGACGAGGAGATTGTCTTCCTCGACGATGAAGATATCGAAGATGTCGAAGACCTTGACGATTATGAGTACGAAGACGACCCTTCGTAACCTATGTGTAAAGAAAAAAGTTGAACCCTTATAATTAAAGTTTGAAACATTCTCTTTCCCTTAAAATTCAATTAGTTTTCCTCCATCTTCTGTTGGTGGTCTCTATTCCCGTTTGTGCTCAGAGCATTCAGGAGTTTACGCCTGCTGAACAGCAATCTATTAGTGTACCAACACCGGGTTTGTTCGACCGCAGTGATGCTTTCGAGATTGACTTCACCGATGTGGCGAAAGGCTCTTATTCCTTCCCGTTGCCTGTTGGTAAGGCTGAGTTGGTCAACAATAATTCGGAATTGGAAATCACCACAACGAAAGGCGATGCCGTGAAGGCAATGTTTGGAGGTGTAGTCAGATTATCGAAGAATAACCCACCTTTTGGAAATGTGATTGTGATTCGACACGATAATGGTCTCGAGACTGTTTATGGCTACAATGCCCAAAACCTCGTAAAGGTTGGCGACCGCGTGAAAGCAGGTCAGACTATAGCCATTGTTGGTGGTGAGGGATTGCGTACGTTCTGTAACTTTGCCATTATGGTAAGTGGTCGTCGCATCAATCCTGCTATCATCATTGAAGTTCATGGTCATAAACTTCATCCGCAGACTCTTACCTTCCGTAAGACAGGTAAGCGCATCGAAGTGAAGACTCATCGCGTTCGCGACAATATGACTGATTTCAAGGCCGACCCCTTTGCCAAGTCGTCGACCATCAAGTGGAATCTTGCGGACATGAAGAAGTCGCAGTGGAGTTATCCCCTTCCTGGGGCCCATGTCATCAGTCCTTATGGTCAGAATCGTGGAACCCATATTCACTCGGGAGTTGACATCAAGACAAAGGCCAACGATAATGTTCGTGCAGCATTTGACGGAGAAGTTATTCAGTCAGGTCCAAATGGTGCCTATGGCAACTGTATTAAGATTCAGCATGGAAATGGTCTTGTTACACTGTATGCCCATCAGTCAAAGAACTTTGTAAAGGCTGGGCAGAAAGTGAAGGCAGGGCAGATCATCGGACTTGCAGGTCGTACGGGACGTGCCACAACAGAACATGTTCACTTCGAGATTTTCTTCTGCAATCGCCGCTACAATCCTAATATACTCTTCAACCACGAAAGAAATCAGTTGCAGAACGCCACACTGACAATCTCAAAGAGTGGAAAGGTCACTTCGAAAAAGAACTAAACGCTTTCCTTTGAGTTTTTCCCCTAAAAATAGAATCGATATTCATTCAAAATAAAAGCATTGCTCTTATAAATAGGAGCAATGCTTTTCCATTTTTATTATGACCTTTATATAGGAAATAATTTCGATTTAGTTGGAAGTTATTTCTTATTGTGGAAAGAGTTCATTCAAAACTTGCTCTACGACCAATGGGAAATACTTGAGTTCGAGTTGGTGTTCCTTCTCGGCAATGTCGTCTGCGCTGTCTTCAGGCGATAGGGCTACACGATATTGAGCAATAATCTCACCTTCGTCGCAAACAGGAGTTACATAGTGAACAGTCATTCCCGTCTCAGTCTCTCCCGCAGCCTTCACGGCTTCATGCACATGATGTCCCCACATGCCTTTGCCTCCAAACTTCGGGAGTAAGGCTGGGTGAAGATTGACGATGCGATGGGGAAATGCTTCCAGCAAATAGTCAGGAACTAACGGAAGAAAGCCTGCAAGCACAATGAAGTCAATGTCGTATTGTTTCAGCAGGGAAAGCACTGATGCCGAGTTGCTTAGTTCGGATTTTGGGATTACCTCAGTGGGAACGTTCAGTTTTTTTGCCCGTACCAAAGCATAAGCATCAGCACGATTGCTCACCACAAGGGCTGCAGACACGCGGTCGGACCCTTGGAAATGGCGGATGATCTGTTCGCAGTTGGAACCGCTCCCCGATACGAAAATGGCTAAGTTGATTTTACCCGTTTGTGCTGACATAATTCTTTCTCCTTTACGTGACGTTTGCAAAGATACAAAAAAAATCTCACTCATGCGAAACAAGTGTTCAAAAGTTCAAGACTAATCACAACTCTCGAGTCTCAACTTTCAACTCTCCGCTATAAATCTATCTTAGGTTCCCAAAGATGTTGCGCCATATCGACACGCCCGTTAGCCTTGAAATTGACTCCTTCTGCCAACAGCATCTCACGTTGTGCGCCCCAGCCTGGAGCAGTTCTTCCAACTGCATTGACGACCCGATGACAAGGAACCTTTTCGGCGCCAGGTGTATAATGCAACGTGCGTCCTACCATACGGGCATGATCGGGCCAGCCACATAAGGCTGCAATGTGACCATAGGTTGTCACTCGTCCGCGTGGGATTTGGCTGACGATGTTCAGCACGTCGTCTTTAAACGCTCGTGCCTGTTCTGCGCTCATGTTGCCAACATAGTCTTTCATCGTGACAAAGATAATAAAAATTTCAATGATTATTGGATTATTCCATCTTTATTTGTAATTTTGTGCACTAAAAAGAAATAAAATGGAATTACTGAAAGAACGAATCATGCGGGATGGGAAAAGTTTTCCTGGTGGCATCTTGAAAGTTGACAGTTTCATTAATCATCAGATGGATCCTGACCTGATGATGGAAATTGCAAAGGAGTTCGTCCGTCGGTTTAAAGATAGGCAAGTCAATAAGATTGTCACCATCGAGGCTTCGGGTATTGCACCTGCTGTCTTTGTGGGCTATCTGCTTCATCTTCCAGTGCTTTTCATAAAGAAGAAACAGCCGAAGACAATGGAAAAGATGTTGACCACAACTGTCCATTCATTCACTAAAGACTGCGATTATACGGTATGTGTTTCGGCAGATTTCTTGACAAAGGAAGACCGAGTTCTTTTCATTGATGATTTTCTGGCTAATGGTAATGCTGCCAAGGGTGTCATAGATCTTTGCAATAAAGCAGGTGCCACGATAGAAGGTATGGGATTCATCATAGAAAAGTCGTTCCAGTATGGTGGTGATTTCCTTCGTTCTCAAGGCATTGATTATTGTGCTTTGGCAACTGTGGAAAGTCTTGACAACTGCGAAATCAAATTGAGAGAATAGTCTTCGGGCAGATTCTTACAGCACTTACTCTTGTCAGTAGAATTCTCTTCTATTATTATATAGAAACAAAAAAGGAACCCAGTAGCATTTTGCTGGATTCCTTATTTTTATTGATTGGATTTCTCTTATTCAGCAGCCTTGAAATTCTCAAGGTCCTCCACTTGGAAGTTCTTGATGTAAGCAGCCTTACCGCAGACATCTTCCTCGGTCATGCGAACATATACGTTTGCACTCTTCTCAAACAGTTCAGGAGCCTCGGCAGCATCACGGATAATGAGCAGACTCATCACCAATTCAGCGGTCATATCATAGAGGCGGCGAGCCAGGAAGTCGAATGCATCCTGATTCTCAAGACCCTTGGCATAGTTGAGGGCTTCTTCGTAGACGGGAAGAAGATTCTCCACGCGGGCCTTCAGTGCAGCGTTTGCATTCTCGGGCAGGTCGGCAATCATATCCTTGATGTTGTTCAGCATAGTGCCGTTAGAGATGTAACGAATAGCGGCAACGACCTGCAATTGAGTTGTACCCTCATAGATAGAGAAGATACGAGCGTCACGATAGAGCCGCTGGCTCTTGTACTCCATGATGAAGCCCGAGCCACCGTGAATAGAGATGGCGTCGTAGGCATTCTGGTTGGCATATTCTGAGTTCATACCCTTGGCAAGCGGTGTGAAGGCATCTGCCAGACGCTGATACTTCTTCATCTCCTGCTTTTCTTCGGGAGTGAGTTTGCGGTCGCG
>JAILFH010000048.1 GCA_024697645.1 Prevotella sp.
CAATGTCCACTCCCTGATGTACGACCCTGCCAGGAAGAAAGAAGGCAAAAGCAATTGGGACACATTGGCCCGAATCAGCGATGACGACATGCGCTTCTTTCAGCAAATGCTCAGGCAGGAAGAGGCAGAAGTGAACTTCACATCCTCAGACTTCATCATTGGCGACTATGTCCGCATCCTCGGGTTCGACGACGCACATAGCAAAGCACAGATAGTACGTATCTTCGACGACAGCAAAACCTATGTGGGCCTTCGCGTCAGCTTCCTCGGCTGCGCCTACATGCAAGTCCCGCTCGACCGTATTGCCACACTATAAAAAGATTCAAATGTATGATATACGATAAGATAGACAACCTTGAGACGTACGCAGGCATTTCCGAAGACATCCGCATCGGACTGGAGTTCCTTCGAGATGCCAAACCCGACATGGCCAATGGCGTCTATCAGCTCAATCCACGCGTCAAAGCCATCGTTTCAGAGTACGAAACAAAGCCTCAGAACGAGAACGGCTTCGAAGCACATCGCCAGTATATCGACATACAGTACACCCTGAAAGGCCAGGAGCGCGTAGCCTGTCTCCCTATAGAGAAACTCACCGAGACAAAGCCCTACAGCGAAGAAGGCGATTGTGCTTTATATTCAGCAGCTATCATACCTCATCCTTCATACCTCATCCTTCAGCCAGGTTACTTCGCCATCTTCTTCCCCCAAGACGGCCACATGCCAGGACTTTGTGCAACCACCCCAGAACCCGTCAGGAAAGTCGTTGTAAAGGTAAAATGCACACATAATTGATCAGCTTATCCACACAGACTTAGTCGCAAAAAATGTTAAATATTTCAAATGTTAAATATTTCATAGGTTATTTACCTTAGTGGAATAAAAAGTGTATCTTTGCAAAGAAAACACAGTCAAAATAATTATGAAAGTGCAATTTGATAAGGTGAAGGCACTTAACGCGTTGCTTTATGTGACCAATCGCGTTCAGCGCAAGGATTTTCACAAAATATTTAAGATTATCTATTTTGCAGATCGGCAACATTTGGCAGATTGGGGACGTCCCATAACAGGTGACACATATATTGCTATGGAAGCTGGTCCTGTACCTTCACGCCTTTACGATATGCTCAAAATAGTACGTGGTGATTCATATTATTCTGACATAGAGGGATTAGGGGATTATTTTCAAATAGAAAATTGGATGTACGTACGTCCATTGCAGGACGCAGATTTAAACAAGCTATCTGCTAATGAGCAGGAAGCGTTGTCAGAGGCCATTGCAAAATATGCAAAACTCTCATTTGACGAAATAAAGGAGAAATCGCATGATGTAGCTTGGCATTCAACCGCTCGCGATTTTTCAATCAGTTGGGATAATATAGCCCTCGAAGCTGGTCTGAGTGGAGAAGAATTGGAGTGTGTGAGTGATTTTTCGCGTTTGGAGGCTGCCCTCAATAGAATTGACAAATGACTAAGAACAGCCTTTCCTTCATTTGAGGTCTGCGTGGAATGTCTATCGTGCCAGGGGCTGTTTTCTTAGGACCATGGGCTGACATTGACCATAATAAATTTTTGATAGTAGCGAGTGTTTCCAAGGATCGTATCTTGGTCTGTTCAGTACTCATCAATTCGGTAATAAATCAGTATATTCAACGTCGTCCTCGAATGCTTTCCTGTCAGGTTGTACTCAAAGGTGAAGATTATAGCTTCTTAACCCATGATTCTTATGCCAATTGTGCACAGCCAATTAAAGCGAAAGCTGAATCATTTTTGGTAGATGACCTAAAATATTGTGGACTGCTGAAAGAAAGTGATCTTAATCAGGTTCAGCAGCGTATCATTGCCAGTGGAAACTTAACTATAGAAGAGATAGATATCTTCTTTGGCAAACGGAAATAGGTCTGATATTCTGATTATTTCAAAAGGCGGTTGAGAATGTGACCGCAAACACAATAAGTTTCTATTATAGCAGGTACTATGCCCGCTCGACTTTGTCGCTTGCATAGGCAAGAACCTTCTTCCGATGAATCCTGGCATAAAATAGACAATTAAAAATCTTTAAATTTTAGTCGGCTTTTAACGTAAGTTGCCCAAAAGGGCGACCTTCTGTTGCTATACGTCAAAATAGGCTGCTTACGCCGTAGGCGACATTTCTGTGTTTTTTGTGTTTTCCGTGTGAGATAAAACTTATAAACTATCAACTGATTCAACTGACTCTAAACTCTAAACTCTAAACTCTAAACTCTAAACTCTAAACATTAATCTCTACACTCTTTCCGTGTTTTCTGTGATTTCTGTGTGACAAAAAAAACTTCGTGTTCAAATTTAATGGATAAAAAATATATGGAAGTAAAGCATTTTAGAAATGATGGTAAACTAAAACTGCTCATCATCGTCGGCACTCGTCCAGAGATTATCCGCCTGGCAGCAGTCATCAACAAGCGTCGCGAATACTTCGACTGCCTATTGGCACATACCGGTCAGAACTACGACTACAACCTCAATGGCGTCTTCTTCAAGGACCTCAAGCTTGCCGACCCAGATATCTTTATGGAAGCAGTGGGCAATGACCTGGGCGAGACGATGGGCAATATCATTGCCAAGAGCTACCAACTCATGGTGGAGGTACAGCCCGATGCAGTCCTTGTCCTTGGCGACACCAATTCTTGTCTCAGTGTCATTGGAGCCAAGCGTCTGCATATCCCCATCTTCCACATGGAAGCTGGCAACCGCTGTAAGGACGAATGCCTGCCAGAAGAAACAAATCGCCGCATTGTCGATATCATCTCCGATGTCAACCTGGCGTATTCCGAGCATGCAAGAAGATACCTTGCCGACACAGGCCTGCCCAAGGAACGCACCTATGTCACCGGTTCCCCCATGGCAGAAGTGCTGCACAACAACCTTGCAGAGATTGAGAGTTCAGGCATCTTTGATAAGTTGAACGCCCAACTTGACACTATCAACTTACCACAGACTCTCAACTCTAAACTCTCCACTCTCCACTTGGAAAGAAAGAAGTACATCTTGCTTTCTGCACATAGAGAAGAGAACATCGACACCGAGAAGAACTTCCTCTCGCTCTTCAATGCCATCAACAAGATGGCTGAGAAGTACGACATGCCCATCCTCTATAGCTGCCATCCCCGCAGCAGAAAGCGTCTTGAGACG
>JAILFH010000022.1 GCA_024697645.1 Prevotella sp.
TGGTGTGACGAAACCCATAGAAGATTCTCTGCAGACAACCAACGAAATGCAGACGGTGCTTAACGTCACCGACAAATCGATGGCCACAAGCGGAAACTACCGAAACTTCTATTACAAGGGCGGACGAAAATATGCCCATACAATCGACCCCAAGACAGGACGCCCTGTTCAGCACAACATATTGTCGGCTACCGTGCTGGCAGACAACTGTGCTATCGCCGACGCGTATGCAACAGCCTTCATGGTGATGGGATTAGAGGGTGCGCAGAAGGTGCTCGAGAAGCACTCAGAACTCATGGCCTACCTTATCTATACTGACAAAAAAGGCGAATATGCAGTATGGTTCTCTCCGTCACTTCAATCTAAGATTGCACAATAATTCCTAGTATTATCTTTACCTTCAAACACCAGTCGTATTGATTATCAAGAGATTAGTTTCCAGCCTTCTAGAGTTCCCATTGTTCCAGGGAATGACTGTTGCCGATATGGATAATGTGGTGACCCGCACGGCTTTCGGTTTCCACAAATCGGCAGCAGGCAAGATGGTGGTCAAGGAAGGTGCACCGTGCCAGCAACTCTTCATGCTTATGTCGGGAACGCTCAAGGTAGAAAGTCGTGCAGACGATGGAAGCTACAAACTAACCGAAACTATTGCCGCACCCGCAGTACTTCAACTCGAAGCAATATTTGGATTCACTCAGCACTACACCAGAACCTATCTTTCCGATTCCCCTTGCCAGTTCATTACCATCAGCAAAGCAGAGATGCTTCGTCTTTGTGAATGCCACGAGATTTTTCGTTTGAACCTTCTCAATATGATTTGCACGCAAAGTCAGCGTGCTGCTCGACTTCCATGGCGACAACAACCCACCAACATTCGCCGTAAGATTGTGCGATTCATAGAAGACCGATCACTCCATCCTGCCGGACATAAGATATTGAATGCAAAAATGGAAGTCCTCGCTCATGAATTATCTGAAAGTCGTCTGAACATTTCGCACGAACTTAACGCAATGCAAGACGAAGGCCTCCTTCATTTCTCACGCGGCATCATTCAGATTCCGGCTCTTGAACTACTGCACGAGTAAGGCTTTTTAGCGGCGAACGGTTGTATCAGCAAAGACAAAGACAAATTAGAAGACATTTCAACTATTCATAAAGACGCGATTTCACGAAAATTATTTGGCGGTTTAAATGAAAATGCGTAATTTTGTAGCCTTGATGGTAGTTCATTCCATCATCGACAAACTATCAGATGAAGCCATTAATCACCATACTGGGACCGACGGCCTGTGGCAAAACATCATTGGCTACAGCATTAGCCGAGCGCATAGGAGGAGAAATTATCTCAGCCGATTCGCGACAGGTATATCGTGGTATGGACATTGGTACCGGAAAGGACTTGGATGACTATATGGTAAATGGACATCAGATACCTTATCACCTGATAGATATATGCGAACCCGGAACAAAGTACAACCTATTCCAATATCAGCAAGATTTTTTAAAGGCGTACGAAGACATTAGAAGCAGAAATGCTACACCCATCCTATGTGGTGGAACTGGGCTATACATTGAGGCCGTGCTTGGAAGCTATGCGTTGTCACCTGTTCCCCAGAACCCTGAACTACGCCAACAACTGGAAGGGAAGACACTTGAAGAACTCACTCAGATGCTTATAGAGTTGAAGCAGCAAACAGGTTCACACATGCATAACAACACCGATGTGGACACTGCTCAACGAGCCATTCGCGCCATCGAGATTGAGAGCTTCAACTTGCAGAATCCTACCGAGAGACGTTCTTTTCCGCAACTGCCATATATAATAATAGGTGTGAATATCGACCGCGATGAGCGTAGGAAAAAGATTACTGAACGTCTCAAACAACGTTTGGCTGGAGGCATGGTAGAAGAAATCAAAGGATTGCTCGACAGAGGCATTCCCGCGGACGATCTGATCTACTATGGACTTGAATACAAATACGTCACCGAATATATTATCGGACGCACCACATACGATGAAATGTTCCGCCAACTAGAGATTGCCATCCACCAGTTTGCTAAAAGGCAAATGACCTGGTTTCGCGGGATGGAACGAAGAGGATTTACCATCCATTGGGTGAATGTCGAGCAAGTTGAAAACGCTAAGCAAAAACTCTTGGAGCAGGTGCTCTATGTTCTGAACAGAAACGAATCAATTTAACGGTCTTAGATGCATGGCTGAAAATTATACGAACAAAGATCAACAACAGAAAGAAGTAGTTGAGAATATGGAAGAGATAAACGACAAGACGACTTCTGCACGCTGGGGCATTCTGTATTGTCCTCGCCGAGACATCTTCTTTCCCCAAAAAC
>JAILFH010000034.1 GCA_024697645.1 Prevotella sp.
ACATCACGCCCACCGAATGGGGCTATCTGAAGGAGAAGTTCCAGTTCACAGGCATCCCCTTTGTCGTCCTCTTCGACAAGAACGGCAACCGCCGTGACGACAAGACCGTTGAGCAGTTGCTGGAGGAAATGAAATAAAAAAGACGAAACAAATATGAACAAGCAAACCATCATCACCATACTGCTCGCAGTATTGACTTTTACTTGCTGCATGGCAAGAGAGAAGAAGCCTGCAATTAAAGCTAGGCTCAAGGGCTACCCATCGGGGGCCATAGATGAATACCACTTCCATGCAGGAAAAGCAATAGTCAAGGGGCGTTTTGTCAATCGGACGGAACACAACTTCTCAACTTTCAATGTGACAGGAACTGACCTGGACCTTAACGGCCAACTACCCACACGACGTGCTAATCTTCGCCATCGGCAAACTGGGAGGAAATGTATACGTTGACGACGTTTCGTGTATGGAATCGGGCGGCAATGTGGAGATGATTACCAACGGCGACTTCGAGTCGGACAATATTTCGAACTGGTCGGTGCTCAGTTGGACGGGACAGACCATCAAGGTGGAGGAAGACGCAACGACCGCCATCGGGCGAGTTTCGGCCGACAAGCCTTCGGGCATCGTCTACGACCTCAGTGGCCGCAGGGTGATGACTCCCACCAAGGGTGTCTACATCGTTGACGGGAAGACGGTAGTCTATTAAGACGTAGTCTATTAAAACGGTAGTCTATTAAAACGGTAGTCTATTAAAACGTAGTCTATTAAAACGTAGTCTATTAAAATGTAGTCTATTAAAACGAACAGAAGACTCCCCTACTCCTCGCTTTTCTCGCCGATATGACGACTCAAATATATATGAGAAAATGACGTGTTGCTTTCATCATAGTAACCGATATTCAAAAAGAAAGACGCCCCCAAAAGAGCGTCTTTTTTCTTTTGTCGCATGAGAGCAGACGTGAGATTTCTAATCTTAGTTACATCCTCTTTTTCAAGCCGATAAAGTTGTCAGACATGCGATTGTTTCATTTTTAAGTTTTTCTCTCTTGCACTTCAACATCGTTCCCTTGCCGAGCGTTTTCTATTTCATGTCGGCAACGATGATCCTGGCGATGCGCTTGGCCAATGCCATGATGGTTAGCATGGGCGGAAGACCCAGGGACTGCGGCAGAATGGAGGCGTCGCAGACGTATAGATTGTCGGGCAGGAGCGAAGAGTGGAGCGTGGTGGCTTCGGTCTCCGTCAGCGGCAGCATACCGCCCGGATGACCTGCATTGAGCGTGCCAAGGAAGATGTCGTCTTTCTCAACCCCCATCCGAATCAGGATTTCACGGCAGAGTTCGGCCGCCTCCTTCAGACGCTGGTGATCGAGTGGTGTCAGTTGTTTCTGCATCCTGCCCCGATGCACGTCACCCTGCTCCACATCGGCCAACTTGATCATCAGGCTCACCATTCCGTCCATCGGCTTCCGCCACTCGCGGTTGAAGAAGAAACTGAGCCAGTCCATATAGGGCGAGATGATGTATTTATCCTTGCGGCTCACGAAGGGCATGAGCAACTGACGATCCTGACGGGCGCCCTTCATCGGTGCTGCCACGCAGAGCACAGGATCGACGAAAAGCGTGGGCTGACAACTGATGCCCGAGGCACGAAGCACGTCGGGAGTTCCATAGCCTCCAGCCGCCACAATGACGACGTCAGCATCGAAAGAGAGGTGTTTCAGTCCCTTCACGGCATGTACCTTCTTGGCCTGATTGTCACTGATTTCGATTCGGGTGACGCGACATCCTTTCTCCACACGAATGCCGTCAAGCAGTTCGCGGGTGTCCCATTTTGCCCGTGTGGGACAGCCAATGGAACAATGTCCACAGAGTCGGCAACTGCCCGAGCGCAGGAATTTGGGCATCGGCTGTGGGTCGAGGTCCATCTGCTGCATCACCTGAAAGGTCTGCTTGGTGACTTTCGACCAGTAGCGCTGATGGTCGGTCGTGATGGGCAATTCCCGATTGAGTTCCTCGAACTCCTCGTCCAGATTGATGCCAATCCGCCTGAGTCCCTCATCGGCCCGAACGGCATTGCCCGTAGCCAGAGTGGTGGTTCCGCCAACACCCCGACCGTAGACCATAATCATCTCTTTCTGCTTGTCAATGCGCATGGAAGGCAGCAGCAACTGTATCAGGCGCTCGTCGAAGTAGAGACCCGTCTTTCGGAACTTCGCCAGTTTGTCGAGTGGCAATGACAGCGGCTTGAAGTCACCCCCTGCCTCCAGTACGGTCACGTCGAAATCCTGGGCCAGCATGCGTGCCGCCATAGCACCGCCTGCTCCACTGCCTATCACGATGACTTTCTTCATATCTCTTGTTCTTTATGGGTTTCTTGTAAGGTGGCCAAGCAGCAACTGCAGCCTTCGGTGATGCGCTGACTGAAGCACAAGCGGCGGGAGGGCTCGCCCATGATGCCGCGAATGATGCCGTCGTCGAGTGCCGAAGCGGCCAAACAGGCTGCTGGGGTGTAATAGGCGCTGAAATAGCAACGACGGAAGCAGAGACTGCTCTCATGGGGCGCGTCTTGTTTCTTGTCGCCTGAGAACGACAGGCTGATGCCGATGTTCCGGTAGAGCGCAACGATGAGCCGCTGGGCTCTCGCCTCACTGCTGACCAGAAACACGCTACGGAGCAGTCGCCCCATCTTGTAGGCTCGGCTGTTCATGCGCTGCAGCAACGCTTCGTCGGCTCCCTCGCGCAGATGGCTGCTGGTGAACTGGGCATAGGCCCTGAGAGCCTCATCGTTCGGACGATTCCAGATGCGCTCCGGCTTCTTGCCAAAGGCTTTGGCTGTGAGGTTCATGAGCACCTGCAATTCTATGCGGCGAAAGAGAGAACTGTTAACCATAGGCGGCGTCAGTTTTGGTAAAGGGTTTCTATTTCCTGCTGATAGTGTTCGAGCACGACGTTGCGCTTCACCTTCAGGTTTGGCGTCAGTTCGCCTCGGCTGATGCTCAGAGGAGTTTCGACTATCTGATAGCGTTTCACCTGCTCCGGATGGGAGAGTTGGCTGTTCATCCGCTCAATGTCGGCAGCAAGCAAGTCGGTGGAGCCCTTTGTCCACAGCAACGCCGTACAGAAGGGACGCTGCTCGCCTACGAGAACGGCTTGCTCAACGCAGGGAATGTCGCAGAGGCGCTGCTCGACCTTGGTGCAGTTGATGTTCTTGCCATAGGAGGTGATAAGCATGTCTTTCTTTCGGCCACTGATGTAGATGCTTCCGTCGTCGCCTATCCGACCCAGGTCGCCTGTGTGCAGCAGTCCGTCCTTGAAGGTGTCGGTCTGCAGCCGATAGTAGCCCAGAGCCACCTGCGGTCCGCTCACGAGGAGTTCGCCATCAGGAGCGGTGGTGACTGTGGTGTCGGGAAGCGGCGTTCCGATACTCGGAAGGACGTTGTGGCCCAGTCGGTTGAGAGTGATGAGCGGGGCTTCGGTCTGCCCGTAGGCATTATGAACCTCAATGCCTAAAGCACGGAAGTTCAGCAGCAGTTCTTCGCTGATAGGCGCGGAACCCACCAGCAGTTGGGAGCACTTGTCGAGTCCCGCCTTGCGCAGCACCCCGCGTCGCAGCACACGACCCACAAGGCGCTTCAGCAGGCCGTCGTTCATCTTCAGATAGCGGCGACCCAGCGGGTTCTGACCAATCTGTTCCCACAACTTCTCATAGAATCGGGGCACGGAGAAGAACACCGTGGGGCGCACCTGAGGCAGCGCCTGAGTGAGCATCTGAAAATCGTTCAGATAGTAAATCTGAGCCCTGCACAGCATACAGTAAGGCGCATAGGCTGCCAGAATGCCTTCGACCACGTGGCTCATGGGCAGGAATGACAGATAGCGCATCTCGCTGTTGCGGTCGCGCCAGGAGAGCAGATTGGTGAGCACCTCGCCCATCCATTTCAGTTGGCTGTAGTTGAACATCACGCCCTTGGGTTCGCCTGTGGTTCCTGACGTGTAGCGAATGGTTGCCAGTTCGTCGCTGTAGGTGGAACGAGGTTTTTCCATAGGAGCCACAGGCTTCAGTTCCGTCTTCCTCAAAGGACCGAACGGGATAATCTGCACATCGGCAGAGAGGTCGGCGACGTTCTTCATCACACGCTCATCGCCCACAAAGAACCAGCGGGCTCCGCTCTTGCTGAGCAGAAGGGCAATCTCGTCGGCAGGTGTGGTGTAATAGATGGGCACGCTAACGGCTCCCATCAGTCCGATGGCATTGTCGATGGCTGCATGTTCGGCACAATTGATGCCTGAGAGGGCAACGGTGTCGCCAGACTTTACGCCCAATTTCTGAAGTTGGGAAACATAGTGGCTAACGATGGCGTTCATCTCCCCACCGGAGATTTGCGTTGTACCGCTGGCGGCAATATCAAAATAGGTGATGGGGAAATGGCGGCTCTCGCGTCGAACGACTGCCTGCTGGAAGATGGTCTGATCCGACAGACGCATGAAATTATGCCGACAGGAAAAGTCGAGCAGCGTGGGCAGATACTGGTGCCAGTCGAGGGAATAGTCGCCCGTGAATTGGTCAGTATGGGTTCGGTCGAAAATATGGTCGTCGAGGAAATAAGGCATGAGCGCCGTGAGGTTCGACAACAGCGAACGGCTCTTGGCTTCCTGTCCGGCATTGTAGCGTTTGCCGATGGTGCGGAGCAAGGGCACGGGGACGAAGAGCGCCCGAGGAGTGTTGATCTGCAGATTCTCCTTTGCCCAGGTTCTGACGGCTTCCATCAGTTCACCCGCCTGAGGCAGTTGGTCTGCTGGGGCGGTGAGGTGGAAGGTGAGGCCTTCAGCCTCGGGATGAAACGTGAGGTCGGCCACCTGACGGGCCACATAGTCAACGGGCACCACATTGACCGTCTGGCGACTGCTCACAGGCAGCACCCGAAGTTTGCCCTGCAGCATCAGTTTCAATACGTAATAGACGGTGTTGAAATTGCGCGTGCGTCCTGTCTGGCTGTTGCCGACAATCATGCCCGGGCGGCAAACGAGATAGGGTAAATTTGATTTCCTGACAATGGATTCAGCCTCAGCCTTGCTTTCCTCATAGAGGCTATAGAAGCGGTTGCCCAGAGGCGCATCCTCCATGATGCGTCCGTCCTGAGTGCCTGCGACATAGGCTGTGGAGATATAGGTGAAGCGTTCCAGATGGGGCAGCGACTCAGCGAGACTCACCACATGCTGCGTTCCCTCCACATTAATGCTCCATAGTTCCTGACGTGATTTCTGCAGGCCCGTGTCGGCAGCACAATGAATGATGTGGGTAATGGTGTCGGGCAACAGACCGCTCAGGGACTTGGTGATGTCGCCCACGACTGGGAACACTTGATGCCCAACGGACTCGGCAAGTTCAGCATCGTCCCACCAAAGAGACCTCAGCCTACTGGCAGCCTCCTCCGCGGAATCGGCTCGCACGAGCACATGAATCTTGTGGTCGGTGGTCTTCAGCAGTCGTGCTACTACCTCTGTGCCCAGCAATCCTGTGGCACCTGTTATGAAAATTTCTCGTTTAGCCATGTTACAAAGAATCGGCTCATCGCCATTGTATGCTCCTTATAGATAGACAAGTGATGCTGCAAGGTAGACTTGATTTCCTGTTCGTGTTCACATGCCTTCTGCAGGGAGGTCTTTATCTTCTCTTCCAAGTCAGCGTCGCCAGCCTGATGCAGATAGTCGGCTGCAAGTCCCACCTCGCGCATGACTCCATTCAGACGGGCGTCTATCGAGACGGCCACGATGGGAATAGCGTGCTCCATACTGAGCACAGAGGCATGATAACGAGACGTGAGCAGGATGTTGAGCAGGCGCAGCAGACCTGTCATCTGAAACACGTTGCAGGTCTTCGACGTGAAGACGGCATGGGGAGCAACAATTCGCTGCTCAAGTAACTCACAGACTCCAGCGTCGAGTTTCTCCATGCCCAGAATAACTACGAAGGAATTGTGTTCCTGACTGTAGTGATTGGCGGCAGCGGCCATAGCCGAGAGATAGCGTTCGAACTGCTCGCGGCGCTCCTTGCTGTCGCTGAAGAAGTAGAGTTTGTCGTACTGACGTGAGAAGTCGCGGGTGACCTGCGTTTTCAGCCATCGCCACAAGGAAGGACGAACGGGCCAGCAGTAGGGATTGAGGGGTGCTACGCCCATGAGGGGCTGCTGACCGTCCCAACCGGCTTCCATCAGACGCTGACGGGCCCAGTCTACTCCCTCAGTCGTCTGGAACGTCCAAGCGGTGTCTGTGCCGATGTGTCCCTTGAGTCCTAAGGCTTGCAGATTGCGCATTGACTCTTCCGTGCGGACAATGAAATAGGTGTCGCTGCACAAATCGCTGCTCAGTCGGGCCAGCCAGCCGTTGAGTTGGCCTACTTCCGAACCGTATGCGATGCAGGGTTTATGCTGCCGACGCATGATGCCTGCAGCCTCGCAGAAGAATACGCAGAGGGCTTCGGCAAAGGTCGGGGTCAGCGTGGAACCCTCGCAGAGAATGGCGACATGATGGCTCGAACACGCCCTCAGCAGGGAGCAAACGAAAACAGTAGTAAAATGCAACAGGCGCACAGACTCTGTGAAATAACCCTTCATGCTCTCCATGTCGAGCGTCATCACCGTCAATTCGGCTTCTCTGGTTCCCAAGGCCTGCTCTAGTTGCTGGGTCAGTGCCACAACTCGGGCGTCGGCACCCGTGTTTCGTGCTCCGTTGTAGCCCACCAACAGAATCTTAAGAGGCTGTCCCGGGGTATATTCCTCATAACGACAAAGGCCCAGGCGCGACAACGGCTTTGCAAAGCCCGAGAGCCACACTACAAAACGTACGATTAATGCTAATATCTTATCCAATTATTCCTTGTTTTATTGTCGATTATAAAATCTAGTTCTTTTCCCTATTCCGAATAGTCCGAATGCCATTCCGAGAAATATAGTCTATCTGTTATTTCTATCGTTTGCGATACAAAATTAACAAGAAAATTTCTTTTCTTGGGCGATTTGATGAATACTTTATGCTTATTTAACATTAGGTCGCCTGCGATACAATTTCACATTACGACAAAAAATTAGGGACGGTTCCTACTTTCAGAAAGAAAATTCTCGGAACAATCCCCAACTTTTCGCTTAAGTCAGTCAAACTAAATGCTCTTTCCCATCTCGTAGGCGGCCTGCAACTTAGGATGGCCCGCTATTTCGCGCGCATCGTTGACCCCACCACAGAAAAGAGTGCCAGCAAGACGGCTCTTGGGATAGCAGTCAATCCATCCCGTCAGCCCCCGAGATAAGGAAAATTTTTATCTTGTTTCGCAATCTAAGGTTGATGCAAGGCAGGAAGAAGGGAATGCTTTCTACATTGAAAGAAACGTAGTTTCAACTCTCGCTGAACAGAGTCTAAAAACAAAGTACTGCAAGATTCTCACGAATGGATTCTCACGAATGATGAGAATCTCCCCCTTTAGGCCAGAATTTGCCTAAGCGGAGAAGTCGACGTGCTCAGCAACAATTCGCTCGTGGAGAAAGAGTTGCGCAGTTTCCTGAAAACGTTCAGGAAGTTCAGTGGTTAGATAATGGACAGTGCCCTGCTTGGTGCACTGTCTTTCTATTTGCGGATGACGGTGAAAATAGTCTTTCAGGCTGTTGGCGACATAGCCTCCTTGCGGCACAATACGCACGCCAGCAGGCATGTTCTTCTCTATCTTGGGCATCAGAAGCGGATAGTGGGTGCAACCCAAGATGACTGCATCGATGAGCGGGTCTTTGGCAAACAACTGATCGATGCGCTTCTTCACAAAATAATCGGCACCTGGCGACGAAGCCTCGCCAGCCTCAACGATGGCTGCCCAGAGCGGACAGGCAACACCCGTGACGCTGATGTCGGGGAAGAGTTTCTGGATTTCGAGTTTATAACTCTCGCTTTTTACCGTTCCTTCTGTGGCCAGCAGTCCGACGTGTCGGCTCTGAGTGAGCGAACCGATGACTTCAGCAGTTGGACGAATGACACCCAGCACACGACGCGTAGGATCCCATTTCGGGAGGTCGTTCTGCTGAATGCTGCGCAGGGCCTTGGCGGAAGCGGTATTGCAGCCAAGAATGACCAAATGGCAACCCATGGAGAAGAGTTTCTCCACAGCCTGTCGGGTGAACTGATAGACCACCTCGAACGAACGGGCTCCATAAGGCGCACGGGCATTGTCGCCTAAGTAGAGATAGTCGTACTCAGGCAATAACTGACGGATGCCCTCAAGAATGGTCAGGCCACCGTAACCGGAATCAAAAATGCCAATTGGCCCCACAATTGATTTTTAGAAATGACTTTTATTTCTCTTTGCAGACAGTCTACTTGAGGCCTGCAATCACCTCAGCCGTGATGTCGTCGCCAAGTGTTGGGTCGACATACGTGAGCGTGTTGTTGTCGCTATTGATAACGAAAGCATAGCCTTTCTTCTTGGCTATCGCTGCCACCACATCGGCAATCTTCTTCTTGAGCGGAACCAATGCGTCGGCACGAGCCTTCTCAATGTGCTGCTGAGCCTCGGCCTTGAAGGCGATGTTGCGCTCCATGAGGTCGGTGAGTTCGGCCTGACGCTTCTTGTAGATAGAAGGTGCGAGGCTGCGCTGATTTTCGAGGAAACTCTCATACTTCACATTGAACTCCTCCTCGACGCGCTTCATCTCCTGTTCGTACTGAGCACGCAGCGTCTTAATCTGATTGTCGACTTCCATCAGTTCCTTCATCTCGCTCAGCACAGTCTCATGGCTGAAATAGCCGAAGAGAGCCGAGGGCTGCACAGATGTGGAGTCTTGAGCAAAGGAGGCTGAAGGCAAGGCCAGCAGGAAACATGCCAGCAACCAAGCATAGAAACGGCTCCTTACATTGTTGCGTTGCATAGTCATCATTGTCGTTATAAGATAAAAATGGGGTATGCAAGCCTTTTCGGCTACGCATACCCTCAAGGTTGTTTTCTCTGTTTACTTCAGTTTGAGCACCTCTGTCTTGCACTCACTGGTCACGTCGGTAACGAGTGTAGAACTGATGAAAGGCAGCGAACCCTTCATCACGATGATGGAGTATTTGCCATTGTTGCCCACATTCTCGATAGCCTTAGCCACCTTGCTCTGGATGGGAGTGAGTTTCTCCTGCTGAGCCTTCTGAATCTCGGTCTGAGCGTCCTGCTGAGCCTGCTGAATCTTCTGCTGCAGTTCCATAAGAGCCTGCTCGGTCTCCTGCTGCTTGGTAGCGTTCATGGTCGACTTGGTCTTGTCGTACTCATCAGCTTTACGCTGGAACTCAGTGTACATCTCCTGGAGTTCGTTGTCCTTCTGCTTGGCAAGTGCCTGAAGGTCGCCCTGTGCCTTTGCATATTCAGGAAGGTTCTGTGCTACTGCATCATAGTCGACACAACCGATTTTCTGTGCCTGCATAGCCATCGGGGCCAGCAGCATGAGTGCTAAAAAGATCTTTTTCATTTTTGCTTTAAATTGTTTTGATTGGTTATTATTTTCTGATTTTTCTCTATTTGAGCCTGTCTTCCGCATTGCCCCAGAGCATTCGGAACAACTTGAAAGTCAGGTAGTCTTCATTTATTGTCCGTAGCCGAGTTTCTGGAGAACCTCGTTGGAGATATCGACCTGCGGCGAACCGAAGATGATGCCGGCTGCCTCGCTGGCGCGATCAAGAACAAGACTATAGCCACGCGACTCGGATATTTCCTTGACGGTGTTGTAGATTTCCTCCTGAATAGGCGACATCAGCGACTCACGCTTCTTGAAGAGTTCGCCCTCGGGTCCGAAGTACTTACGCTTCAGTTCGCTGGCTTCCTTCTCTTTCTGCATGATGGCTTCCTGCTTGTCTTTCTTCTGCTCCTGAGAGAGGAACACCACCTCATTCTGATAGTTCTTATACATAGTCTGTGCCTCAGTGTTCAGAGCCTCCACCTCGGCCTGCCATTTCTTCGATACTTGATTGAGTTGCTCATTGGCACGCTCATAGGCAGGAATGTTCTTCAGGATATACTCCATGTCGAGCAGCGCAAATTTCTGGGCGCTAACCGAAGTGAAACCGCAAATAGCGCAGATGGCGCAAAGAATAATTTTCTTCATGTTCTTATTCCTCCGTATTTTAGTTATTACTCATTTCATTTGACTCACCACGCTCCAAAAAGTTGCACGGCGTTTGATTTATTTAACTTTTCGTTGCTATTTTCTATCAATCCTTTTTCAACCCAACGACCTCAGATTAGAACTCCTGACCGAGGATGAAGTGGAACTGCGAACCACCCTTCTGCATCGTGCCGTTGGTGTAGACCTTGTCGAAACCATAGGCCCAGTCGATACCCATCAAGCCTACCATTGGCAGATAGATGCGCACACCTACACCAGCCGAACGTTTCATATTGAACGGGTTGAAATCCTTCGGGTTGACCCAGGCGTTTCCTGCTTCGAGGAAGGTCAGACCGTAGATGGTCGTATTGCCGAGCATGAACGGATAGCGCAACTCGAGCGTGAAGCGGTCGTAGGCGTAGGCATTGTAGTAGGAACTGGTTCCTGCCTCATAGGCTGCCGTGTTAGAAAGCGAACCGTTCTCGTAACCGCGCATTGCGATTGTCTCCTCTGCATAGCCGTAACTATATCCACTCATACCGTCACCACCGACATAGAATGTCTCGAACGGTGACTTCTTGAACTTGTTATATGAACCGAGGATACCGAATTCCACACGTGTCATCAGCACAAAGCACTTGTTGCCGCGAGTCAGGGCAGTATAGGTACGACCCTTGAACTTCCACTTGTGGTACTCAATCCAGCGATACTTCTCCTGCTGCTCCTGAGCATAAGTAGCCGACTGATTGTCGGTAGCCAGATGCTCATAGTCCTTACCATCCCAAAGTGACCAAGGCGGAGTGAGTGCAACTGAGGCCATAAACTCTGAACCCTTACGCGGGAAGAGTTGGTTGTCGGTTGACGTACGCGAAAGAGTCACGCTCAGGTTGACGTTATTAGCATTACCATTGCTCATAATGGTGAAGTAAGACCAGTTCTTCAGAGAGTAGCGAGTGTAGGCAAGTTGAGCCGAGAGCATGAAGTAGTCATCAGGCCAGCGCAGACGCTTACCCCATCCGAGCGAAGCACCATAGAGTTTGATATACTTGTCGGGGTCATAGTAACTTTCGTAGTTATTATAATAGTAACTGTTGTAACCATAGAGATAGTTCATGTAATTATTCATATAGTTACTATTATAATAGGTGTTAGAAACGTCAGTCTGCTTCGAATAGAATGCACCTACAGAGAACTGGATAGGACGTTTGTTACCAAACCAGTTGGTGCTGTAACTTGCATTGTAGGACTGATAGTAACGGCCGTTGGTCTGGGCTCCAATCGAGAGCACCTCACCATCACCAATCGGCATAATGCCGCGATGTTCCTTATTCTTGTTGAAGAGGTTGGCCATTGAGAAGTTATTCAACTTCAAACCTACACGACCAATGACGCCCGTCTGTCCCCAACCAAGAGAGAATTCCACCTGGTCGTTCGACTTTTGCTCGAGATCCCAGTTGATGTCAACGGTTCCGTCCTCACCATGAGGCTTCACGTCAGGATTCACCTTCTCTGGGTCGAAGTGTCCCATAGACGCCAGTTCACGAGCCGAACGCATCAGTGCGTCCTTCGAGAAGAGGTCGCCGGGCTTCGTACGAAGTTCACGACGAATCACATTCTCGTAGAGGCGGTCGTTACCATTGATACGAACGCGACTGATATGAGCCTGCGGTCCTTCCGAAATACGCATCTCAAGGTCGATGGAGTCACCAACAATGTTCATATCGATGGGGTCGAGTTGATAGAACAGATAACCATTGTTCCAATAATTGTTACCCACAGCGTCATCATCCTCAGAGAGTCGCTTGTTCATGAGTTTCTGATTGTAAACATCGCCCTTGTTCATACCAAGCACGCGAGAGAGATAGTCGGTTGAATAAACCGTATTTCCTACCCAGTTGATGTTACGAATGTAGTATTTCTTGCCTTCGTCGACCTTCACATAGACATTCACGTGCTTCGGATCAACATTCCAGACGGAGTCTTCAAGAATCACGGCGTCGCGATAGCCATATTCGTTATATTTCTCAATAAGTTTCTTCTTATCTTCCTTCCAACGCTCAGGAGTGAACTTCTTTGCTTTCAGGAATGAGGAGAGTTTACCTGCCTCGTGGGTCTTCGCAAATGCACCTTTCGTAAACAGACTACCCTTAATCTTCTTGTCAGAGAGTTCGTCGTTACCGTCGATGATAATTTGGCGCACCTTCATCTTTTCCTTCTTGTCGATGACCATATCGAGGATGACGGTGTTCTTCTGCGAAACGTCGTCGCGCTGGAGAATGTCGATATCTGCGTTCTTGAATCCCTTATCATCAAAATATTTCTTGGCAAGGATTTTCGCACGGTCGAGTACGTTCGGGTGGATACTCATACCAGGAGTCATACCGAGTTTCTTCTCCAAATCCTCACGTTCCGATTTCTTCACGCCCACATAATTGATTTCCGACACGCGAGGGCGACTGGCCAGCGTGATGTGCAGATAGATGCGATTACCCACGATAGAGTCTGCTGCCACCGAGACATTGGAGAACAATCCGTGACGCCAATAGCGCTTTACGGCGTCAGTAATCTGGTTTCCGGGAATGTCGATTTCCTGACCGATAGTCAATCCGGAAATACCCGTCAGGGCGTAATCCTCATAACCATCCATACCGGAAACATTAATGCCTCCAAGAATCAGTGTGCGGGGAGTGCCGGCATAGGAGATGTCGGGGAACTTGATGACATCCTGTGCCTGGGTGTCTACAGCAGCCAGCAGCAACGCTGCTACCATATACATCTTCAGTATCTTCTTCATCATTTCTGATTGGTTTCTTTTTCGATTTGATCTTCTGTCTTGCCGTAGCGACGCTGGCGGTTCTGATAACTCTCAATGGCGAGATGCAGGTCTTTCTCACTGAAATCGGGCCAGTAGGTGTCGCAGAAGTAAAGTTCGCTATAGGCAATCTGCCACAGCAGGTAGTTGGAGATGCGCAATTCACCGCCTGTGCGAATCAGCAGGTCGGGATCAGGCATGAAGTTGGTCTGCATGTGCTCACTGATGACTTCCTCTGTGATGTCCTGCGGCCATATGCCACCTGTGGTCAGATCTTTCCAAATTTGCTTGAACGAGGGATTGTCGATGGACTCTCTCACCTCAGCAACGATTTGCCTGACGGCATTGGTAATTTCCCAACGACTGGAATAACTCAGCGCTACCACCATCGTCATCGCATCGTTCTTCTCCGTGTGCTCCTCAGTCTCGCGCAGTTTCTGTCGCACGTCATCGGGGAGTCGCTCCATATCGCCAATCACACGGAAGCGGACGTTGTTCTTCATGAAGATCTCGTCCTCAAGCGATGAGAGCACCAGTCCCATGAGGGCCGACACTTCGTCAGCAGGACGATTCCAGTTCTCAGTGGAGAAGGTGTAGAGCGTCAGGTATTTAACGCCCAGTCGCACACACTCAGAGGTGATACGGCGCACTGTATCCACTCCTGCCTGATGACCATAACTGCGCGGTTTGTTCTGCGCGGCGGCCCATCGTCCGTTGCCATCCATGATGATAGCGATATGCTGTGGTATATTCATATTAATTTTCGTCTGCATTGTGACACGTACGACACTTGGCCTTGAAACTGTAGGTGAGCGTCAGGAGCAAAGTCTGATAACAGTCGGTGTTCTTAAAAGCACCTTTCGACTTCACAAAGTAGGGATCCTTCATGCCGTCGAGTTCGTCGCTCATCGAGAAATGGATTCCCCACTCTACGCCCAGATTCAATCTTTTAGCCACTTTATACTTGACTCCCAAGCCCATCGGAAGGTTCATGGTGAACACATTGGAACCATCACCATTGACATAGGTTGCACCCAGTCCCCCAAAGATGTAGGGCACCAAGCGCTTTGCACCTCGATAGTCGTTTCCTGTTCCGTAGGGAAGGAAGTTATATTCAAAAACGGCACTCACGTCTATCAACGTCTTGTTGAAGTCGTAAACGAGCCGCTTATAAGTTGCTGGATCCACATCAGGCTGAACGTCAGGATAGAATGTCTCCACATCCTTAGCCGAACCTTTCAGTTTACCCACTGAACCAGAGAATTTCAGACCAGCCCAGGGATTAAACAAACGACGCAGCACCAATGTTCCCATGGGCTGCAGGTCGCTGGTAAGATTGCCGTTAAAGTCGCCCAGATAGCCCGTAACGCCAACGCCGCCACCAATCTCCATGAGATATTCCGGCTCACTCTGAGCGCAAACTGTGGTTGCAGGAAGGCACAGCAGCATGAAAACGATAAGAATCGTTGCACTAATAGGATTGGTCTTGTTCGACTTCTTCATGCTGCTGTTTCTTAATTATTTCATTCCGTAATGGTCCACCCAAGGCGGTTCAAACGTCCTCGCCAAACCTGACCTGTTCCTCCGAGCGAAACCCAGATGGTATTGCTATCGTCAACGGTTGCCGATAAGGTTTCCGAACCAGAAGCCTCGTCGCTCCAGGCGTAGGTGGTCTCTTCCAACCAATTAAGTCCGCCGTCAGCGCTCATGCGAATTGCAGACAGCGCCTGATTTTCGTCGAGACCCATCGCGAGTGAAGTTCCGTCGTAAGGCACAACGCTCAGTCCCGTCCACTTCGGCAGCGGATAGTTGCCACCGTGTGCGGCTCCATCAGAAAGGAGCAACCACTTGCCTGCACCAGGCTCGTCTTCGTCGACAATCTTCATCCAAACTACAGCATAGTCTCTATCGCTTCGAGTGCCGATGAGAGTCACGCGATCCATTCCGTCATTGGTCTTCAGCGGGAACACCACGCAGTTGATATCTTGCTGTGGCAACAGGCTTGCGTCGCTGTCAAGAGTCTCTGCTGCCCAAGTCAGACAGTAGTCAGTGGTAACCATCAATTCGCCTGAAGTACTCAAGGCGTAGATTTCCTTATCAGAAGCACCGACAAGGCGGCTGATGCCTTCTATATTGCGATCGTCATCGTAACTGCTTTCCCATGTCTCGTCGCCAGTTGATTCGAAATGCCAGAGGCGTGTACCATCGAGAACGAGGACTTCGTCTCCGCATTCTACGATGTTGTTGATTGCCTCTGCACCAAATTCCATAGATGGCAATACCTCGCTGTCAGATGCAGACATACTTGCCTTCACATCGAACAAACGAGTAGTAAGACCACTGGCATCGGTACCAAAGAGGAACACCTTGTCGCCTGTGGTGAACATACGCTGATTCTTCAGTGCTGCAAATGCAGGGATTCCGGCTGATGGCTGAGTCCATGCGAACTCATCGCCTTCTTCCTGATGAACATTGATGGTCACTATGTATTTGCGATAAGCAATGCCCGAGTTGCTATAAACGCGGAACTCAAGGGGCTCAGTGAAGTCAAGAGAGTCGGTGCTGGAATGTACAACCAAACTATCAAGACCATTAGAAGCACGAAGATTTACAGCCAAGGTGCCACTATTCTTAGTTCCAACAGTCGTGAGGACTCGGGTAATATCAGTATTCACCGGCAGCGAGTCCACATTGTAGATGAGTCCTTGCTTCTGGTCGATGTAGAACTTATATGAAGACCCCGTCACGCTGGCAGTGTAAGTACTGTCTTCGCCCGTTGAACTGGTAGTATGAAGAGTTCGCGTCAGTGTACCCAATGTAAACGACGTGATACCTGTATCGTCATAATACACTGTATTATCTTCTTCATCTTTCAGGCACGACGTCAGCACAAAGGCCAACAAAGCCGCAAACCCGAGAGCCATCATTCTATTTTTCATATCTAATTTCTATCTTCTATTTTCTTTCAGACAATTTCAGCGTGCAAATTTACTCAGAAAAACCCGAAAAACCTCCCTTTTTCAATTTTTATTATGCAATTTATGGATTAATGGAGCGTTTTTTAAGTTTTATTTAATGACTATCTGCATTTTTTACCAACAATTTGTATAAAAAATTGAAATAACATCGTAGATGAAACCACTAAAAGTTGAGGGGAAACTGAAATGAACAGAAAGCCTTACTAAAAGAAACAGAGACTTTTATCTGATTAAAGGAAACACAAATTGGTAAAAAAATGAGGTTGAGATCTATCACAGACCCCAACCTCATTTCTTAGATTAAAAATCTAAAATACATAATCTTTACCTTAAAATCTATCAAACTACTAACCTAATGAAAACCTAAAATGAATGTTGTTCCTCTTGAACAACGATGCAAAGGTACAGCCTTTTTTCATCACCTGAAACTTTTCCAAGCATTTTCTCCAAAAACCGCACCTTTTATTGACGCAAATCAAGCGTATATTATTTCATTCAATTATGTTTCGGACTAATAAAAGGGAGAAGGGGGAAGAGTATCCCAAA
This sequence comes from Prevotella sp., assembly GCA_024697645.1. GTDB lineage: Bacteria > Bacteroidota > Bacteroidia > Bacteroidales > Bacteroidaceae > Prevotella. Next base: position 16,457 of record JAILFH010000034.1, read on the forward strand.
GTAACAAAAGAGCCCGAACTTGCTCACTTTCAGAGCAATGTGGAGAACGAACTAAGAAATGAACTAAAAACAAGATTACAAATATTGTTAAGGCTGTCATTCAAGAGAAATAATAAGATGGAGAATGCTCCTTGCCCATAACTTCCTCATACAAAAAACGGTCCCCAGGAAAACACCTGAGGACCGAATATTGAGAATTTAAATCTCTGTCGAAATGATTAGAGTTGAGGACCAGCAGCAACAAGAGCCTTACCAGCCTCGTTGGTCTCATACTTCTTGAAGTTCTTCACGAAGCGAGCAGCGAGATCCTTAGCCTTCTCCTCCCACTGAGCGGGATCAGCATAAGTGTCGCGAGGATCGAGGATATTGGTGTCAACGCCCTCAAGTTCTGTGGGAACCTCGAAGTTGAAGTAAGGAATCTTCTTTGTAGGAGCCTTCAGGATAGCGCCACCGAGGATAGCATCGATGATACCACGTGTATCCTTAATAGAGATACGCTTGCCTGTTCCGTTCCAACCAGTGTTCACGAGGTAAGCCTTAGCACCACTCTTCTCCATGCGCTTTACGAGTTCCTCACCGTACTTGGTAGGATGCAACTCGAGGAATGCCTGACCGAAGCAAGCAGAGAAGGTAGGAGTGGGCTCAGTAATACCGCGCTCTGTACCAGCGAGTTTTGCTGTGAAACCAGAGAGGAAGTAGTACTTTGTCTGCTCCGGGGTCAGGATAGATACGGGAGGCAGTACGCCGAATGCATCAGCACTCAGGAAGATAACGTTCTGAGCCTCAGGACCTGCGCTCTTACCGTGTATAGGCTTCACAATCTTCTCGATGTGCTCGATAGGATAACTTACGCGAGTGTTCTCAGTAACGCTCTTGTCGGTGAAGTCAATCTTGCCTTCAGCGTCAACAGTCACGTTCTCGAGCAGAGCGTTGCGACGGATTGCGTTGTAGATGTCGGGCTCGCTGTCCTTGTCGAGGTTGATAACCTTAGCATAGCAGCCACCTTCGAAGTTGAACACGCCCTCATCATCCCATCCGTGCTCGTCGTCACCAATGAGGAGACGCTTCGGGTCGGTAGACAGAGTGGTCTTACCTGTACCAGAGAGGCCGAAGAAGATAGCGGTGTTCTCACCCTTCATATCTGTGTTGGCAGAGCAGTGCATAGCGGCGATACCCTGCAGGGGCAGATAGTAGTTCATCATTGAGAAGATACCCTTCTTCATCTCACCACCGTACCAAGTGTTGATAATCACCTGTTCGCGGCTGGTAGTATTGAATGCTGCACAAGTCTCGCTGCGCAGACCAAGTTCCTTATAGTTCTCAACCTTTGCCTTCGAAGCGTTGAAGATTACGAAGTTAGGCTCGAAGTTCTCCAGTTCCTCAGCGGTGGGCTGAATGAACATATTCTTCACGAAGTGTGCCTGCCAGGCAACTTCCATGATGAAGCGAACGCGCAGACGGGTAGCCTCGTTGGCACCGCAGTAAGCGTCCATAACATAAAGATCCTTGTCGCAGAGTTCCTTAATGGCAATTTTCTTCACCTCGCCCCAAACTTCTTCAGACATAGGGTGATTGTCGTTGGGATAACCCTCGGTGGTCCACCACACTTTGTCTTCGCTCTGAGCGTCTTTCACAATGTACTTATCCTTAGGCGAACGACCTGTGAAGATACCAGTCATCACGTTCACGGCGCCAAGTTCGGTGTCTACACCCTTGTCAAAACCGGTCAGACCAGCCTTAGTTTCTTCCTCATAGAGGAACTCGTAAGATGGATTGTGAGCAATCACGGTAGAACCAGTGATGCCATACTGAGTCAAATCTAACTTTGCCATAATTGTTTTAAAATACTTTTTTTATGTAAATACTTTTGTTCGTTCCTATTTTATCGGGTGCAAAGGTACAAATAATTTATGACTTTCAGTTTACGATTTGCGATTTTTTGCTTCCACTAAAGGCTTTTTAGGTTAAAGAAACAAAAAAAAGTTGTCTTGAGAAGTTTTTTGCAACGCCGACATTACAAAAATCTGCTCTTCTCTGCACCATTACTTTCATTTTTTTCGTAACTTTGCAGGCAGATTCTGAATCAACAACCAATTAAAACTTAAATAGTTTCCATGAAAGTAATCAATCTCAGCGAACAGAAATCAGTCATGAATCAGTTTATGGCAGAAATTCGTGACATCAACTATCAGCAGAACCATCTTTTGTTCCGCAACAATATCGAGCGCATTGGCGAATATATGGCTTTCGAGATTTCAAAGGCACTCGACTATCGCGAAAAGCGCGTCGTAACCCCACTTGGCGAACTCGACATTCCCGTACCTACCAACCAAATTGTCGCCGCTACGGTGCTTCGAGCCGGACTGCCTTTCCATCAGGGATTCCTGCGGGTTTTTGATCATGCAGAAAACGCATTCATCTCCGCTTTCCGCATGTACACCAACCGTGAACATACAGAGGTGGGCGTTCACACCGAATATATCGCCTCGCCTTCAGTAGAAGGAAAAACGCTGCTCATTGTTGACCCAATGCTTGCAACAGGTGGTTCGATGGCTGCTGCCTATGAGGCTTTCCTGAAAACCGGAACGCCTAAGGCCGTTCATATTGCCTGTGTGATTGGAACTGAAGAGGGTATTGACGTTGTGCGCGAAGCAGTTGGTGACGCTGAAGTCACTTTGTGGTGCGCCGCTATTGATCCCGGAATGAACGAACACAAATACATCGTTCCCGGCTTTGGCGATTGCGGTGATTTGTGCTACGGGGAGAAATTGTAGAACCCTAGACCCTAATAGAGACCCACCCCCTGCCCCTCCCTGAATGGAGGGGAGTAATATGCCTTTTCTATTGCCAAGAGCAATTTAGACAGATGGCATAATATAAAAAGAGCAAGGAGCAAAAGATTAGTTTTTGTTTGCCAATATCCAGCAATTCGAACTAATCTTTTGCCCCTTATAGTTTTATAGGGTTACTACTCCCCGCCCTTTAGGTCTAGGCAAGTCGAAGATTGATAATCTTAGACGCCGCCTAAGTGGTGCTGCTCTCGGCTTGTGCAAGACCGGTTATAGGTCGAAGCAGAAGACGCGAAGAGCGAAGGTGAGAGGGGCCGGGGGAGGATCTTCCTTTACTTCATCAAATACAACCAGATGGCTCTCATACCCTCCAGCATATCATTGTCTTCGGTGCATTCCCAATACATACCACCGAGAAGGCCCATCTCCTTGATATATTCACATTTATAAGCCAACGAAACGGGACTGTCGTAAGCAAGTACGAGTTTACCATCATCACCTGCGAGATAAGGTACTTTGCCCACATCGTCCCACTTACGCTGATACTTTCCACCAGTCTCACCAGTCTTCACGAAACTACCGAGCACCTTGTTGCTGCCTGCTCCGCGACCATAAAGAGGCATTCCGAGCGTGAGTCTATTGCGGGGAACACCAGCCTTGATGTGTGCTTTCACGGCCTCATCAACAGTGATTCTGCCTGACAGAGACGAACGATAGAGCGTAGTGTGATGATAAGGCGGATTCGCTACATCGTAAGCCATAATGTTCACGAAATCCAGATACTTCATGCAAGCCTTGAAATCGATGAACTTCGCATCGGCAATTGTTGCAATCGTGAGCAGCGTCTTCTTGCCTAAAACCTGACGAAGATCACGCATCAGAAGCGTGAAATTATCGGTATCATCGGGTGAACAGGAGATTCCTGCCTCATTGCTGGTCGGATATTCCCAGTCGATGTCGATTCCGTCGAGCCCATATTCGTCAACTGCTTTCTTACAATCGCGTGCAAAGCCCATTCGGAAATCTGGGTTTGCGGCCATCTCACTGAAGTTTCCTGCAGTCCAACCGCCAATAGAGAGAATAATCTTCAGTTTCGGATTCTGCTCCTTCAGTTTCATCACCTTCCGCAGAAAATCGGTGTTCTGAATCGTCATTCCGTCAAACGTGTCAGTCACCTTGCCGAAAGCGTAGTTGATGTGGGTCATCAGCGTAGGATCAGGCATACGCTGCGAACCCCACGAAGCGATATAAGCCACGACAATAGGCTGTTGTTTCTTAGCCTGAAGACTCGAACTTGCTGTCAACGCCAGCAAAAAGAATAATACAAACTTTTTCATGTTGGTTAGTACTTATTATGATTGATTTTAGTTATTGATTCTTTTCCAAGTGAATCGGGAACCATCGAAGGTCCCCGACCCTATTCTTCTAATAACTGAAGGAACTACCTCCAAGGAATTCACGCAGCAGCGAAGTCGGTGGAAGCGTCTCTAACGAAACTGGTGCGAAATACTTCAGGAACTTGCTCAGTCTGTAAGCCTCAGCATATTCCTCACAAGTCTCTGGAACTTGCTCCAGTGCGGGCAATGCTTGCGAGCGAATCACTGCCAACTCGTAAATCATTGCCGTATTGAACATCATATCGGCATTTTCCTGATAGGGGAAAATCCACTTGTTCTCACCAGCACGCACAGAAGGCCAACGATGAATCGTATCACGAGCCGAAGCACCACGATATTTCACATCACGAATGATGCGGCGGAGCAGTCGGTTGTCAGTTGTTGGAATATAGTTATGAGTGTCGAGCAGAATCGTCGTCAGGGCCGAAGCATATACGCGGAACTTCTGCTCGTCGGGAATCTGAGCCGTAAGTTCAGGATTCAGTGCGTGAATTCCCTCAACGATAAGAATGTCATTATCTCTCAGACGCAGTTTATTTCCACTCTTCTCGCTGCATCCTTTCTGGAAATTGTAGCGAGGCAGTTCTACCTCCTCACCGCGGAAGAGCGCAGCAAACTGTTTATTGATCAATTCAAGATTGAGCGAGTGGATGCTTTCGAAATCGTATTCGCCGTTTTCATCCTTGGGCGTCTTGTCGCGATCTATGAAATAGTCGTCGAGCGAAATGGGAACGGGCCTGATGCCATTGACCGCCAACTGCACCGACAAACGCTTGCAAGTGGTCGTCTTACCACTCGACGAAGGTCCCGCAATGAGCACCATACGTAGTTTCAACTGCGGATTCACAAGCGACTGCTCATGCATTCGGTCGGCAATCTTGTCGGCAATCTGACTGATTTTCTTCTCCTGAAGAGCCTCCGAAATATTGATAAGATCGTTCACTTTTCCTGCCTGCACCACTCGGTTGAATGCGCCTACAGTTCCAATTCCGAGAATATTCTGCCAACGATGATGCTCCTTGAAAATCTCGAACATCTTGTCCTGTCGCGTCATAGGACCAAGTTCCAGCGGATTCTTCAACGAAGGAATGCGCAGAAGCAAACCATCGTAGTAGGGCTCGAGTCCGAAAATACTCACGTAGCCCGTATTCGGCAGCAATGCTCCATAGAAATAGTCAACATAACCTTCAATATCATAATAGGTGGTGTAGAGTCTGCCGAGTGTCTGCAGCAGGTTCACCTTCGATTTTGCACCAACTGCCTCAAACAATTTAACAGCCTCATCAGTCGGAACCTCATGTCTGACAATCGGAATATTAGCATTGATGATATCCTCCATGCGCTGGCGAATGGCGTCAATATCCTCCTTCTTTACCTCACGGCCAATCCTCAAGTTACAGAAATAGCCGTTCGAAACAGGAATATCGATAATCACCGAGCCCGTTGGATAAAGGTCATGTACAGCGCGACAGAGAATAAAGAACAAGGTGCGCGTGTAGGTTCGGGAGCCCGAAGGCGTCTTGATGTCGATGAACTCAACGTCCTTGTTGCGATAGATTCGATAGTCGAGTCCCTCTACCTTATTATTAACTTTGGCCACCATCGGCCGATATTTCATCAACAATCCCGACATGTCGTACACCTCTTGCAAAGTGCTTCCCACGGGAACTTCCATCATCTCACCATTATTATGGCACCGAATGTTTACTGTCTGTGTCATGGTTCTATTGTTTAAGTTCAAAATTATGAAGGCAAAGTTACAAATAAATTCGCGAAAACGCTTTGATAATCCGAAGAAAATCGATAAATTTGCAAACCAAAACGTTTTTTCACATAAAAATCTGATATAACGCAATTCAAATTATCGAACAGTTAGAGAATTTCAAAGAAAAACTGGGAGAGAAATCGTCTGTGGGCGTTCGCTCAGAAGACGAATCAACTGAAATCGCAAACAAGTAAATCCGCAAATAAAGATTATGTCAATCTGGATGACTGTTTTTAAACTTCTTGGCTCGCTGGCCCTACTCATGTTCGGTATGAAGGCCATGAGCGAAGCACTTCAGAAGATGGCTGGCCCTCAGTTGCGCCACGTGCTTGGGGCAATGACCACCAATCGCTTTACTGGTATGCTCACCGGTATGTTCGTAACCGCTGCCGTTCAGTCGTCAACGGCTACTACGCTCATGACCGTTTCGTTCGTGAATGCGGGATTGCTCACGCTGTTGCAAGCCATTTCGGTGATTATGGGTGCTCACATCGGAACCACCATCACCGCTTGGATTATGTCGCTGGGATTCTCGGTCGAAATCATGAACTTCGTCTATCCGGCCTTCTTCCTCGGCATCATCCTCATTTACATGAAGAAGCGCCGCATCATCGGCGACTTGCTCTTCGGTATTGCATTTCTGTTTCTCGGACTCGGAACCTTGAAGGAAACGGGCTTCATGCTCGTTGAAGACCCCTCTGCAAGTCAGGCTATCAGTTCTTTCTTCCAGAACTTCAACCAACCCACCTTCTGGAACAAACTGTTCTTCTTGCTCATGGGTACACTTCTGACGGTTTGCGTACAGTCGTCTGCTGCCATTATGGCTATTACGATGATGCTCTGCACGACGGGCGTTCTGCATATCGATCAGGGCATTATGCTGGTGCTTGGCGAGAATATCGGAACAACCATCACTGCAAACATCGTTGCAATCTCGGCCAATGTACAAGCCCGACGCGCTGCTTTCGCCCATTTCGTCATCAACGCAATCGGTGTAGTTTGGGCGCTCATTCTGATGAAACCGTTCTTCAGTCTTGTCTGTCAGGTGGTTGGTTTCGATCCCGATATGCTCTCTACTGCTCCGGGATTTGCCGTAAAGGCTTCAATGGTGCTTGCTACGTTCCACTCTTTCTTCAACATCGCCAATACCCTCCTTCAGATTGGATTTGTTCAGTACATTGAGCGTCTCGTCTGCTGGGTCATCAAGCCCAAGGATTCTGACGAAGAGGAAGAATTCCGCCTGCATTTCATCACTTCTGGCATCATGAAGACTCCCGAACTTTCTGTGCTCGAAGCCCAGAAAGAAGTCAAGGACTTCTCTCGCCGCATGCAGGGAATGTTCGATATGGTGAAAGAACTTCTGAACGAATCGTCGACTACCACTTCCAAGAAGAAAGGCGACAAGAACGGCGAAGACTTCAACAAACTTTACTCTCGAATAGAGAAATACGAAAACATCTCCGACAATATGGAAATCGAGATCGCAAAATATCTCGATCAGGTTGGTGATGCCCATTTGTCAGACGACACGAAGTCGAAGATTCGCGCAATGTTGCGTGAGATTTCCGAACTGGAGTCTATCGGCGACGCTTGCTACAACATGGCCCGCTCCATTTTGCGCAAGTATCAAAGTAAGCAGGACCACTTCTCTGACCGCCAGTATGACCATATTCATCAGATGATGCTGCTCACCGATAACGCCCTGACGGAGATGAACCAACTCATGGGCGGACGAAAGGAAGGCTTCGACATCAACCGCATTTACAATATTGAAAACGAAATCAACAACTATCGTGCTCAGTTGAAGTCGCAGAACATCATCGACGTAAACAATCACGAATACACGTATGCCGTTGGAACCATCTATATGGACCTCATCAACGAATGCGAGAAACTCTCAGACTATGTGGTTAATGTGGTTGAAGCCCGAATGGGAATCAAACAGCATTGAACAAAGAAAAATCACAAAAATCATAGAATTGCAACGTAGCGAAATCTTCGTTGCAATTATTTGTTTTAAGAATCTGAAAAGAATTCAAAAGCCTTCTTCCAAAAGAAAAGATTTTTTACTTTAATTTGAAGCATTTCTCCCGATGAAATGGGGAAAAATTGACGATACAGCAAAAGATTTTTCTGAAAAAACGAATGATTCTTTTCCACTAAAGAGGGTACTCTTTTTCTGTTGAGTGGATTTTCTTCTCCTGTAGAGTGAGTTTTCTTCTTCATTATACGGAGCAATCTTCTTGACCAAAGAAAGCAATGCTTTCGACCTTACAGAGCATACCTTTTGACTGTACAAAGCAATGCTTTTGACTATAGAGAGATGGTCTTTATATATATACAGAGCATATCTCTCTATGGTAGAAAGGCATGCTCTGTAGGGTCTAAAGACGTCCTTTATATAAAAAGGTTCTGTACGTAGCCTCAAAGGCTCATATCAGGACCCGTCTCAACTACAAATCAGTAGCAGTTACGACGTTCTGGGCTATCTGCTGATTGATGAGCGTAGAGAAACGGACAGGGTTCTCAATGTGCTGGAAGTGGTTGGTGACTTCACCCGTTGAAACGTCCACATCGCCATAACCGAAGATGCGGCCGAAGACCGACTGACTGATACTTACACCCTCACAGCGGCGAAGCACCAAGTCTGTTGACTGGCGGCGAAGAATGCCTCGCTTCAGAATGATGCGGCGATTGGTGAGCACATATTTGCGGCCACCATATATATTTATTGCCCAGATAGATGCAACGAAGATGAGCACCAGCGACATGCAAATCTGCATCAGCAGCGCCATATCCTTCGTAGGAATGGCGAAAAGGCCAATAGCGATCAGCAACAGCAGGAATGGTTTCCAGTAAATAATCCAGTGCTGGCGGGCTTCATGAATTTTCTGCTCGCCTTCCATAAGGTTTTTCTCGATATAACCCATAATAATTATGTCTGTTTTTTAAGTTGACTTTTACTTCTATTCCTCCAATTTTCCCGCCTTATCGACGGAGATTGTCAGAAGATTTTATTTCACTGCAAAGTTACAAATTAATTTGGAAATCCGTCAATTGAAAGAAATTATTTCGCGTTTTTCACACATTTATTGATAATTTTTCGTATCTTTGCCCATTGAACACTTTAAACTGACATCGAATCATGAAAAAGATCCTCTTCCTGACTTGCATGCTATGCATGCTTTCAACTGGAGCCATGAAGGCTCAAGTGGCTAATTACGACGTAGTACCCCTGCCTCAGTCGATAGTTCTTGTGAAAGCCCCAGGCTTTGTGTTGGGCGAGCAAACGGCAATTTTCTATACGGCCAACAATGCCGATATGGAGCGCAATGCCCATTTCCTGAGTGAATATGTCGACGAGATGACGGGCCTGAAGTTGGCTTGTCAGCCTGTGGCAAATAAGAAAAAGGACGGGCGCAAGAACATCTTGCTCATGCTCGACGAGAAGATTCAGAACGAGGAAGGCTACACCATCGACGTCTCGGCAAAGGGCGTTGTGGTGAGCGGAAAGACTCCTGCTGGCGTGTTCCGCGCCGTTCAGACGCTCCGCAAGTCGCTTCCCATTATCAACAAAGACGCTGACAAAGAGGCAAAAGTCACGAGCGTTGCCCTTCCTGCAGTAAATATCAAGGACGAGCCGCGCTTCGCCTATCGCGGAATGCACCTCGACTGCTCTCGCCATTTCTATTCGGCAGAGTTCGTGAAGGAATACATCGACCTTATCGCCCTTCACGGAATGAACAAGTTCCACTGGCATCTTACCGACGATCAGGGTTGGCGAATGGAGTCGAAGAAGTATCCGAAACTGACGAGAATTGGTGCTTGGCGTTCAGGTACGGTTGTAGGCCGAAATTCAGTCGTCGACGATGGTCAGCGTCACGGTGGTTTCTACACTCAGGAAGAGTGCCGCGAAATCGTGAAGTATGCTGCCGACCGCTACATCACCATTATTCCCGAGATCGATATGCCTGGCCACATGCTTGCCGCACTCGCTGCTTATCCCGAACTGGGTTGCACAGGTGGTCCTTACGAAGTTCCTCACACCTGGGGCGTTTTTGCTGATGTTCTTTGCCCAGGTAAGGAGAATACCTTCAAGTTCGTTGAGGACATTATCGACGAAGTCATCGACATCTTCCCATCTGAATATATTCACATTGGTGGTGACGAATGTCCTCGTGACCGCTGGAAGGACTGTCCGCTCTGCCAGCAGCGCATCAAGGACGAAGGTATTGAGGCTGAAGGCAACCAGTCGAAGGAAGACCGCTTGCAGGGTTATTTCACCAGACGTGTGGAACAGTATATGCACTCGAAGGGAAAGAAACTCATTGGTTGGGACGAGCTCCTGGGTTGCAATGTTGACGTTACTTCGACGATTATGTCCTGGAGAGGTGCTGAGCCTGGTGCAAAGGCCGCCAAACTGGGTCACGATGTCATCATGACACCAAACTCACCGATGTATTTCGACCATTTCCAAACCGACAAGACTTGGAACGAACCTCTCGCAATCGGCGGAAATTCACCTTCTGACAAGGTCTATGCCTTCGAGCCTGTTGCTGCCGACCTTACTCCCGAGCAGGCTAAACACATTCTGGGTGTTCAGGCAAACGTATGGACTGAATATATTGCCGCACCGGGATGGGTAGAATATATGGTGTTACCGCGTATGGCGGCTTTGGCAGAAGTTCAGTGGATGCAGCCCGAACAGAAGAACTTCGAGGCGTTCAAGGAGCGCATCACCCGCATGAAAGCCATCTATGACCTTCATCACTGGACAGTAGCACCTCATCTGTTCAAGTAGGATTCTGTAGATTATGGAATATGAATATTTGCTGAGAATTTTCGTAGCCGCCCTCCTTGGCGGAGCAATCGGACTTGAACGTGAGTATCGCGCCAAGGAGGCTGGCTTCCGAACTCATTTGCTTGTGGCTATGGGTTCGGCACTTTTCATGATTCTTTCGTTTCATGGTTTCGATGGGGTTCTCGTCACCGAGAATCACCGACTCGACGTCTCGCGTATTGCGGCACAAGTTGTAAGCGGAATCGGTTTCATCGGTGCAGGAACGATTATCTTCCAGCGTCATGTGGTGCGAGGACTCACTACTGCCGCAGGTCTCTGGGTTACTGCTGCCATCGGTATGGCCTCTGGTGCAGGTCTCTATCTGCTTGCCGTAGGAACGATGCTGTTTGTACTGCTCGGACTTGAACCCATGAATGCATTGCTGCGTCGAATCGGCTATAGGAACGTGGAATTGACCTTTCACGCGAAAGACCGCGAGACCATCAATCAGGTGCTGAATATGCTGAAAAAAGATAAGATCAGACTCTCTGCCTATTCAATGACCGAGAACAAGGAAGGTGAAAAGCATAACTATACGGTGAAGATGGAATTCAAGGTGTCGCGCAAAACTTATCAGGACAAAGTGATGAAACTCATGACGGACCTTGATGGTATTGCCGTAGAGAACTTCGAATAAGGATTCCTTATCTATAGTTCCCTCATCACAGAAGTCTCTTTTCTTGGAAACTCAAGGCCAAATCCAAGAAAATTGCCGGTTTCATCGCTCTTCAGGAAGAGAAAAGTTTAATACGAGAGCATAGTAAGAAAGCCAAAAGCAAAAGGAAATTTACAAATCTCTCTGACAAAATAAGAAAGAAAAACTGGTAAAACAATTATTACTGTCCGCTAAACATTGATTCATCAGACAAAATTAGGGCTGTCACCATTCAAAGGTGTCAGCCCTTTTGGTTATCTTTGCAGTCGCCAAACATAAACAAACATAACCATGGGCAAAAGTACACATTTTTTCGG
>JAILFH010000046.1 GCA_024697645.1 Prevotella sp.
GATGAACAATGCAAGAGGGATGGCCACTTCCTTCTCCAGTTCCACAAACCGGTTGTAGGATACCAGCTCAGGGAACAGATGACGGAGATGCCTGGATACGTGCTCCAGATAGAAGTGCTTCAGGCAGCGGTAGCCAGAACCGTGGAACAGAATCATAATCAGCATGACTTCCGCCTTGGAAAGCGTCCCGTTACGATGGTATTTCCGCTTTTTAGACTCACTTATGGTATATTTTGCCATCATTGCATCATAAAATTTGCAAAAATCATCCGCAATACAGAAAATTTCAGTAATTTTGTCCTCGGTAAACATTAGCGATATCTTTTAGTTTGACTTTATGGGTGGTACTACAAAGTTACTAAAAATATCGCTAATTTCCTAATAATCAGACAATTATTTCTGATATTATTTTCGTCGAACTCACGTTAAATATGGTAGGTCTATGGTAGGTCTTGTTGTAACACCTACCATGGTCTCAGCCCTTTATTCATCGGTGTTTCAGTAGGGTTATGGTAGGATGGTAGGTGTTAATCGAAAAAACTTTTGTTGGGAACAGACACCCCTTTTTGGAGCATATAGTTAGGCGATGTAAAGCATATCTTTATACTCTGTGGAGCATGTCTTTCTACCATAGAGAGCATGCCTTTCTACCTATACAAAGGACGTCTTTCTACAGTCAAGAGCATTGCTTTCTACAGTCAAACTCATGCCTTTATATGGTCAAAAACATGTCTTTCTATATTCGAAAGCATTCTTTTCTATATTTGAAATCGTGACTTTGTTTGGGGAAAAAGAATAGAGTGGAATAATATAAAAAATGTTCTAAGTAAACTCGAACTCACGAATCTTGTTGAGTATACTTAGAACACTTTCCTTTTTGTTGCGTCTTTCTTAGAAAAACTTATTTCTTTCTGGGTTTGCGCATTGCCCATCCGTCTTCGCTGAAGTCGGGCTCTTCACCGCGCAATGACCATTTCTTGGGTTTCATCAATTCGCGCCAGTCGCCGCTTTCATTGCTAAAACTCTCGATGGAATCGCGCTTTTTTGTAGTTCGCTGAGGTTTCTGACGTGCATTCTTCGGTGCAGCCTTACTGGTTTTTCTTCCTGAGCCGCCATCCTTCTGAGGTGTTTCGTCAGCAGCGTTGCATCTTACTTCACGACCTTTGTAGATAGTTCCTGTCAGCGCCTTCATCACGCGTTGTGCGTCCTGCTTAGGCACTTCGAAGTAACTGAACTTTGAAAAAAGGTCAATGTGCCCCACCTGAAGTCGTCCACCCAGGTTTCGGTTCAGCATTTGCATCACCTCGCCCGGATAGAATCCGTCGGCTTTGCCCAAGTTGATGAACAGGCGAGTGTAGCCTTTCTCCACCTTTCGCTGACCGCGTTCGCCCTTCTTCTCACCCTTTCTGTCGCCTCTTTCTGAACCTCGCTCACCTTTCTTTGTCGAAGGCTTCTCGATTTCAGGGGCGTCGGCGTAGTAGGAGAGGAAACGGCCGAAGGTCATTGACACGATTTTCTTGATGATGTCTTCCTTCTCGAAATATTCGAAGTGGCGGTTAATTTCTTCCATGAACGGGGCAATCTGCTCTTCGTCAACGTCCACTTTCTCAATCTTGTCCATTGCGCGGTAGAGTTGCTTAGTGCAAATCTCACGCGGTGATGGAAGAGTTCCGTCAACAAATTCCTTGCCGATTTCCTTCTCTATCAGGCGTACCTTATGCTTTTCGCGTGTATGGATGATGCTGATCGAGGTTCCTTTCTTTCCTGCGCGTCCCGTTCGACCAGAGCGGTGGGTATAGTTCTCTATGTCGTCGGGCAATCCATAGTTGATGACGTGAGTAAGGTCGTCTACATCCAGACCGCGTGCAGCGACGTCGGTTGCCACAAGCAGTTGTACGGTGTGCTGACGGAACTTTTGCATCGTCAGGTCGCGCTGATCCTGCGACAAGTCGCCGTGCAGTGCTTCGGCATTGTAGCCGTCCTTGATGAGTTTGTCGGCTATCTCCTGCGTTTCGAGTTTCGTGCGGCAGAAAATAATCGCAAAGATGCGTGGATGGAAGTCAACGATGCGCTTCAGTGCGAGGTATTTGTCCTTCGCGTTCACGAGGTAGTAGATGTGGTTCACATGCTCAGCGCCCTCGTTACGAGAACCGATCACGATTTCGCGATGGTTGTGCAGATAGGTCTTGGCAATGCGTTCAATCTCGCGGCTCATCGTAGCCGAGAACATCAGTGTATTACGTTCATCCGGCAGATGTTCGAATATCTCGTTGATGCTCTCGGAGAATCCCATGTTGAGCATCTCGTCGGCCTCGTCGAGCACCACGTTCTTTATGTTGCTCAAATCGGCAGCGCCTCTGTTCACGAGGTCGATGAGTCTTCCGGGTGTAGCAACTACAATCTGCGCACCGCGTTTCAGCGAACGAATCTGCTGTGTCACCGAAGTACCTCCATAAACCGCAACCACATGTACGCTGGGCAGGTATTTGGAAAAGTCCTTCAGGTCGTCGCTAATCTGCAGACATAGTTCGCGTGTAGGACTGAGGATGAGCGCTTGTGGTCGATTGTCACCTCTTGAATTGTCGTCAGCGAATTCCAGTCGTTGCAGCAGTGGGATGCCGAATGCAGCAGTTTTTCCCGTACCCGTCTGTGCTAAGGCAATGAGGTCGCCTTCAGGTTTATCCTCATCCTCGTTGTAGTTAGCGCCTTCTGCCTCTAATAGATAGGGGATGACTGCTTCCTGCACAGGCATCGGCTGTTCGAATCCTAATTCGCTGATGGCACGGCGAATTTGCTCGCTCACGCCCAGTTCTTCAAATGTTTTCAAATTTCGAAATTCTTTTTTAATTTTGTTATTTTACTTGTACTATATTGCTCTTCTCGCCAGTCTTGACGATGTAGAGCCCTTGGGCCAGTTGCCCGTCATCTATTTTTCCTTTACCCAGACATTGTCCTTGCATATTGTAGATAGTAGCCTTGCAAGTCTTTTTGCCATCTTTCTCCAATTGTGTGATGCCGTCAGCCTCGTCCACTACGTGAATGATCAATTCCAGATAGCGTGCTCCTACACATTCGCCCACGTTCGTCGCAGCCTTCAGTAGGATGGTGTAGTCGCCCAGAAGGGTAGGCTTGCCGGTAATCATCATCTGTCGGTCGCCGACATTGCTACGTGAAAATTCAGAGAGCAGCCCGCGGCGATGTTTCTCGGGAGTATATGTCGAATCTACCGAAAACGAGTCGGTGTTCTTGTCCCAGGTTACTGTCACAGGGGTCATTTCTTGTCCCAATGCAATGGTCTGCTCCGCGGGTCCTTCCAGAATGCTGGGGTGTGGAACATAGCGGTCGGGTAGGAAATAGCCCAGATGTGGCGGTTGGTTATAGGCAACGTTCTGCCAAGCGATACCCATGCGGTAGGTGTGGTCGTGCATCAGTGTCGGCACACGATAGATGGTGGGCTCTGGTGTGGTGAACACGTTCAGCGTTGTAGCGTCTGATGAGTTCCAGAGAATAATCTCCTCGCGCCAGTCACCAAACAGGTCGGCCTGCAGGTTAGGCGTTGACTTCGAACCATTGCACGACGAGGAACTTCCGTAGTCATAGGGATTCTTGCCTTTGATATAGAGACGTGTTGTTCCGTTACCCGTCCATTTGTCTATCTTAGTTCCGTCGAGCAGTTCCTCCTGTAGGTCGCCGTCCCAGAAAATGCGGAAGTTTTTTGATGTGGAACCACTCGATATCACCTGTCCTGTAGATGCACTGCGCTGAGAGCCCTCGTCGCTTGAACTGAAGTAGGCTCCTCGGTGACCACCCCAAAGATGGGCTGCAATACCGCGTCCGTTGTCGACACCCGAGTTTCCTCCTTTGAAGATGATTTCGCCAGTGCCAGCATCGTGCAGGTCCCATGAATAGGTTCCTTTCTCTTCATGCACCTCAAAAACCTCCAGTCCGGGACGGTCGGGAGTGAGGTCGCCCAGATGGATGGCGTCACCATGACCGAAACCAGTAGCATAGAGCAGTGTTCCGTCATCGTCGAGTGCTGCAGAGCCCCAGATAATCTCATCGCGGCCGTCACCATCAACGTCGCCTACCGACATATTGTGGTTACCATTGCCAAACATCGTGTTCTTACCGATTCCCGATGTGCTCTTTGGCGGGGTGAAGCGTGAAGTCTTTCCGTCGCTGTCCAGCACGGTGTAGGAAGTCTTTGAACGCGAGGCGTGGAACCATTTCTGCTTCAGTTCCTTACCATCGAAGCCCACTGCCCAAAGGAAGGCGTAGGTGTAGTAGCCGCGGGTGAAAATGCCGTAAGCAGGTCCTTCGGGACCGTCGAGATGGGCAACTGCAGCCAAATGGCGTTCACCGCGGTTGCCATAACTAGCATAGTCGCTCTTGCCGCTTCGGTCGTCCCAGTTGAAAGTACCGGTTGCAGCACCGCCGTAGCCTGCATCGCGGTTCGGATTATAGAAGATGGTGTGCAGCGCACGACCCGTTTCTCCCTCAAATACGGTCAGATATTCCTGTCCGCCTACGATACGGCCATTGCCGTTTCTGTAGTCCACGGTGTTCGTTGCGCTCTTGATGTTGCTCTCTGTGGCGGCTTGATTCACGTAGTTGCCCTTGCCGTCCTTCGAGCCAGGTGCGGTCTTGCACATCATCTCTGCCTTTCCGTCACCGTCGAAATCATACACCATATATTGTGTATAGTGAGCACCAGCGCGGATGTTCACACCTAAATCCACACGCCAAAGAAGTTCTGCCGTCTGCTCCTCACCGCCTGCGTGCCAATCTACTCGGTAGCAGTCCAGATAGACGTTGCCCGTCTTTCCGTTTTGTGAGTTGTCCTTTTGGTTCGACGGGTCCCATTTGACGAAGAGTTCATATTCTCCGTCGCCGTCAACATCGCCAACCGAACTGTCGCCAGGACTATAGGTGCATTCGCTGCCCGCAGCAGGACGCTGCAGATGAATCTGCATAAAGGGCTGCGTCCAGGGCATAGATACTGCTGATGTGTCAACAGCCACGCCTCCAACCTTCTTCACAATCTGATATTTGCAGTCAGTGCGTCCACGAAGGTCGGCATAGCAAGTCCTGTCGTCAAGGTCGCTTGCGATGGGTTCACCATCCCGCAGCACGTCGAAGGTCACTGCGTCATTGTCTTCATTGCCTAACAGACGCCAACTCAGGAAGTATCCCGAGTTCTTGGAGGGAACGACCACGAGGCCGCGGCTCAGTTTCTCCATCTGACTTTCGGGTGTCACCTGCGCCCGACAATTCGTTGTGCAAAGTACCACCATGCACAAAACGGTAAGGATTCTAGCTTTTGTCATCATTTTTCTTTCTGTTGGTTTTCTGGTTGCAAAAGTACAAAAAAAATCTCTTATTTCATAATTATTTCGTAACTTTGCACGAAGTTTTATGAGAATGCTCTTTTTCTTTTACAATCCTCTAATCATCAGTCACTTATGAAAATTGGAATATTCTGTTCTGCTAACGATAATATTGCCCCAATTTATTTTGAACAGGCGGCGGCTTTGGCTCGTTGGTGTGCCGTTCATGGACATAGCATTGTCTTTGGAGGTTGTGCTATTGGACTTATGGGCGAAATTGCCGAATCATTTGCTAAGGAAGAAGTTTCAGGCAAGGGTCATTTAATAGGTGTCGTACCTCGAATCATTGAGCAAGGAGGACGCACATCGCCTCATCTCACGGTTCACATTCCTTGCGACAACCTCTCAGACCGTAAAGATCTCATGGTTGCCCAAAGCGACGTATTTGTTGCGTTGCCAGGTGGTGTCGGAACCCTCGACGAAATATTTACGGTGGTTTCAGCCCACACTATTGGTTATCACAGTAAGTCAGTCCTGCTTCTCAATGTTGATGGATTCTGGAATGCTTTAGTTGCTCTTCTCGACGATTTGCAAGAGCGCAACATGATTCGTGGTCATTGGACTAATTTCATCCGCGTCGCTAACTCGCTCGATGAGTTGACTGCTCTTTTGGAGGAATATTAGTTTCAGCAGTATATTCTGTCTATTTGAAACAATGTCGCCTTCCCTGTTATTACGTTTTGTTTATTCCCGAGTAAATCCATAAATATCTGATTCCTGAAGAACAAAAAGGAATTGATTATTTCAGATGACACAGAATTGAAGTACAAGAAAATCGCCCAAATTCATTCGAAAACCTTGTGAGAACTTCGATGAAATGGGCGATTTTTTGTTTTATTTCTTTAAAATCTCAGTGTTTATTGATGGTTGCGATTTGCTATTAGTCTTCTAGCACCCTCAGGAATATTGAGAGCCTCGGGATGTTCGCGGATAAAGGATTCGACGTGGCGAATGCGCTTCTCCTCGAGAATCTCGTTGACAGTGATGAGAATTCCTGTTTCCTCAACGTCACCGAAGCCATAATTAATGGCTGTGCCGAAAAGTTTCATGGTGGGCGAGAGACTCATATAGGCATTGACAAGTGGTGGAATGTCGTAACCCAACTTGCGTACTTCGGCGTTCAGAATACGGTAGTCTTTCTTGAAGTCCTCCTCGCAGAAAAGAGCCTCCAATTCCTTGGGGTCTGCTTCAATTTTCAACGGTTTCATCGGAACTATGAGCCCTTCTTTGTCACCAAAATGCTTCTGGAGGAAGAAGAGAATCATGTCACGTCCGCGTCGAATATACGATGGGTACATTGTAAACTTTCCGAAGAAATATTTCACATGGGGGTTGAGCACGGTGAGTGCACCGAGTCCGTCCCAGAGATTATCGAGTGCGAAGATGCTCTTCGTGTTCTTTCGAACGTTCTGATACTCAAGCGAGACGAAAGAACGGCCGAGTTCGACGGTATATGGCATGTATTCGTCGATGAAACGGTCGGAGAAATGGAACATATGACTCGTTGCGAGTTTCGGCTGGCGGTTCTCGTCGAGTTCCCAGTCGGTGCCGAAAATGTAGCGATAGCCTCCGATGATCTCCTCGGCTTCAGGGTTCCAGACGATGAGTTGCTTGTAGCAGTTCTCGCAGGTATCGAACTCGTCGATGTCGACTTCCTTTCCCGTACCGCCTCCTGCTTCGCGGAAGGCAATCTCTCTGAGGCGTCCAATTTCCAGCATGACGTTTGGTGCCTCATGGGCTGTGACGACATAGATTTCGTTATTGCTCTTGTTAGTCATTCGCAGTTGGCGATCTGGCGTCAATTCTGCTTTGAGCAATGCTTTGTCGATGGGATCAATGATTTTTTGTTCCATATCACAATTCGTAGACTTGTTCTTTCACCCACTGTGCCCATTGTGTGGGTGTTTTCGATTTGTCAAAAGTTTGCCAGGGAATAGGCTTTCCGAAAGCCACGCGGAAAGTCTTTCCTACGTTCTTATACATTTCGTCGACAAGGAATAGCATGGCGACGTTGAATTTCAGATTGAGTTTCTTGCACCAGTTGGCAATGTTGTAGAATTTCTCAGAGTTCTGTCCACTAAAGTGGATAGGCACTACATCGCGATGAGTCTCAATGCTCTTGGTAATGAATGTCTTTTTCCAGTCGAGGTCACGAATCTGTCCGTCTTCCTGCTTGCGAGAGCACAATCCTGCAGGGAACATCAGCATATGGTGGTCACTCTTGAATCCAGCCTCTACCATTGCGGGGAAATCGCGGCTCTGCTTGCCAGTTTTGTTGATGGGGATGCAGAGGGGGGCAAGTCCGGGAAGATTCATGAGAAGATCGTTGACAAGATAGCGGAAATTGCTGTCGTAGTGCTCACCAATGATGCTACCTAACGCAACACCGTCGGCTCCACCGAGCGGATGGTTGGAAACAAAGGTATAGAGCCGTCCGTCGTCCTTTGCGGGAAGGTTCTCCTCGCCTTCGAGTTGAAGGGTCATCTCGAGATACTCGACACAGTCTTTAAGCCAGGGTGTGCCAACATCGGTTCGACTTTCCCAAAGAAACTTATTTACTCGGTCCTGATGGATGGTTTTCTTCAGCCAACTGACGAGAGGAGAGGGCACCCACTTGGCTTTATCGCCCATCTTGTCGTGCAAAACCTTATCGAGATCAATCGTTTTTGGAATGAGTTCATCCATGTTTTTGCGATGTTATAGTTGCTTACAATCTGCAAAAATAACAAAATTTTTATAAAGCACCTTCTTTTTTGGGAAAAAAGTTAGTTTTAGAGTGAAAAAACTTTCATAAGTAAAGGTCTCAGTGGTGTTTGGAAGATAGAATGAACAGCGTGTCATTTTTGCACGAATTGGGCAGAATGAGCAAAAAGAATTAATAATTTTTGTTAAATTCGAAAAAATGTGGAGAAATGTGGAGGAAAGTGGGGAATTTTAATTAATTTTGTAGTCGTTTTCTCTATATAAAGAAGTACGTATGCGTTTTTTAGGAAATATAGAAGCAAAAATCGACTCGAAGGGACGTGCGTTCCTGCCAGCAGTCTTCCGCAAGGTGTTGCAGACATCGGGCGAGGAGAATCTGGTGTTGCGCAAGGACGTGTTTGAGGACTGTCTGGTGCTCTATCCCGAGAGTGTCTGGAACGAGCAGATGGATTTGGTGCGCTCGCGTCTGAACCGCTATAACGCGCAGCACCAGCGGATTTTCCGTCAGTTTGTTTCAGAGGTGGAATTGCTCACGCTCGATGGTAATGGCCGTTTCCTCATCCCGAAGCGCTATCTGCAGTTGGCAGACATACAACAGGCGGTGAAGTTTACGGGCAATGGCGACACCATTGAAATCTGGGCACAAGAGAAAGTTGAATCGTCGCTGATGTCGAAGGAAGAGTTTGGCGCAGCGATGCAGAGTGTAATGGATGGAGAATTGCTAGGATGATCACGGCTGAGACATATCACGTTCCAGTACTCCTTACGGAGAGCATCGACGGGCTGAATATTCGGCCCGGTGGTGTCTATGTGGACGTGACATTTGGCGGTGGCGGTCATTCGCTTGAGATTCTGCGTCGGTTGGACAAGGGAGGCCATTTGTACGGTTTCGATCAGGATGCCGATGCAGAGAAAAACATCGTTGACGACGAGAGGTTTACGTTTGTGCGTTCGAACTTCAGATATCTGAAGAACTGGATGCGTTATCATGGTGTAGATAAGATTGATGGTCTACTTGCTGATTTAGGCGTTTCGAGTCATCATTTCGACGATGCTCCTCGTGGATTCTCGTTTCGCTTCGATGCTCCGCTCGACATGAGGATGAATAAACGGGCAGGGATGACAGCGGCAGAAGTGCTAAACACCTATCCTGAGCGCCAGTTGGCAGACGTTTTCTATTTTTACGGTGAACTGAAGGCTGCACGAAGGTTGGCTGCTGCAGTAGTGAAGGCGAGAACCGAACAGCCGCTGCAGACCACAGGACAACTGATGGAATTGGCAGAGCCGATGATGAGCAAGTCGGAGAAGAGAGGTGAGAAGAAGGATATGGCGAAGTTGTTCCAGGCGTTGCGCATAGAGGTGAACCACGAGATGGATGCATTACGCGAGATGTTGCTTGCTGCCACAGAACTACTTGCTGAAGGTGGCAGACTGTCGGTGATTACCTATCATTCACTCGAGGACCGTATTGTAAAGAATGTGATGAAGTCTGGCAATGTGGAGGGACGACTCGAACAAGACTTCTTCGGAAGGGTTGAGAGCCCGTTCAGGTTGGTGAGCAACAAGGTTATCACACCCAGCAAGGACGAACAAGAGAGTAACCCGCGCAGCAGAAGTGCTAAGTTGAGAGTAGCAGAAAAGATCTGAATGCAGTAAAAACAAACAAACGGAAGAAGATGAGCAACAAGGAAAAAGCAAAGAAGGAAGTACAGGAAGACCCGAAACTGACTATTGAGAAGGCTCCCGAGGTGGAGAAGGCCTCAAAGAAGAAGGCTGACAAAGAACCTGAGGTTGCTGCCGAAAGTGAGTCGATGGAGGAGCCTGTACGTACTGAGCCGCCTACGCTGCAAGAGGTCATCCGCGAGCAAGCCATCGAGGATGAAGCCCCGATGTCGAAGACGTTTACTCTGCGAAAGATCTTGGGTGGCGACATTCTGACGACGCAGACGATGCGCCATCAAGTGTGGCTTTTCCTACTGATTACTTTCTTCGTCATTGTCTACATCTCCAACCGTTACAGTTGTCAACAGGATCAGATTGAGATTGACCGCTTGCAGAAGGAACTGAAAGATGCAAAGTACAGGTCGCTGGCAAGTAGCAGCCAACTTACCGAGAAGACGCGTGAGAGCCGTGTGCTCGAACTGCTGCAAAGCAATAAGGACAGCGTGCTGAAAATACCACAGCAGCCTCCTTACGTCATTCATGTACCAAGTAAGAATCAGTAAAGAAAAGCGTTGAGGAAAGACTATGAGTAAGTTTAATCATAAGAAAATCATGCCCCGCTACAGTGCCATTGCCATTCTGATGACGCTGTTGGCTACTGCTGTGGTGGGAAAGACCCTATATATTATGACCGCCGAGAGGGATTATTGGATGAAGGTGGCGGAAAGAGTGAAGAGAGATAGTGTGAGTGTGAAGCCTAATCGTGGTAACATACTTTCTTGTGATGGTCAGTTGATGGCATCATCACTGCCTGAATTCAAAATGTATATAGACTTTCAGGCTCTCACGGAGTCAGGAAACGACTCGTTGTGGGAAGCCAACCTCGATACAATCTGCATTTGTCTAAATCATATATTTCCAGAGAAGACACCACAGGAATTCCGCCAGCATTTTGAGGAAGGCCGTCAACAAGTACAGAAAAACGGTTCGGTGGGTTCACGTCACTGGCCAGTTTGGCGACAGCGTGTAGACTTCAATACTTATTCGGAAGTAAAGTCGCTTCCCATCTTCTGTATGCCATTCAACTCGGTGCAGACTACCGAGGATTTTGTCGTGAAGGCTTCATTCAAGAGTGGCTTCAGTGTTGAGGAATATAATGCTCGTCAGCGTCCATTTGGTTCGGCCGCAGGAAGAACTATTGGTACGATGTATGGTGGAAAGGACTCCGCCCGATTCGGACTGGAACTTTCCTATGATAGCATCCTGCGTGGAGAAAACGGCATTATCCATCGCCGCAAGGTCCTGAACAAATGGCTTGACATTATGGACACCCCGCCCGTAGATGGTGCAGACATCGTAACGACCATAGATGTAGGCATTCAGGATTTGGCTGAGCGTGCCGTAATAGACGAACTGAAACTGATTAATGGCAACGTGGGTGTAGCCATAGTTATGGAAGTGCAGACGGGCGACATCAAGGCTATCGTGAACATGGAGAAATGTGCCGATGGTGAATATCGCGAGATTAAGAATCACGCTGTAAGCGACTTGCTCGAGCCGGGCTCGGTGTTCAAGACTGCCTCTATTCTGGTTTGTCTTGACGAGGGCAAGTGCGATACGACGAAATATGTGGAGACCGGTGGTGGCGTTTGGCCTATGTATGGTCGCCAGATGAAAGACCATAACTGGCGTAAAGGTGGCTATGGTACGTTGAAGTTGCCTGAGACACTGCAGGTAAGTTCGAACATCGGTGTGAGTCGCATTGTAGATGAGTACTACCACAATGAACCCGAGAAGTTTGTAAAGGCTATCCATCGCACAGGTATTGCCGATGACCTCAAGATTCCGCTTCTTGGTTCTACACCTGCCCGTATCCGTATGCCGGAAAAAGATAAGACTGGCAGACACTGGGCAAACTGGAGTAATACCGCTCTGCCTTGGATGTCGATTGGCTATGAGACTCAGATTCCTCCGATTTCGACGTTGACCTTCTATAATGCCATTGCTAATAACGGCAAGATGATGCGCCCACGTTTCGTGAAGCAAGTGACGAAGAACGGTGAGGTGATTGCCGAATATCAGCCTGAGGTGATGCGCGAGCAAATCGCGAAACCTTCGACGATAGCCAAGATGCAGACTATGCTGGAACAGGTAGTAAGCATTGGCTTGGGCAAAAAGGCTGGTTCGAAGTCGTTTAAGGTGGCAGGTAAGACGGGTACAGCGCAGATTTCTCATGGCTCAGGTGGCTATCATTCGGGCACGATGCAATATCTGCTGTCGTTTGCTGGTTATTTCCCCGCTAACGCTCCCCGCTATTCCTGCATTGTCTGCATTCAGAAGTCTGGTCTGCCTGCATCAGGTGGCGGAATGTCGGGCGTTGTATTCCATCACATCTCAGAGGGTATTCTCGCCCAGAATCTGAAACTCGATGTGAAGGATGCACGCGATTCAACATCGATTCTTGTTCCCGATGTGAAATCTGGAAACTTGTTGGCTGCCGACTACGTGCTCTCACATCTTGGTTATAATGCCAGCAACAATTTCACAGGTTCTTATGCTGACGGAAGTTCTGTTTGGGGAACTGCAGAGAAAGGACAGAAGCAGGTAGTGTTGAACCAAAACGCCAAGCAGTCGTTGGATACGATTCCTAACGTGGTGGGAATGGGTGCTCGCGATGCTGTTTATCAGATTGAGCGTCGAGGGGTCAAAGTCAGACTTCGTGGTCGTGGTTATGTTACCAAGCAAAGTCTGGAACCTGGACACGTGGTCAAGAAAGGTGAGTGGTGCGAGTTGCTGCTCGAGGTCTAGAAAATGCCGTTTGAAGTATTATAAAGAATAATCAGAAAAAGAAATATATATGAAGTTAAGTGAACTGCTCGTTAATGTCAAGCCCCTCGCTATCGTAGGCAATGCCGAGGTGGAGATCAGTGGAGTGGAGATAGATTCTCGCAAGATAACAACAGGAGGACTTTTTGTTGCCATGAAAGGAACTCAGGTGGATGGTCATCGGTTCATTCCCAAATCCACTGAACTTGGTGCTGTCGCTGTACTCTGTGAGGATTTGCCTTCTGAGGCTGACCGTCAAGAGTCGGTCTGTTATGTGCAGGTGGCTTCAACGGAGCAGGCTGTCGGACCAGTGGCAACACTGTTTCATGGAGACCCTTCACGCAAGTTGAAATTAGTCGGCGTGACAGGAACGAATGGTAAGACCACTATCGCCACCTTATTATATAATATGTTTCGCGCGATGGGACATAAGTGCGGATTGCTCTCTACGGTCTGCAACTATATCGAAGGCGAGGCCATTCCTGCCAGCCATACTACTCCAGACGCAATCGAACTGAATAAACTCCTTGCTCGCATGGTTAGTGCAGGTTGCGAATATGCCTTTATGGAGTGTTCGAGTCATGCTATTGCCCAGCGTCGTATAGGCGGTCTGCAGTTTGCTGGTGGCCTGTTTACGAATCTGACACGCGATCATCTTGACTATCACAAGACGTTCGAAAACTATCGTGATGCAAAGAAGCGCTTCTTCGACGATTTACGCAAGGGTTCGTTTGCCATTACCAATGCTGACGACAAGAACGGTATGTTTATGGTTCAGAACACACGTGCCAAGGTGAAGACCTATTCAACTCGCACAATGGCAGACTTCCGTGCTCGAATCCTTGAATGTCATTTCGACGGTATGTATCTCGAAGTTGATGGCCGAGAGGTGGGAGTACAGTTTATTGGTAAGTTTAATGTCAGCAACCTGCTCGCAGTCTATGGCGCAGCAGTGATGCTTGGCAAGCAGCCAGAGGAGATTCTTCTGGTGTTGAGTACGCTGCATAGTGTGAGTGGACGCCTCGAGCCAGTACGTTCTCCAGAGGGCTTCACTGCTATTGTCGACTATGCTCACACACCAGATGCGTTGGAGAATGTGCTCAATGCCATTCACGAGGTGCTCGATGGCAAAGAAGGACGAATTATCACAGTTTGTGGTGCTGGTGGCAACCGAGACAAAGGAAAGCGTCCGCTGATGGCTCAGGAGGCTGTCCGCCAAAGTGATAAGGTCATCATCACTTCTGACAATCCCCGTTTCGAAGAGCCGCAGGCCATCATCAATGATATGCTTGCAGGTCTTGACAATAAGCAGATGAAGAAAGTGCTTTCCATCGTTGACCGTCGCGAGGCTATTCGTACTGCTTGTGCGTTGGCTCAAAAAGGCGATGTGATTCTCGTTGCAGGTAAAGGCCACGAGGACTATCAGGAGATTGAAGGTGTAAAACATCACTTCGACGACAAGGAAGTCCTTCGCGAGATATTCGAAACAGAAAGTTAAAAATGGAGTCACGAGGGGGTAAAGTTTCTTGATGAAAATCCTGACAACCCGTAGGGATAGATGCTCGGACATGTCCTATAGTCCTATTCCTATTTAGTTGCTCCTTTAACAATAAAAAACTCAGAAATATGCTATATTATCTTTTCAGATTCCTAGAGCAATACGACATTCCCGGCTCACGCATGTGGATGTATATTTCTTTCCGCTCATTGCTCACGCTTATATTGTCGCTGTTGATCTCAGCATGGTTTGGTGAACGCTTCATTAAGTATATGAAACGACGCAAGATTGCAGAAACCGCACGCGACAAAAGCATTGATCCATTTGGCGAGAAGAAAGTTGGTGTGCCCACGATGGGTGGTATTATTATTGCCGTTTCAATTCTTGTCCCAGTGTTGCTGCTGGGTCGAATGCGCAATATCTACCTGCTCCTGATGATTGGCACAACCATTTGGCTCGGTTTCCTTGGTTTCCTCGATGATTATATCAAGATCTTCCGCAAGAACAAGGAGGGACTGAAGGGAAAGTATAAGATTGTGGGACAAGTGTCGATAGGCCTTATTGTCGGACTGACGCTGTGGCTAAGTCCTGATGCCGTCATCCATGAGAATATTTCTACTGAGCGTCAGGGCGTAGAAACCGTGGTTACGCACAAGTCTGAGCCAGTCAAGTCGCTCAAGACCACTATTCCCTTTGTGAAAAACCACAATCTGGGCTATGACGATATCATGTCGTTCTGTGGTAAGTATAAGAATGCTGCAGGATGGGTGCTCTTCGTCATTATGACAATACTTGTGGTTACAGCCGTCTCGAATGGTGCCAACCTCAATGATGGTATGGATGGTATGTGTGCGGGAAATTCGGCTATCATAGGTGTCGCGTTAGGAATTTTGTCCTATGTGTCGAGCCATATTGAGATGGCGTCCTATCTGAATATTATGTATATACCTGGTTCACAGGAACTTGTGGTATTCCTCTGTGCTTTTGTTGGAGCCATGATTGGTTTCCTTTGGTACAATGCCTATCCTGCTCAGGTATTTATGGGCGATACAGGATCACTCATGATTGGCGGTATCATCGGTGTAGGCGCTGTAATCATCCACAAGGAATTGTTGCTACCTATTCTCTGTGGCATATTCTTTGTTGAGAGCCTCAGTGTCATCATTCAGACTCAGGTATTCAAGATTTATAAGAGAAAAGGCAAGCGTGTGCGAGTATTCCGAGCCACGCCTATTCACGATAATTTCCGAAAACTCGACTCCCAACTTGACGAGACCAGCGAGTATGTGTTCCGCAAATGGCCTCATCGTCAGTTCCATGAGTCGAAAATCACAGTGCGTTTCTGGATTACTACCATCATCCTCGCCGCACTTACCATCATCACGCTGAAAATGCGATAATAGAATTAAGAAAGAAGAAAACAATGAAACGAATTGTAGTTTTAGGTGCAGCCGAGAGCGGAGTTGGCGCTGCTGCATTGGCTAAGAAGCAAGGATTCGACGTGTTTGTAAGTGACATGTCGAACATCAAGGATAAGTATAAGCGGATGCTCGATGAGCGAGGCATCAGTTGGGAAGAGGGTCGTCATACCGAGGAACTGATACTCTCTGCAACTGAAATTGTGAAGAGCCCGGGCATTCCTGAGACGGCTCCTATGGTTGCCAAGGCTATTGCCAAAGGTATTCCCATCATCAGTGAGATTGAGTTTGCGGGTCGCTATACATCATCAAAGATGATTTGTATCACAGGTTCCAATGGAAAGACCACTACCACAAGCCTCATCTACCATATCTTCAAGGCGGCTGGTTACGATGCTGGGCTTGCCGGTAATATTGGAAACTCGCTAGCCTTGCAAGTGGCTGAGGATCCCCATGAGTACTACATCATCGAACTTTCTTCATTCCAACTCGACAATATGTACGACTTCCGTGCTAATATTGCCGTGCTGTTGAACATCACGCCTGATCATCTTGACCGATACGACAACTCGATGCAGAAATATACTGATGCAAAAATGCGCATCTTGCAGAATCAGACCGAGGATGATGCATTCATCTATTGGGCAGATGATCCTGTCATCCAGCGTGAACTGAAGAAATACGACATCCATGCTGTTCAGTGCCCGTTCTCGTTGGTGAAGAAGGCAGGAGTTATCGGCTATATAGAGGAAGGTCAGTACAAACTGGAATATCCTGTGCCCTTTAATATGGAGCAAGAAGCACTTTCGCTGACAGGCACTCACAACGTCTATAATTCACTGGCTGCAGGTCTGGCTGCCAACATCTCGGGAATCAAGAAGGACATTATTCGCAAGTCACTCAGCGACTTCCCTGGTGTGGAGCATCGTCTGGAACGAGTTTGCCGCGTGCGTGGTGTAGAATACGTCAACGACTCGAAGGCTACGAATGTAGATGCCTGCTGGTATGCGCTGGAGAGCATGAAGACTCCTACTATCCTTATCATCGGTGGTAAGGATAAAGGCAATGATTATGAGCCGATTAAGTCGCTTGTGCGCGAGAAATGCGTCGGATTGGTCTATCTTGGTGCCGATAATCAGAAACTCCACGACAATTTCGACGAGATGGGCATTCCCGTTCGTGATGTGCATTCTATGAAAGATTGCGTGGCGGCTTGCTACGAGATGGCTCGCCCCGGCGACACTGTCCTGCTTTCGCCCTGTTGCGCATCGTTCGACCTGTTCAAGAATATGGAGGACCGAGGAGATCAGTTTAAGACGCTGGTGAGAAATCTTTAAACAGCAATACGAATCGCAGTCCATAGCGTGAATGAGAAATCTATTACCCCATTAGTGAGGAATATATGATAAATAAGACATTAAATAATATTTTCAAGGGCGACAAGGTCATCTGGATGGTCTTCTTCTTCCTGTGTATCATCAGTGTCGTTGAGGTCTACTCGGCTTCGTCTCAACTGACATATAAGGAAGGAAGTTATCTGGCTCCTGTGCTGAAACACATTGCCATTTTGGTGATGGGTATTTTCTGCATGGTCGTCACGCTCAATATCAAATGTAAATACTTCAAGATTGTAACTCCTTTCCTGCTCATCATCTCCGAGTTGATGCTCATTTGGGTGTTCTTTGCAGGGCAATCCACTAATGGCGCAGCCCGTTGGGTAGGATTTTTGGGTATGCAGTTCCAACCGTCAGAGATTGCCAAGGGAGCATTGGTATTGGCAACTGCGCAGATTCTTAGTGCTATGCAGACCGATAAGGGTGCTGACCGACATGCGTTTAAGTATATTTTAATTGTCTGTGCATTCATTGTTCCCCTTATTCTTGTAGAAAACTTCTCTACGGCTGCGCTCATTTGTGCTGTTGTGTTCATGATGATGGTTATTGGTCGAGTGCCAATGGACCAGTTGGGAAAACTTCTTGGTGTAGTCGTCCTTTTTGGCGTTTTCCTTTTCCTGATGATTATGCTCATGGGTAAGAAACAGACTGCAACTAATCCTGATATGACGCTTACCGAGCAGACCACAGAAGTAGTTGAGAAGAAGGAAAATGTGTTTGAAAAGGTGTTCCACCGATTCGACACTTGGAAGGCTCGTATTGAGAAATTCTCCAGCAAGGAGGATCTGACACCTGCTGAAGTTGACCTTGATAAAGATGCTCAGACCTCTCATGCCAACATCGCTATTGCTTCGTCTAATGTGGTAGGAAAAGGACCAGGAAATTCAGTTGAGCGTGATTTCCTGTCACAGGCTTTCTCCGACTTCATCTATGCCATTATCATTGAAGAAATGGGCATTATCGGTGCATTCTTTGTGGCTATGCTCTATATAATTCTACTCTTCCGCACAGGCCGAATTGCCAATCGCTGTGAAAACAATTTCCCTGCTTTTCTGGCAATGGGACTTGCCCTCTTGCTTGTCACGCAGGCGCTGTTCAATATGTGTGTTGCTGTAGGTCTGGCTCCTGTTACAGGACAACCGTTGCCCCTTATCAGCAAGGGCGGCACATCAACTTTGATCAACTGCATCTATGTGGGTGTTATCCTGAGTATCAGCCGTTCTGCAAAGAAAAAAGATGACAGTGGGGAACGTAATCTGAAGCCAGTTGGAGCGGCTGCATAAGTGAAAACAAAAAAATATTGACGAAAAAATAGTAGAAAGACAAATAAATTCACTATATTTGCACATGAAAGAAATAAAGAGCAATTTGAAGGTCATCATAAGTGGCGGCGGAACGGGCGGTCACATCTTTCCGGCTATCTCGATAGCCAATGCGGTCAAGGCAAAATGTCCTGACGCTGAAATATTATTCGTAGGTGCTGAGGGACGCATGGAGATGCAACGCGTGCCAGCAGCAGGTTATGAGATTAAGGGCCTGCCTATCTGCGGATTCAATCGTGCACAGTTGTGGAAGAATATCACTCTACCCTATAAGATGTGGAAAAGCGATCGTATGGTCAAGCGTATCATTCGTGAGTTTGGTCCACAAGTAGCAGTAGGCGTTGGCGGATATGCAAGTTATCCTACTTTGGCAGCCGCAGCGAAACTCAATATTCCTTGCCTCATTCAGGAGCAGAACTCCTTTGCTGGCAAGACCAATAAGATGCTGGGCAAGAGTGCTAGTCGCATTTGCGTCGCATATGAGGGAATGGAGCGATTCTTCCCTGCTGAGAAGATTCTCATGACTGGTAACCCCGTCCGTCAGGCTTTGCTCGAGACAACGATTACCCGTGAGGAGGCTGTTCGCTCATTCGGTTTAGACCCTGAGCGGAAGACGATACTTCTCGTAGGTGGAAGCCTTGGTGCTCGTACCATCAATGAAAGTGTACTGCAGCATCTTGACTTGGTACGACAGTCGGACGTGCAGTTCATTTGGCAAACGGGCAAATATTATAGTGCTCAGATTGCAGAGCAACTCAGTCAGTTGGGGAAACCCGAAAACTTGAAGGTGACAGACTTCATTAGTGACATGGGAGCAGCCTATAAGGCAGCCGACCTTGTCATTAGCCGTGCAGGAGCAAGTTCCATTTCGGAGTTCTGCCTCATTGGCAAACCTGTCATTCTGGTGCCCAGTCCGAATGTGGCAGAGGATCATCAGACCAAGAATGCAATGGCTCTCGTGAATAAGGAGGCAGCCCTTTATGTGAAGGATGCAGATGCGCCTCAGTCATTGCTTCCGCTGGCAGTAGCCACTGTGACTGATGCCAGCAAACTTAAGTCGCTCAGTGAGAATGTCCTGAAAATGGCATTACCCAACTCTGCCGACATCATTGCCGACGAAGTTATTCGACTGGCAACACAAACTAAAAAGTAATCCTTTTAGGAGTAGAATTGAAAATGGAGATTAAGAATATAAAATCTGTCTATTTTATTGGGGCTGGTGGCATCGGCATGAGTGCCATCGCACGCTATTTCATGCATTGTGGTATGGTTGTTGCTGGTTACGATAAGACGCCCAGCGAACTCACACACCGACTCGAAAAGGAAGGTATGCTCATCCACTACGAGGAGAATGTCAGTGAGATTCCCCATGCCTGCAAGAAACCCGAATCCTGTCTGGTCGTATACACGCCTGCTGTGCCTGCCGACCATCAGGAACTTGTCTATTTCAGGGAACATGGGTTCGAAATTCAGAAGCGTGCACAAGTATTGGGAACACTGACCCAGATGCGAAAGGGACTCTGCGTTGCAGGTACTCATGGAAAGACAACAACATCTTCGATGTGTGCTCATATTCTGCATCAAAGTCATGTAGAGTGCAATGCATTCCTCGGTGGTATTACCAAGAACTACGGCACCAACTATCTCCTCTCCGATATTAGCGACTTTGTCGTTATCGAGGCTGATGAGTTCGACCGCTCTTTCCACTGGCTTCGTCCCTGGATGACGGTCATCACCTCTACCGACCCCGATCATCTTGATATATATGGAACGAAGGAAGCCTATCTCGAAAGTTTCCGTCATTATACAACCCTTATTCAGGAGGGAGGTGCGCTCATCATCCACAAAGGACTTGAGATGCAACCAGATCTGCCCGAAGGAGTACGTCAATTTGAATATAGTCTCAACGAAGGCGATTTCCATGCGGAGAACATTTCTATCGAAAATGGTGAGATTACGTTCGACTTCATTTCGCCAATCGAGAATGTTCCTCAGGTGCAACTTGGTCACCCTGTACCCATTAATATAGAGAATGGAATAGCGGCAATGGCTATGGCTCAGTTGAATGGTTGCACCGCAGAGGAATTACGTTATGGCATGAAGACCTATCGTGGTGTTGACCGCCGTTTCGATTTCAAGTTGAAGGACGACCGCCACGTGTTCCTCTCCGACTATGCCCATCATCCGAAGGAGATCCTCGCCAGTGCGCAAAGCATACGCCAACTCTATCAGAACCGTAAGATTACGGCTATTTTCCAGCCGCATCTCTATACCCGCACCCGCGATTTCTATCGCGAATTCGCTGAGGCTTTGAGCCTTCTCGATGAGGTTATCCTCTGCGACATTTATCCCGCTCGTGAGGAACCTATCCCCGGCGTTACTTCGAAACTCATCTACGACTGCTTGAAACCAGGTGTTGAGCGTAGTCTGATTAGTCTTGCTGATGTGCTGCCACTCGTCAAGAGCCGCGACTTCGATGTGTTAGTCGTACTCGGTGCTGGCGATTTGGACAATCTTGTTCCACAAATTACAAAGATACTGGAATCTAAATGAAGATAAGAATTCCTTGGAAGAAGACCCTGCTCATTCTGGCCGACATAGTGCTTGCTGCCTATCTCGTGCTTGCTGTTACCGCATTTAACAAGCCGGACGAGACTGCAAGCGTCTGCACGAAGGTGAGCATTAACATTGCTGATGAGGCAACCAATGGCTTTATCAATTCGAGGGAGATTAAGAAGCGCCTTGAGACTTCGCATCTTTATCCCCTCGAGAAGCCTATGCGGTATGTCGATGCTCGAAAGATTGAGGAGACACTCAAGACAAGTCCCTTTGTGAAGAGTGCCGAATGTTTCAAGACACAGGATGGACACGTCAGCATCAGCATTACCCAGCGACTTCCCCTCGTAAGGATTAAATCTCAGAATGGCGATGACTATTATCTTGACGATAACGATTGCATCATGCCCAATTCCCATTATACAAGCGACCTAATCATCGCAACGGGAAATATTTCGCGGGCCTTCGCCATGAATTATATCTCGCCTCTTAGCAAATCGCTCATGCAGAACGAGTTCTGGAGCAACCAGATAGAGCAAATCAACGTGCTTGAGGATAGGTCTATCGAACTCATTCCCCGCGTAGGAAATCACGTCATTCTGCTGGGACCGTTGCCCGAAGCAAAACTCAAGAGTGAAATCTCTCGCAAGATTGACGAGTTTCTGGCTCGCAAACTCAATCGACTGGAGGATTTCTACCGCTATGGCCTCTCGCAGGCAGGATGGAATAAGTATTCCTGCATCAATCTTGAGTTCGATAATCAAATCATTTGTAAGAAAAGACAAAAATAATAAAATAATAAAATTATGCCAAAGGAGTTTATTGTAGCAATCGAACTCGGTTCATCGAAGATAACCGGTGTCGCAGGAAGAAAGAACCTCGACGGTAGCATCTCCATTCTTGCTGTCGTGAAGGAGGATTCCACGTCGTGTATCCGAAAAGGTGTGGTCTACAACATTGACAAGACGGTGATGGCGCTGACCAATATCGTCAAGAAACTTGAAACCACGCTGAAGTCTAAAATTGCCTATGTCTATGTGGGTGTAGGAGGTCAGAGCATTCGCTCGATGAAGAATGTTATTGTCAAGGAACTTGCCGCTGAGAGCGTTGTCACTCAGGATATGATTAATGAGTTGATGGACGCCAACCGCAACATGTCTTATCCCGAACAGGAGATACTTGATGCTGCTACTCAGGAATATAAGGTTGACCAGCAGTTCCAACTCGACCCAGTAGGCATTCAGTGCACGCGCCTCGAAGGAAACTTCCTCAATATCCTCTGGCGCAAGACCTTCTATCGCAATCTCAACAAGTGTTTCGAACTTGCAGGAATCGCTATTGCTGATATGTATCTTGCACCTTTGGCAATGGCCGACAGTGTGCTTACCGAAACAGAGAAGCGTGCAGGTTGTGTGCTTGTTGACCTTGGTGCCGACACAACAACCGTTTCGGTTTATTATAAGAACATCCTGCGTCATCTTGCCGTTATTCCCCTCGGCAGCAGCAATATCACGAAGGATATCGCAACGCTGCAGATGGAAGAGGGTGATGCGGAGCGTATGAAACTCAAGCATGGAAGTGCCTATACCGACAATAGCGATATCGACAATACGCTCCGCTTCCCGATTGATGCCGACCGCGATATTCTCAGCCGCGACTTCATCAACATTGTTGAGGGTCGTCTGCAGGAAATCATTGAGAACGTCTGGTTCCAGGTTCCCAATGAGTACATCGACAAACTGCTTGGAGGAATCATCCTGACGGGTGGTGGTTCCAATATGCGCAACATCGAGCGTGCTTTCCGCAATCACACCCACATCGACAAGATTCGTGTGGCTCGCTTCATCACTTCTACGGTGAACAGCAACCTTCCCGAGATTGTTGCTCACGATGCAATGATGAATACGGTACTCGGATTGTTGGAGAAAGGCGACATGAACTGTGCCGGTGAGGAGATTTCGAGCGATTTGTTTGGAGCAACTGGCGACGCTGCTGCAGCCGCTGCTGGCGATTCGGCTCACAAGGCTCCTCGTCCTATTACGGAAATTACGGGTCGTGGCATTGTCCAGACTGAAGAAGAGAAGAAAATGGCTGAGGAAGAAGCCCGTCGCCGCAAGGAAGAAGAGGAAGAGGCCCTGCGTAAGGCTGAGGAGGAAGAAGCCGCTCGTAAGGCAGCAGAGAGACGCGAAAACAGCGCTTGGAACAAGTTCCTTCGTGGTCTGAAGAAGTTTGGTAAGGACATTATGTCTGAAGAAGATTAAGAGAAAATTTAAAAAATAAATAATTATGATTGATATCATTGATACAAATCGACCTGGCATCATTGATTTTGACGAGCCAGAGAAGGACAACAGCATCATTAAGGTCATTGGTGTTGGTGGTGGTGGCGGTAACGCTGTCAATCACATGTATCGCGAGGGCATTCACGATGTTACATTCGTGCTTTGCAACACTGACAATCAGGCGCTTAACGATTCACCGGTTCCTGTTCACCTCCAACTTGGTAAGGAAGGTCTTGGAGCAGGCAACAAGCCCGAGAAGGCACGTCAGGCTGCTCAGGAAAGCATCGACGACATTCGCAATATGCTCTCTGATGGAACCCGCATGGCATTCATCACCGCTGGCATGGGTGGTGGTACAGGTACGGGTGCCGCTCCTGTCATTGCTGAGGTTTCGAAGGACCTCGGAATTCTTACAGTAGGTATTGTTACTATTCCGTTCCGCTTTGAGGGTCCGAAGAAAATCGATCAGGCTCTTGATGGTGTGGAGGAGATGTCGAAGCATGTCGACGCATTGCTCGTTATCAACAATGAGCGTCTGCGTGAGATCTATCCCGACCTCACCGTTCTTGATGCTTTCGGCAAGGCCGACGACACTTTGTCAATTGCAGCAAAGTCAATTGCAGAGATTATCACGGTTCATGGACTTATCAACCTCGACTTCAACGACGTGAAGACCGTCCTGAAGGAAGGTGGCGTAGCCATTATGTCTACAGGTTATGGTGAAGGCGAAGGTCGTGTGAAGAAGGCTATCGACGATGCTCTGAACTCACCCCTGCTTAACGACAACAACGTGTTCAATTCTAAGCGCATTCTGGTCCCTATTAGTTTCGGAAGGAAGCGTAGGGAGAATCATGGACTGACGATGGACGAGATGAACGATGTCAACGACTTCATGCTGAAGTTCGGTGAGGACTTCGAACTGAAATGGGGTCTTGCCCTCGATCCAGATCTTGGTGAGAAGGTGAAGGTTACGGTGCTGGCCACAGGATTCGGCATTGAGGATGTCGACGGAATGAGTGGTCACTTGAAGAAGCACACCGAGGAGGAAGCCAACCGCATCGCTATGGAGGAAGAGCGTCGTGCTGAGCGTGAGGAACGTCGTGGCCGTTATTATGGCAAGGATGGAAACAATACCCAGTACAAGCGTCGTCCGCATATCTTCCTCTTCCGTCAGGAGGATCTTGACAACGAGGACATCATTCTTGCTGTCGAAAACACGCCGACCTATAAGCGTACTCGCCAGATGCTGGAGGAGATTCGCAATCAGGCTTCTGGCAACAAGACCAACGAGCGTCCTAATGATGCAGAGCCTGTTCAGGGTCTCATCAGTTTCGCATAAGTACGAAAGACAATTTGAAGGCTACAATTCCAGTTTGTTTTGTAGTGACTCAATAGCATCCACGAATTCTTTGATAAGAGTTCGTGGATGTATTTTTATGAATAGGCTCAAATGCCTATTTCTTGCAGTTTCACTTGGAACCTGAATATAGAGCATGAAATTCGGAATTTGGCGATTTGTTTTCTCTTGTTTCATGCCATTTGTTTTTTGTTCCTTATTTGAAACCTGAATTTACTGATATTTTTAGCCGATTAGCAGAAAAAATTTTCTTTTATCTTCTCGAACTTTTACCTTTGCCACAGAATTAGTAGAACTAGCAAAAGTCAAAAACTAAGAAAAGGCAATGAAGAAAATCTTTATTTTGATGTCGGCCATGCTTCTCGTTTCGGGAGTGCTTATGGCTAAGAATAAGAAGAATGCTCCGATGCCGCAGCGTGTTACGTACATGCAGATGACTGAGCAGATGGAAAAGAATCTGGGCTTGGGTGCAATGCAGTTGAAGAAGGTGTTGAAGTTGAACAAGAAGTACAAGACGCTTATCGAGGGCGAAGAGATGAATATGAATGGTCAACCCCCAATGGGAGGAATGCCCAGTGGTAATGCCAGCAGGCCTAATGGCGGAGGAATGGGTGGTCCTGGTGGAATGCCTGGAGGCGGCAACTTTGGCGGAGGAATGCCCGGAGGTGGCAACTTCGGCGGTGGAATGCCTGGGGGCGGTAACTTTGGTGGCGGAATGCCCGGAGGTGCTCCTCGTGGTGGAATGGGAATGCCAAGCGAGAATAGTTCGAAGGCTTCCTATGATTATGAGAAGAAACAGAAAAAGTACGATAAGGCAATTGCGAAAATCCTCACAACCGAGCAATATGAGGGTTATCTGAAACTGAAGCCTCAGTTTGCTTCACAACGTAAGAACATGCCCATGCCCCCGGGAGGAGGAAAGAACATGCAGATGCCTCCTGGAGGTGGACATAACCAGCAGAAGGAAGGAAGTATCAGTGCTACAGGACTTGGACTGCAGACCGGACCTCAGGTCAGGAGTCGGGAGACGTTCTCTTCGTCGGGTGTCGACGAGAATGCTGTTCAGGTGAAAGGTGGTACGCTGACGTTGGAGAATTGCCACGTGAACAAGACTGGTGGCGATAGCAGCAATGGTGACGCTACAAGTTTCTATGGTGTTAACTCAGCAGTAGTAACTACGGGTGAAGGTGTTGCGAACATTGTCGGTGGAGACATCACGACTGATGCAGTTGGCGCAAACGGTGTCGTTGCCTATGGGGGACGTGTGGACATCAGCGGTACTACGATCACTTGCAACAAGAATCTCTCGCGTGGTATTCATGCTACAGGCGGAGGCGTCATCAATGCAAGCAATCTGAAAATCGTCACTTGCGGAAACAATAGTTCGGTCATAGCGACCGATCGAGGCGGTGGAACGGTGACAGTAGAAGGAGGAACCTACAAGACGAGCGGAAAAGACTGTGCTGTTTGCTACAGTACGGGAATCATCACCGTAAACAATATCCAGGGTCTTTCTGAACAAGGCGAAATTGCAGTCATTGAAGGCGATAACGAAGTGAATATCATCGAATCGGAGATGAAAAGTGGAGACAACCGTCGCGGAATGATGATTCTTCAGAGCGGAAGTGGTGATGCTGAAGGCTATAACGGAAAGATCAACGTGACGGGCGGTCATCTCACGCTGAAGAGTCAGGAGGCTCCTCTCATCGAGATTACTACAAGCACAAAGGGAACGCTGACGCTGAAGGATACGAAGATAGAAGTTCCAAGTGGAATTCTGATGTTGGTGGACTACAATAAGCGCTGGAAGACAACAAATCCAGTGGCAACCCTCAATCTTCAGACCGATTCGGAAGCCACTTATGCTGGCGACATCAAGGTTGATGAATATGGAACGAGCACTGTAGTTGTTGATAAGAACGTTACGTGGAATGGTGCTTACGACAAGGCAGGAACTGGCAAGAAGACAAAGGTGGTTGTCGACGGCATCTGGAATCTTACGGGCGACTCTCACGTGAAGGAGGTTGTACTGAATGAGGGTGGTGTCATCAACCGCAACGGTTTCCAACTTATTACGGAATAGAATTTCTTCCTGAGCAGAAGGGAGAAGGTCGCTCAAACCAGTACGTCAGAACTCTAAATAAGTAAGGAGAAGTCCCGATTGAAAAATTTTGATTTTTCCTTAACATAAAAATCTTTAGAATAATATTGAAAAAAATCATAAATTATTTTGTATTGTCGCCGATTTGTATTAACTTTGCAAACGGTTTATATGGGGTCCGTTTTTTACCCCGATTAAGTTTT
The DNA here is from genome assembly GCA_024697645.1 of Prevotella sp. Taxonomy (GTDB): domain Bacteria; phylum Bacteroidota; class Bacteroidia; order Bacteroidales; family Bacteroidaceae; genus Prevotella. Next base: position 26,710 of record JAILFH010000046.1, read on the forward strand.
TAGTTATCTGTAACTGCTGTGAAGCAGGTATTTTGTTTTTCAAAGATTATTAAGGTTAGCGATCTCTGCTGCGAAGCACCGATCGCTTTTTTGTGTATTTTCCCCCAAAACGTAATCTGTCCTGAGAATGTGATGCTTGGAATTTAAGCATCGTTGCCGAGTTCTTGTTGGATTGTTCTTCTAAATTCTGGAGAAAATCAAGACTACGAATTCTGCTGAAAATCGGAAGTGTGACAATTGTGACAAATGACACCCCGTTTTTTACACACTTCAGAGAAAATTGGGAGGCTTGTTGGTCGTAAGAGGAATCATCTCTCTCAAATTTTAGTGTAAACAATCACCTGTTTTCTTGCATCTAAAACCCCAAAAAGTGCAACTACTGAGCCCAAAACTGCGACTAAATCGATAAAAACTGCCTCAAAAAGTGTTAAAACTATGTTAATTTATTAGTTATTATTATTAATATTTATTAAATATATTATATAACATATTGATAATCAATCAATTGCGAAAATCTCGCAAAATCGGGAGTGCGTAAAAATCAATTGTCCAATTGTCACAATTGTCACAACCCCAATTTTTACCCCGATTCTAAGGTTGTCGAAAACGCTCAGAAAACGCCATTTTCATGCTCGAAACCTGATAAAAATGCTTGATGAGACGCAAAATGCATGTGATTGATGCGAAATTAGTGCCGTTTGTAAGAGCCTATAAAAGAAATGCTACGTCTACGGGAAGCAAAAGTCTTGAGCAAACGGAGCAATGTTCCTGACAATGCAGAGCATTCCTTTCGACCATAGAGAGCAATGCTTTCGACTGTGTAAAGGTATCCTTTTGACCTTAGAAAGGCATCCTCTATAGGGGTATAAACACATGCTTTATATAGGTATAAAGATATGCTCTGTAAGGTCCAAAGATATGCTTTGTAAGGTCCAAAGACGTGCTTTATATAAATGTAAGTCAGCGACTTGCAAAATGCGGTGTTTCCTGAAGGATATATTCCGCATAAGATTCAGAAATGTAAGGAATTTGCGAAAAAAATATCCTTATTGTTTTGATTATAAAAAATAATTTGTATATTTGTCGGTAATTTTGTCGCATCTATATTTTCTAATCTACAAAACTATATGCTTATGAAGAGAATTTTTACTTTTATGGCTGCCATATTGATGGCAGTATGTGCAAACGCATCGGTTATGATCGATAACTTTGCGGCTGGCAGCGAGTACAGTTATGGAGGCTCGTGGGCTGGAAACTGGTTCAATCAGGGCGATATGAACAAAGACGTTTCTGAGTACGACTACATCTACATCAAGTACTCAGGACTGACTGGTAAGATTGGTTTCGGTATCGTCTACAGTGAGTGGCAGAAGAAGGAGTCTTGGGGTGACGTTTACTACACCGACGCTGTAGTTCTTAGTCAGGAAGAAGGTGTTGTTGGAATCGCAATCGAGAAGACTAAGACCTATGAAGTCGGTGTTGAAGGAGCTGAAAACGAGTATAAGGGCGACATCTATGCCAAGCACGTTCGTCAGGTCTATCTCCAGGATCAGGGTATAGCTTCAACCATTAAGGTCGAAGGTATTTGGTATGGCTCTCAGGCTGAGTATGAGGATTTGGTCAAGGGTAACACTCCGGAGTATGATGAGGGCAAGTCGATTGCCTTCGACGAGTATGGAAACATTCTCGCCAGTGAATTCGACGGATTGTCGGACGATGCAAAGGTTGAGTTCACCGTACTTGCTGAGGGTGAGGCAACCAAAGGCGATGAATCTATCGTCGGCTGGGGCATTGGTAACATCAAGAGTCTGAAGGGTGACGTCAATGTTGGCGATCTGCCTCTGATGAAGATTGGTGACAATGTTTATACTTACACGCTGAAGCAACTTCGTGCCGCTTTGGAGGATGCTCCCGACCAGTACAATCGTCAGGGTCTTTACTGGAATGTATGGAATCAGGGCAATGCTACTTGCACCCGCAAGAGCGTCGTTGCTTATGATGTAGTTGAGGAGGCTGAGTCTTCGATGATTGTATTCGAGGAGAATGCAGATGCAGGAACTCTCGATGGAAAGACTTTCACTGTTGGCGACTTGACCCTTTCACTTGTTGACACAGCAGGTAAGATGGTTATCGACGACAATAATGCTTATTTCGGAACTGCCGACGAATATCAGAAGTTCTCGAAGCGTCTGAAGAGTGGCGGTAAGTCTTCAAGCAAGAACTCTATGACTCTGAGTGTTCCTTCTGCAGGTACGCTGAAGGTCTATGCTCGTACTGCAAGTTCAAGCGCTACTGACCGTAATCTCGTTCTCACACAGGGCGAGACAGAACTTTACAATCAGGTAGTTCAGGATGCTGACGCTATCGAAGTTGTAATGGGCGAAGGCGAAGAGCAGTCGACCAAGAAGGTTTATCCCGTTATTTCTGTAGCCGTTGAGGCTGGTGAGGTTGCCGTTGGTTATCCCACAGGTGCTCTCAATTTCTACGCATTTGAGTTTGTTGCTGGTGAGGCTGCTGGCGAGACTATTATCGTAAATGGTGAGAATGTTCCCGTTGTTAAGACCTTCACTGTCAACCACAATGAGGTTGAGAAGACTGTTTACAGCGGCACCACTGAAGAGTTCGACGTGAACGCAGTTGTTGAGGCTCTTGGCATCAGCGCTATCGGCGAGGCTGCTCAGTACATCGTCAACGTAACCACCAACGAGGCAGTTGAGAATACTACCGACGGCTGGCGCAACGCTTCTGGCGACGCTGAGACTTGGGGTACTTCAGCAGGTATGGTCTGCGTGAAGATCCAGGATCCCGCTTCTGGCCTTATCGACTACATTGGCTGTATCGACGATACTCACGTTGCAGGTGAGACCTACACCGCTAAGTGGGCATTCGTAGCCGACAACAAGGCAGCTGTCATCGATGTTGTCATCACATTCGTTGAGCCTGAGGAGGTTGAACTCGAGATTTCTGAGAATGTTCAGGAGGCTTCTGTTGAGTACGAGACCACTGAGGCAAGTTATGTTGAGAAGCAGGTAGTTCTTACCGACGATCAGGTTGCAGCCATCTGCACTGAACTTGGCATCTCTGCTCTTGCTGATGCAACAGTCTACGGTTACAACCCGACCACGAAGGAACTTGTTTCCAACTATGGGGCTTACGACGGCTGGCGTAATGCTTCTGGTGACTTCCAGAGCTGGACGGGCACATCAGAGGTTCCCGCTTGCGTGAAGTACACAGACGGTAAGACCTACCTCTGCTACAACATCAATGGTTGCGAGCCTCAGACCATCGACTGCTACTGGGCAATTGCCAACGACACGAAGGCTGTTCTGGTGAAGGTTGCCTTCAACTACGTCGTTCCTGCAGGTATCAGCGAACTGAATGCCGACGAGCAGAACAACGTGATCTACAACCTGAATGGCGTTCGCATGCAGAACACCCAGCAGAAGGGTATCTACAT
>JAILFH010000083.1 GCA_024697645.1 Prevotella sp.
GGCAGGCCTTCCTTCGTAAATCCTTCGGCAGAGATGACCAGCTGGCGGCAGTCGCGGTTGTTATAGAATACGATGTCTGCCAATCCTTTCTCGTCGGTCTTCACATTTGGATTCCAATAGAGTGTGCGGCGAAAGTCGGGAATACTCGGCACCACCCTATAGTTCGGGCTCTTATATGTCTCAGGGATTTGATACCCCTGCAGTGTGATGGCACGGATACCCTTGCGCAAAGACTCCCATCGGTTACCGCCACTGCTTCGATAGACAAACACCGTAGCCACATTCACTCCCTCAAGATCGGGGATGGTGACGAATCGCTTCCAGGCATCGCCTTCCTCAGAGATATAGACCGACTTGACGTTTCTCAATTCGTCGGGAATCATCGAATATCCTGAAAGGCCTGACATGATACTGTTGTCCGTCAATTTGGCTGGAGCATAGGTGATGCAGTTGAACATGTTGTTGATAATCCACACCACTGGGCGGCGTTTGTAAGACATGCCATCCCTGGGATAAACTGCCCGGTGGGAGTAGCTTGCGGTTAGCTTTCGGATGTCTTCCTCTTCGTGCGGCCAGTTTCCGCTGAAGTAGGGGTTCCGTTTCTCCAGCCACTTCAGGAAGTCGACGAACTTTTCGCCTTTGTCGCGCAACTGCTCGTATTCCTTCGCACAATCGTAGTAGATGCTCGACTTGTTGAAGGCGTTCTGCTCATTGAGCCAGTAGCGCTCTTGGTTGAACTTGTACTTGCCCCTGACATTGACCTGGCTGAGCATGAACTCACGCTTGCCGAGGGAAAGTAACGTATCGGGATCCCGCCAGTCGTTCCACACACGGGGTGTATCAATGGGAATCGGCAACAATTCGTTCTTGAAGACGTGGCGGGTGCTGGGCTCATAGCCGCGATTGAAGCGGAAGTCGAACTGCAGCAGCTTGTTGTCTTTCTCTGGCCTCATCACCACGTCACGCTCACCATAGAAGTCGGGTGCCTTGAACTGGAAGTGTCCGCTGCCGTCGGTCAGGTACATGTCTTCATATACCATCGAGTCGGTCGGGTTGTTGCGGTCGGTCATATAGGTTGCCCAAAGGTTCACGCCATCGACGCTGCCGATGATTTTCTTCTTGCTCTTACTGATGGCTCCTTCGAAGAACAGGGAGCGCTCAAGCGGATGAACCAGTTTGAACGACTCTCCGCTGCCCATGAGTGGCAGATTGTAGCGCTGCCAGCCCTGAACCATCATCAGCAGGTCGGCAGCACGGCGATGCTCTTCGTCATCGGCCTCCACGTAGTACTTCGCATTCTCAATATAGCCTTTCAGGTCTGACGATAGCAGAAGCCATGAGGCAAGGTCGGCCTGCCAACCGTCCACCTGGGAATGGTAGTCGCGTACGGCCATCGAGAAATGGCTGCCGGGTGCAGTCTGAGCCGTCAGCGAAATCTTACCGTATGGCTTCAGAAACTCATTCTGCAGCTGCACATTGATCCTGCCTATGCCTGTCTTCTTGCAGACAAACACCATTCTGCTGGCTAGGATATTGCCCAGACTGTCGATGAGGGCCAGCTGGCTCACGCCGTTGCCCAAATCCAACTTCCTGATTTCTATCCGCTGTCCCAGGCCGATGCCGGCCATCTCGTCGAACCGCATGATTCGGCCGTTGTTCATGGCCACAAGACCCATCTTCTGCGAGCGGTACTGCGGTGAAGCAAGGACATCCACCATGATGATATCATCGTCCGTGGTCTCGGCACAAATGAGGCAGCCTTCCTGTTCTGCATCGGGCAGACGGAAAGTACGCTCATTCCCCTTTTCATTGGTCAGGTGCAGCGTCAGTCTTTCCGACCCGGGTGTGCAGGAGAAAACACCGCGGCCTTCCCGCAAGGTCTTCACACTGCAGATTCGGCGACCGCCGGACTCCAGATAGCCTTCAGTCTCGATGTGTGCACCGTCTTCGTCGGTCACGGAAAAGGCCACGCGATTCTCCAGACCCGACACCAGATGGCCTCCCTCGGGATAGAATGCCACGTTCATCTTCTTGCCTCCTTCCTGTTCTTTCTCACGATAGTCGGGAAGGCGGTTGCGGGCACCGAACTCGTCCATGCGGCGGTCTTCGTAATCACCGTCCTTGTCGGGCTTTTCCAGAATGGGAAGCACGCGTGAGAACAGTGCCGTCGTACCCCAGTTCAGCATGTAGCTGGTATAGGCACGAATCTCATAGAAGCCGCTCACGAGCAGGTGATTCAGGTCGATATAGCCATCGGCCTCACCGTCGATGATCTTCAACTTCTCCGTCTTGACCACCTCACCTGACGGGTTGATCAGTTCCACATAGAGCACTTTGCTCAGTTCGGAATGCTGCAGGTTATAGTCGCGGATGACGTATGCCTTGAACCATATCCGTTCTTCCATGAAGTAGCCCGTGTTGTCAAGGTGCAGATACACCTTTTCCTGTGGGTAGCTCTTCGCGAATTTTTCCACGTTTGCCACAAATTGCATCAACTGGTTCTTCGGCTCAAAGGGTTGTAAGCGGTTAGCCTCGTCCGTCTGAGCATGACAAAGGGATGAGATTATCATTATAAAGGCTATCACCGATACTATTCTTGACATAGTGATATGTGTTAATTAAAGGAATACGTGACAAATATCGTGATTATCTTATTAAAATAGATACTATACTCACCCTGTTTTTAAATTATTAAATGAAATTATAGAATATTTCATTTGAAATACCATAGTTGTTAGATATTGTAATTGATACTTTATGCATACCACGATATGAAATGTACCGATCTTCTACATTGGTTTTACCAGAGTTTAATATATTCTCAACAACCGTTTGTATTGATGATTGATAACGGCTCAAGAAAGTATCATGTGCTATTATAGAATACCCTTGTTCTATTGTCTCGGTTCTTGCAAAAGAATAAAAAGTCTCACATAGATTTGCTGCTATTGATGCCGATTGAATTGCAATTTCTTCTTGTGTCATAGTTCCATTCTCATTCACATGGCTGCCTCCACTTGGAATCACAATAGATCCCCCGCCTTGAGGATTGCTAAATGAGTATTTACTACGCATCACTTGTTCATAATCGCTAATTGATATATACCAATATCTAATGTAAACAATATGATCTTCTGTTGATTCCTCTTCGTCCTTGAACCACTTATTCTTAAACGCTGAGGGGAAAAGAGTTTCATTCTCAAACATTTCCAGCATCTCTTCACGTGTGAAAAAGTAGCAGCCTTCTTGTTCTATGCGGCCTGCTATGATACTAAGTTGTTCTTTTTCACTAAGGATTGGCTTAACAGCTTTTAGCTGTTCCATTGTGTACTTTTTAATTGTTTCCATTGTTTTGAAATTTTAATTATTGTGAATAAATAGATTGAATCGCCTAAAGATAGGATGAATAGGGCTTTTCAGTTCATGGTTATATCTTATCATTCCATAAGAACTAAATATTTCTTCTAACATTTTGTCAGACAATCCATTTTTTTCTGAGTTCAGACATGTAATTAAAACATACATCTTTGAAAGACGAGAGATATTATAGATTCCTTTTTTCAATAAATCCATCGGGATATATTGTAGGACATCCATGCAAATAACCAGATCAAATTGTTCGTCAACTTTTATGCTATCTGTAATATCAACAACCCCACAAGGCTCATCCCCTAAAGGCAAGAGCCTCGCAGATAATTCTGGAGTATATGGATTTGCATCATAGCCTGCTACTGGTATTTTTAGTCGCCTTAATGCTGCTACATATAAGCCAGCACCACATCCGATGTCTAATACAGATTTGATTTTGTGAGATTTACAAAAAGACTGTAAAAAAGAAACTACGTCTTTATTATACTTGTATTTTTGATATCCATTATAAATCCATCCTCCATTCTTGGAATAATCTATTTGAGAGTCTTTTAATAGGAAGCGGTCTATCTCATGAACAGCACGTTCTCCCTCAATTCCATCAAACTTTCGAGCGAACAAGGCTTCTTCTTCAACAAAGATATGAAAATGATCCATGGACAGATTTGCAGGATAGTTGCCATTTTCGTGTTTCCATCTTATAAACCGGCAATTGTTATTCTCAATCTTCTGATTATCTTTTAACAATAAATTCACACCTAAGGTAGTAAAATATGTTTCCTCAGGTGCAAATGTGAAATGCATTTTATGGTAAAATGAAGGATGTCGCTTTGTAAAAAGCAAGAAAGTGTTAACAGCTTTCCTTGTAATTGAAAACCATTGAGAACCACCATACAAGTGATCAAAGTAGTCTGGTATACGTCTCTTTAAATGGTATTTTTTTTGGAATGCCATTATGGTATTAGAATAATGAATAGCTTTTGCCCTGTCCAAAAAATAGTCAAATAGATAAATATATTGAAATCGTTCATAAGTGTTTTGTTCCCATCTCGGATTTGGAAGATGGGAATAAAGCATGAAATTTGTTCCTTTATTCTCAATGAAGAAATTAAGAAAACTATCTAAAGATTTAATAGGATAGTCTTGACCACTAATAAGATGGAAATATTCCGCATCACATTTCTTCATCGCATCCTTCAACATGAATAACTCGCATTTCAAGATGCTAAAACCACCCCAATGGACGGAGTATTTCTGATACACCTCCGTCACTTGGGGCATTTCACGTAGACACGCAATATCCTCCTTTGTAATATCGCTCTTCTTATCGATATGCACGAAGACATAGCAATCACGTTCAAAATACTCTATCAAGTGATGCAAGAAAGAGTAATTCTTATGAGCCATTATCAATATTGCATGTTTCATTTATACCACATATGTTAAAAGCATAATACTTGAAATATGTGCTGCAAATGTAAATACAAACAAAACAAAGACCAAGAAAAACACTTCACAAATGACTTCACATTTTTAACTTTCCGGTTTAGTGAAACCACTTGTAAAGTGTTTGTTTACTAAACAAGTAGGACACAAGTCCAATTTACTTATTATCCATCGCTAACTTAATGAAAATAACTTTCGTAACCATCTCATCAATCTTTTTCTCTTGGACTTCTTGGTCTTATGTCCGCAAGGAATTGCCACGTCGATAGTTATGTAATAATGGGAACGACAAGGAATATCCCAATTACCGATTGAAGGAAAAAGACTTATTCCTTTACCATTATAAGAAAAATGCCATTCATCGGGTGCAATAGGCGTATCTATTCGATGACCACAGCCACAAGCACAAAGATGAGAGACTATATTATGCCTGAGGCATACATAAACGACTCCATCCTGCAATGTGGCAGGTATGGAGTCGACAAAGAGATGTTTAAGTTTCTTTTTCCTCATAATGAGCAATGTCATTGCTGTTGACGGTGTAAACAGAATAAAGTTCATGGCTGATGTCAGCATAAAACCCCAGCATCTTCTTCCACTGGATAACCGAAAGATTAGCAGCCAAAGCGTTCAGTTCAGCTATTTGAATGTCTGTGGCATACTCATCTTTCTCTGCATCTTCACTGCCCATGATCTGTGAGAGGTGCTGGTAGTGGTCTGGGGTGCCGATTGCGACATGCAACATCCCCGAAAGCTTTCCATCAGGATTCTGATCAATACCCATTCCAGAGTCGATAAAATGTATATGCTTGTCTATCAGATAACCAGCTATCTGTTTCTTTGCGGAAACAGAATCGAGCGAGAGAAACACAAAGTCGAGTGTGTCGAGAATTGAAAAGTTATCGGAGTTAACCATCACTGCGTGGGGAATTATACCTTTATGCATATTTGAATATATATGGGCATAATAGTCAACCTTCTTAGGAGTCTTGGAGAGGTCAGCCTCTGACATGGCTCCAGGTGCTCGAAATGCGTTGTGGTTATTGATTACATCTTCATCGAAGAGGTGTATTTCTCCTACTGGGGTCTTGGCAATTTGGTCTAGCAGATAGGAACCTGTGCCTCCCAAGCCAATGATGCCAATCTTCAGCCCTTTGAACTTATTGCATAATCCCGTGATCTTAGCACGACTGGCATTGGTATCCATGTAACAAAAAGGACTATCCTCTGGAACTGTATTAAGAGGTTTGTTGATAAGATTCCAGGCTTCCGAATCCAAGCATAGGGCTGGAGCCGCAATAGTATCAAAATAGTGCTTCACCTTCTCGTAGTAGTCAGGATAATCACCATTTGGCGGAAATTCTTCTTTCTCGGCATGGCATGAGAAATAGAAGTTGACCTTAAACCTTTGGCATACAAGTTTCTGTACGGCAGAGTTAACTAATGAGGGCAAAGGCTTGCTGATGACATCACAGGGTTGTTCACCCACCCAATAGGCCGTATGATCGTTAGGCCGTATGGTATGATCACCTGATATGCTGAGAGACATCAAGAGAGTGCCGTCTTTCATTTCCCTAGCTGTGTTGATGTAAGGAATGTGATGGATGACGAGCCATCCATCACAAACCTCCATCACGAAGCCCTCTGCCTGCAAACGCTGCAGGTCAAAACTATGATTGATGAGTGCTGCGTACATTGAAATCCATTTTATTACAAACGTAAACTTCAGTTCCAGGAGACATCAATCCAGAAGGATTCTGGCGGGGGCCATTGCTATACTTTACAATATAGCCAACAGCAGCCTGAGCAGGCACATGGGCAAGTTCCACGATTTTCTCGTATGACACTTTCTCCTTCTTGTAATCATAGGGAGTGCCATTGACAAAGATGACTATCTTCTTGCGAAGAGTGATGAACTTTTCGGTGCCAGGCTTGCCTAGATCAACCTGGTCATCACAACTGACGAAGTGATCCTGCCAACCATGCGGCACGTCAACATAGAGTTCTGTGTCAGCAGTAAGTCCTGCTAACTGACGGAGTTCCAGACCAGTAACAATCTGGTCCATACTTTCAAACTGTTGGCCATCGACTTTAAAACGATAGGCCTTTGGTCCATGTGGACCGGGAGATTTTAATACTTCCATAATTTTTTTAAATTAAATTAAATAATTGAAATAAACTCCCGATTTAAGAACCTCAATTTGCTATTATGGGGTTTTCGTCCTATCTTTGCAAAGCCTTGCGGGTTCTTCCTACGTTTCGGGGGTAACTCGGAATGCCAATCGGGAAGCAAACCTTTCCGTCCTACACTACTGCCAATAGTGTGGGACTTTTTCGTTACCTCGCTCTGTTATATCTCTGTATGCATATTCATGCCCTCCATATTTTATAGACTACCTCGCCACTTCTTGATAAGAACATCAAGTTGAGCCTTTGGAAGTCGTTGATTATTACTTCTTAGCATCTCTAGTTTCTTCACTCCTTGAAGTTCGGAAATAATATGGTGCTCCACCATTTGGGCGATAACATAAATAGATCCATGAACTTCAACATTCTCAGACAATACTACTTTGCGTAGTTTTTTATCACCTGTGAGAAGGATATAGCCATTATTTTTTGAATATGTCAGCACACTATAATCGGCAGGACTAAGATTGTATCTTCGATGCTCCGCCTGAAAGAATGGTAGCATTTCTTCCTGCGTATAAGCTTTGACCTTCAAACAACCTTTATCAATAAGGTCTGTCATAATCTTGCTTTGCCCTTCCCTCCTTACTTCGAAAACAACCATGTCGGTAGTGTGAACCTCCATAGGCAGAAGGAAGAACTGTTCTTGTAGACCTACTGATATCAGATCTATGAAGACATTGGTATCGCTGACAACTATAACATCCATTAAAGTATTGTGGAATATTTTCTGATATTGTTAATACTAACTCCAAGCAAACTAGCAGCCTTGGAAGTAGAAATAAGTTGCTGTGCCAAAGCTCTATAAACCATAGCCTGAAAACGGGTCGTGGCCTCTTCCTTATACCGTGAATCTTCAATATACTTTTTGAAGTCAGGTCTAGTATTCTTCTGAATACAAAATCCACGATGACGCTTCTCGCTAATTATTTCAAGATCTTTAAGCTTATAGACAATGGCGTCTACGGAGATACCATAGTTGATATTCAAGGAGATAAGCTCGGCAATAGCAATTTTCTTCTTTCCACTAAAAAGATTTATGAGCATTTCGCTAGGAAGCAACATTTCGTTGGCAAACGAATTGCAAAGATTCTCTTTCTCGTGGACAGTTAATTCTTCTGCGAAGTATTTGTTAAATAATAGGTGGCAGAGTTCATGGAATGCAGTGAGTCTACGATGCTCAACATGACAATCATTGCTATTAAGCACGATGACAGGAGTCTTGTCATTAACCATACCACTTATTCCCCAAAATTTGTTAGGGGCAGCAGTTAGTAACACTTTGATTCCATGTGCCTCGAGTAACTCTTGACTATTAGCTATAGGAGCATTGCCAAGTTCCCATGACTTGCGTACTCTCTTGGCACACTCAATCATGTCATAACGATTAGACAAAGAATGTGCCGGTATTAGTTCCTTAGCGAGATTGCCGTCATTCTGAGTCCCTAATATTTCCTCAATTTCAAGATAACGCTCCACTTCATCTTGGATCTGAACTTCAAGGGCTTTTTGATCACCGACAGTAGTGTCGGACTTTTTGCGGAAGGACACCTTAAACTGGTCGAGGTCAAAAGTGAAAGGGCGGAAGAAATAGTCGAGATTGACATTGAGTGCTTCAGCCATAGCAATAAGGATGGTGCTACTCGGCATCATCATTGCCTTCTCGTATTTCGAGATGGCCTGCTTGGTCACGATTCCATTCATTTTTTCGCTCAACTTCTCCATAGAAAGTTTTGCCTTAAGGCGAGCCTGTAGGAGGCGCTTTGCGAAAGTTTTTAAGTTGCTGTCCATACCTTTAATAAATTATATCATCCGAATTTGTTGACAAAGGTACAAAAAAATCTGATACGTCAACCGTTTTAATGGTTAAAAAAGTTTAATTCACCAAACATGGTAAATAAGAGCAACACTAGAACAACTATTCCTCCTCTTCTATTCAGCATAAGAAGAGAATGAGAAAACATACTGTTAAGCATATGTCACCTATACTATGAGCCTTTACGGGAGAGCAAAAAATGACACCATGTAACAGATATCACCTACTACTCTATCAGTGCCAAATATTGTTTTCACCCCAAAAACGGAATAAACCATTTGTGTTGAAGGTTGAAATGTAATAGATATTTTCAACTTGTCAACGTAATAATTTGACAACAACACAGATAATACTATTCTTTGCAGAAAGTTTGAGGGAGATTCTGCAAACATGCTGGAGCACTGACTGCGTAACTTTGCTTTCCCCAAAAGCCGTGCATTAATGTTCTAAAAACATTAGACATACAGCTTTCTTATATTAAGATTAAGGCAGAAAAAGCTCAATCATTACAAGAGAAACATGTCATGGTATTGGCAACAAGTTTACCGAGAATGAAAGCAAATTGTTTCGTAAAATGAACAAACTGGCCTAGAAGCATAATAGCACACCTTATAAAAAGAAATAAGCATGGTAAAGCCATCAGCCCTAAAATACGAGTTGATCTTATCACATAATACCTGGAGAGACAGTACCACCAACCTATATAATAATAAGGTGTTCTCTCTAATATGGAGATGCGTATTAAAGTGGGGCACCAGTCAGAAAAGGTATTCAAGAAGTAAATTCACTTCGCTCCTTCCGAACAGGTTCAGATTGTCGGTAATGAAAAACTCGTAGCATCTACCTCTGCATTGCCTTTAACTTACAATTTTCGAATTTCTTACGTTCCAGAAAGCCAAAAACAAGCGTTAGCAAACGCATCATAATATGTAGTGCTCCTCCCTCTCTTCTTCACCGCTCCGTATCTCTCACAAGATCGACAGCTACAGCGTGGGGCGGATGCGGGTGCAAAGGTACGAAGTTTTCTCGAAATAAGATGCTGAAAACCCACATAAATTGCCTTTTCACCTTTTATTAATATATAAAAAATCAATGATTTTAGGTCAATTTGCTTCCTTTTTGTGGTAAAATTGAAATATAATTTGTATATTTGCAACAGAAAGATAGGCTTCGTAAATATTCGGGGCTTGAGTTCGAGTTATAAAGCAACTGAAGACCAGAGTGATATGATGACAGCAGATAAAGAAAGAGTGTCTTTGGAGCACGACACAACGATGTGTGGTGATTCCAAAATTATGTTTCTGACGAAGGTGTCGTATTCGCATGAACTAAAAGGGAAAGGCGAATTGGACCGATTGTGATGCCTAAAGACGTAAGGACTTAGAAGATAGAAAAATAATTGACATGTAGAATGATTAAGAGAAAACATGTTATTGATTTGCTTAAAAATTCTGGCGATATGTTGTGTCTAAATTGAAAAGAACTTAAGAATGAAAGATTATGGGAAAAGGATATACATACGAATATGCAAAGAGAAATTTCTTCAGAACAATGAAGAAAGAGACTGCTTCTATGTATGCATATAATAATCTGCAATACAAGGATCAGAAGAGTCTCATTAGAGAACTGCCTATTATGCATAGGAAGTATTTCTATATACCAGAACCTCTTCCGAAGTCGTATTTTTCTTTTTTCGTTAAGGTATTATATGTGCCTAACGAGATGATGAAAGGCTTGGGATGCCTTGTAAATCAGCTACTCCCATATAGAAATGAAATATACAAGTATGTTTCACTAAAGAATAGTTATGAGTGTCATTTCTTAAAAGGTGAATACGAGTCATGTCAAGTTGTACTAGATGAAATAGACAGTATATCTCTCTCATTATGGTCTCTAGAACAGAGATTACAATTGGCATTCAGACAAGGTGGTTCAAAGAAAGCCATGGCATGCAAGGATGAAATGGCTGAAAAATCATCTCCTCTAGTTAAAATTCTGCTTCAGATGATTTGGGCAAAGGTTGAAGCGAGGTTCTCCCTCTCTCCTACAGAACAACAACTTTATCTTATTATCCGTGAATCAGGGTTTTCGGATATTTTTTCTGCATATTATAAATATCTCATATTGAAATATGAGGCAGATTATAATTATGAAGATTGTATGTGGATAGCTTTGATGACCTCTGTACTTGATATTTATGATTTCTCAATGGATGCAATCGTGTATAGAACAAAGACTTTAGAGAAAGAAGAAATGCAGCAAGTTAGAAGTATGCTGTTAGATTTAAGGAAAAGTATCAATGACGAAAGAATAACAGCGGTTGAAAAAAGACTAGGAATCAACAAGACTCCGGATGCTAATGAAACTCGATCGAATCTGCTGAATAAATATCGCGATGGTGATTATAACTATGTATACAGCCAGTCTTTACATTATATCCTAGATAACCCAAGAGACTTTGATATTGTTGATGTCTATGTAAAGGCTGCCGTATGCCTAAAGGAAAAGAAGATCCAAACAGGAACAATAAACAAAAACAGTTTTCTTTGGTTTATTATTAATTGCCTTTTTAGTTATTTGAGTAAAGATGCCAATAGCGAGGTGTCTCTTGGCAGGCTCAAGGTTATGGCCAATCAAATGTCTTCATTTAAAACAGGAAATTGTCTTGTTGAAAAGATAAACTATTACGATCATTCTGATTATACGTTGGAGAAGTATTCCTTGCATGTTGGTTATGATGATTATTCTAAAGAAGATATTTGTTCTGACGATTATCATTCAGTAATCCAAGGTGAAATGACTCCAATATTTGTCAAACAGAAAGTCGTCAGCTATTGGTTTAAGCAACTGGTTACCGAAAGGCGAGACTTTGATGCAATACAATTATATTTAGAGGCTTATAACAATAATCCACTCAATATATCTTTAGTGGATACAGAAAAGTTATTAAAGAGACAAGACGAACTATTGCTATATCTTGATCAGCCAGCATTAGAGACTTCTGTGTTTTATGCACTTAGCGGAGCACCACACCACATGATTTACCATTTCTTTAAAAAATATTTAAAAAAACAAAGTTCGCAGATACCATCGGAGATTATTGAAGGGAATAGAAAGGTATTTACTCCGCTTATAGAGATTTTCTTCAATAAAGTATGCTCATCGGAGTCAATAAAGAATTATATCAAGAAGTTCCCTAACTCAGATTCTGCATTAAAAGAACGTCTTAACATCCTGACGAAATTGAGTAAGATGCATAGAAACGAGGAGTATCTTGATGAAATCACAGTTATTAGAAGAAAACTGAATGCCAAGCAACGAGTGCAAAATCTTGACCAGAGAATGATATATGTAGATGAGACTGCCTTAAAGGAGACAGAATTTGATGAAGTCAAAAAGCAGTTCGGAATCTATAAGGAGACAGAAAGTACTCTAGAAACGAAGAAATTCCTCATAGAAGCTGATAAAATCGAGTCTGCGGATATGTTGGATGTAGGTAAAATGAAGCTAAAAACTGAGAGGGTAAAGTATAAAAACTATCTGTTCAGACAGATGTTTATGGAGATTCGTAGACAATTCTTAATAAGCTACAAGTTTGGCCTTGATTTCTATCTAAGTACTAGAATTAGGCATGGAACTTTTGTAAGGCAGATGAGAAGAGCCTTTGAGGAAAACAGGCTTGTTACTAATAAGCAAGACGGTGCATACAAGATAGACAATGCAATATCTGACAGAATATTAGGATTGAGTGGAGACAAGAAAACAAAGGTACAGAATCTTCTCAGAGATTTCTCTAAAGAGATAGACGACTACATCTATTTTATCAAAAATGAGGTTGTGCAAGTGCAAGCCCGTGACTTACCCGTGCAGCATCCCAAAGCAGCGTTCAACTTTGATGAATTGAATACGGAAGTTGATATAACAGGATTGTATCTTAATAAAGTGAGCCAGATTACGGATTATGTTGAGTTTGTGGAGGTAATCTTGGCATATCTTTGGTCGAGTACAGAAATCATGTTGGAAGCCATGAGAGGGTATTTGGATAAAGTGAAAGTAGAACTGGCAGGTAAGATTGTACAGTTAGAATCTGACATCTCAGAAATCGTAGGAGAGAACAATCGTTTAGACGGTTTTATCGATTTGGCCAATCACGCCAGGGATGGTATGATAGAAAGTATTGATAAGGTAAAGCTTTGGTTCTATAGAGGACAGTGTGATGATGATGACTTCGAAATAAGGGATGTTATAGATGCCTGTAAAGAGAGTGTATCCATACATAGAAATGTGGCGTTTGAACCAGCTATAGAAGGTGCGTGCGATACAGTTTTAAAAGGAGAGTATTTTAGGAAGATGAGCGACCTTATTCTCATTCTATTCAACAACATCATTGACTACACAGAGAAGTCTGGAGAGAAGTCAGATACAAAAGTTGAGATTAAAGACATGGAAGACATTATTGAAGTTAAGGTAGCAAATAAATTGCTTAGTAAAGATATAATTGAAAGAAAAGATTATGTAAAGAGGGCACAAGAGAAGTTCGGAAAGGCGGATTTTTTGAAGAATTCGAGTAGGGATAAAGGCTATGGTCACGTAAAGGCCTACAATATCATACACAGTATGTTGCCATATGATCCAAAAGCCTTTGTCTTAGATGTGAAAGATGGCTGTTTCGTTGTGACTTTTAGAATTGATGTAACTTATTGGAAGGCTTATGAAGATACTCGTTGTTGAAGATGACCAATTGAAATTGAAGGACATTCAGCGATTTGTTGAGAAAGTCTGTGAAGGTGTTCATGTGGATAGTGCAGAATCGTATGCTACCGCAGTAAGTATGTGCTATTCAGTGATATATGATTTCGTAGTTTTGGACATGAATATACCTAGGTATGACAGAATCGACAATGACAAGTCTATTATTGATAATGGCGGAGAGATGATTGTAAGAGAGCTCGTCAGTGAGGATATATTTATTAAATTTGCATTCTTATCTGGATATGAGACTGTGGGCGATGAAAGTATTGTGAGCTTTGATAAACGAATGAAACAATATTGCCCAGAAACTTATCGCGGATTTGTTTTTTTTGAAGTGAATGATGATAGTTGGAAACAAAAATTAGGTAAAATATTACGGGAGGAATTATATGCTGAACATATTGATCGTTGATGACGAGAAGCAGAAGATCTCAGAGATTAATGCTGTTATCATGGGCATGAATGTTGATGCCCATGTAGATAAGGCCAATGATATGGAGGAGGCCAAGGTCAAGATATTGGAAAACCAGTATGACATCATGATATTGGATCTATATATACCAACAAAGTGTGGATTAAAAGACGAAAAGCCAGAAAATGCCAGAGATTTTCTAAACTACATCAAGGCTGAGGACGACGTATATAAACCATATTTTGTGATAGGAAACAGTGCCTTCGACGATGCTGAAGAATATAAAGATTTCTTTACAAATCATCTTTATTACCTCTTGAAGTATGACGAGACGGATGATAGCTGGATGGACGCTTTGAAAGGAAAAATCCTATATTTCAACCAATTGAAGAAAAAGATACAGACGGACTCCAGATATGACTATGATGTGGCTTTTGTCATTGCTCTGCCGATGGAATTTGACGAAGTCCTCAATGCAAGTGGTAGCGAATGGATCAAACAAGACGAATATGATCCGAATACCGTTTACTATACTACGTCGATTAACAATAAGAAAACCAAGAGGTTAAGGATTGTAGCCGCTTACGCAGACCAGATGGGAATGAGCGCTTCGGCCCTGTTGACAGCGAAGGTGATATATACGTTTCATCCGAAGTATGTTATCATGACAGGTATATGTGCCACAACAGACGATGACATTAATCTTGGAGATATATTGGTGTTTAATCAAAGTTGGAATGGTGGAAGTGGAAAACTTAAGGATGGGAAAAAGAAAGAGACACTATTTTTGCCAGACCCCCATTATGAAACTCTTGATGGAAAGATAAAGACGATAGTAAATGAATATTCACGAAATAGAAATTTCTTAGATGCTATTAAGGCTGATTTCAAGTATAAAGCAGGTAAACCTAAGACTGAGCTAAATGTGTATTGTGCGGATGTTACGTCTGTTTCTGCTGTTACACAGTCAAAGGTTATAGTGGATTTGCTAAAGGATAAAGCGAGGAACCTTGCCGGGTTGGAGATGGAAGGGTATGGAGTGTATTATGCAGCAAAGCATAGCCTTGATCCAGCACCTATACCTATTGTAATCAAGGCAGCGGCAGATAGAGCCGATGCTCATAAGTCAGATAATTATCAGCAGTATTGTGCGTACGTTAGCGCAAGATTGGCATTTCATATGATTGTGAATGATTTGAAGTTTTAGTTTTGATCTATATTATGTTCAGAACACTCAAGAAAAAAAACACATAGTGAACCCAAATTTAACCAACATCCCGAAATAGAGAATGTTAACAAGAGGAAGGCGCACTATCAGAGCATGATGCAAATGTTAAAGCCTAATACTGTATATGAATTCTTTAATCATGAGCGGAATCTGCCAGTGAACTTCTTTTCTGAAAGTTCACCCTATGTGAGTATTTCTGCTATAGTTATGAGAAAACGGTATGGGAAAAAGTTCACTTTTAGAGCTGATGCTTAGAATCGTGGATAATGCCACACACGCGATGAGGGGGATAAGCGCAGCTCGTATCATCCTATATATGTAAGAGAAGTATATGCCACTCTTACGTTTGAAGATATGTTTGATAGAGGACGACTGAGAATACATGAAATAGTGGTTGATGACAAAATCATTCGGTTTGTTACTGATGACGAAACAATATGGACATATGATTTTGATCATCGCGATGGCGACACTCCCTATATTAGTAGAATTTGAGAGGAAAGGACTGTGATAGTATAATACCAATATTATAAGTGTTATATTTATTCGAGAGCGGAATTCTACAAAGTTGTGAGTGCAGATCGTGAGTATCGTTCAAAATTGGGTGCAAAATGGGTGCAACTTTGAAATATGAGAAAAAGAAAAGTCCCGTAAATCATTGATTTACAGGACTCTTTCTTAGGCGCTTCAGGATGGGCTTGAACCAACGACCCCCTGATTAACAGTCAGGTGCTCTAACCAACTGAGCTACTGAAGCAGGTGCTATCGTTTCGATTGCGGATGCAAAAGTACTGCGAAATTTTGAAACCACCAAATTTTTTGAAGAAAAAATGCAGGAAAAGTTGAAAAAAGTTCATTTTGCCCCTTCTTGAGGCAGTTTTTGGCATGGAAATAGAGGTTGGATGATAATAAAGTTTCAAAAAATTCATAGGCAATGAAGGTCCATATAGAAAGTTTTTTGTAATTTTGCACGAAAATATGATCATCACGATGAAGAAAACTATTCTGACTTCCCTGCTGGCCATTGTATCCATGCTGTTTGCTCCGACGACTGCAACCGCACAGACCAGTGACGACCACAACCTAAACGTGGCCAAAAACCTCGACGTATTTACCGCCATCTATAAGCAACTTGACATGATGTATGTCGACACTCTCGACGCCAACGAAGTGATTGTGAGCGGCATCAACGCCATGCTCCACTCGCTGGACCCCTACACCGTATATTATCCTCAGGAGAAATCGGAGGACCTGATGCTGCTCCGCACAGGCACCTACGCGGGCGTGGGAGCGGTCATTCGCAAGAACCTGAAACTCGAGCGCGTCATCATCAGCGAGCCTTATGATGGAATGCCTGCCGCAGAGGCTGGTGCCCGCAGGGGCGACATCATCCTGAGCATCGACGGCGAGGACATGGAGGGGAAGGACGTGAGTTACGTGAGCAGCCATCTTCGCGGAGAAGCAGGAACGAGTTTTATTCTTGAGGTGTTGCGCCCAACAAGCACGAAGAACTTCAAGGGAAAACTACCTGAGGGAAAGAAACTGAAACTGAAGGTGACACGCAAAGCCATTCAGCAGCCCACTATCCCCTACTACGAACTTCGCACTGATGGCATTGGCTATCTCAATCTCTATCAATTCACTGAAAACTGCTCTCGTGACGTGCGCCGCGCCATTCTTGAGATGAAGCGACAGGGCATGCGCGCATTGGTGTTCGACCTTCGCGGCAACGGGGGCGGCTCGGAGATGGAGGCTGTCAATATTGTAAATATGTTCGTGCCACGTGGCAAACTCATCGTCTCGAACCGCGGACGACTCAAACAAGGCAATCGTGACTATCTGACCACCGTTGAGCCCATCGACTCCGTAATGCCCGTAGTGGTGCTTGTCGACGACGATACGGCCTCTGCCAGTGAGATTACCAGCGGAGCCCTGCAAGACCTCGACCGCGCTGTCATCGTTGGAACGCGCACCTATGGAAAGGGACTCGTTCAGATGACCACGGAACTGCCTTACAACGGCACGCTGAAACTCACGACTAACAAATACTACATTCCTTCGGGCCGCTGCATTCAGGCCATTAACTATCGCCACGACCGAGGTGGCTACGTGGAGCATGTGGCTGACTCGCTCACGAAGGTGTTCCACACTGCCAATGGACGTGAGGTTCGCGATGGTGGCGGCATCAAACCCGACGTTGAGGTGAAGCCCGACTCCATGACCAACATTGTAGGCTACCTGATGTATGCCGACTCGTCTGAGGTGATGCACGACTTTATCGTTGACTATGTGAACGCCCACCCCACTATCGCTCCCGCCAAGGACTTCCACCTGACCGATCAGGAGTATGACGAGTTCAAGCAGCGCGTGCTTCAAAGCAAGTTCACCTACGACCGCACCACCAGCAAATATCTCGACGAACTGGAGAAACTGGCACGCTTCGAAGGCTACTACGACGGCGCCCGTCAGGAGTTTGAGCAACTGCGCGCCAAACTGAAGCACGACACTGCCCACGACCTCGACTACAATCGCGCCACTCTGAAGCGATTGCTCGAAAACGACATCATCGCCGTTTATTACTTCCAGCGGGGGCAGATTGAATATACGCTCGGCTGGGATCCCGTGATGAAAGAAGCCGTCCGCCTGCTCGACAACCTCGACGAATACAACAAGATTCTCGGGAAATAAAGAAAGAAGCGCTTCGCGCAGTTGAAAAAGAGACCCACCCCAACCCTCCCTAAGGGAGGGAGTAAATTGCTGTTGAGAGAGGTTGAGAAAGGGTTAAGAAAAGGTTCCCAAGACGAACTATTTAAAAACAAGAAAAATAGAAGATTTGAATGCTCCCCGCTAATGTCTTAGGAGACCAGTTCCGCTAGCGGCGGCAAAAAAGAAATCAGATTTACCCCAAGTGCACATCTTTCATTAAAAACCAAATGCGCCAACATTAGGCGCAATTACAATAAAAAGAGCATTGTTCCTACAAATTGAGGGACAATGCTCTTTTCTATGATGAACCTCGCTTCCGAAGGGACTAGCGAGATTTTGATTTCTTGGTCGGCTTTTGATTTCTTGGCCAGTTCCTCACCATCTACGTAGCCGAACTACTTCGTGAGATTACCGAGAATGTCGCGGGTGAGTTCCTTCGTGATGGTGCGCGTTGCAGCCGATGTAGCGTTCTTCACCACCTTACCAGTAGTGCTGGTCTTCGACTTCGTCTTCTTACCCGTCACCTTGTTGCTCACATAAGTGCCAAGCACGGTGGCAAGTGTAGAGGTGACTGCTGTGGCAATAGCCTTCCAGACCTTCGACATCATGCCAGCCTTCTTGCTACCCTTTGCCTCCTTCTCGGCAGCCTCCTGCTCCTCAGCGGCAGCGGCTTCCTCCTCGGCGGCAATTCGTTGTTCCTCGGCTTCCTTCATCAGCATCTCGTAGGCGCTCTCGCGGTCAACCATCGTGTCGTACTTACCGAAGATACGGCTCTGCTTGATGATATCGAGTCGCTGACCTTCAGTGATGGCACCAATCTGCGACAACGGGAACAGAATCTTTGCACGTTCAACAATGCTCGGAGCACCCTTCTCGTCGAGGAACGACACCAGGGCCTCACCCGTCTCCAGATTCATAATGGCATCTTCGGTCTTGAACTCTGGGTTGGCGCGGAAGGTCTCTGCGGCAGTCTTAACTGCCTTCTGGTCCTTCGGCGTATAAGCGCGCAGCGCATGCTGAACGCGGTTACCCAATTGACCGAGGATGACCTCAGGAATATCAGTCGGACTCTGTGTGACGAAATAGATACCCACACCCTTCGAACGAATCAGGCGAATCACCTGCTCAATCTTGTCGAGCAGCGCCTTCGAGGTGCCGTCAAACAGCATGTGTGCCTCATCGAAGAAGAACACCAGTTTGGGCAATTCCATATCACCCACCTCAGGCAGCGTCGAATAGAGTTCGGAGAGCAACCAAAGCAGGAAGGTGGAATAGAGTTTCGGCTGTAACATCAGTTTGTCGGCAGCCAGCACGTTCATGATACCCTTACCGCCCTCGGTCTGCATCAGGTCGTAGATGTCGAAGGCAGGCTCACCGAAGAACTGGTTGGCTCCCTGTGCCTCGAGTTGCAGCAGAGCACGCTGAATGGCGCCCACCGAGGCGGTGGAGACGTTACCATACTTCGTGACATATTCTTTTGCGTGCTGCGAAACATAGTCGAGCATCGACCGCAAATCCTTCAGGTCGAGAATCATCAGTCCACGCTCGTCGGCCACACGGAAGACAATGTTCAGCACGCCGTCCTGAGTCTCGTTCAACTGCAGAAGTCTCGACAGCAACTGCGGACCCATCTGCGATACCGTTGCACGCATGGGGTGGCCCTGCTCGCCATAGACGTCGTAGAAGCGCACGGGGCAACTCTGGAACGAACTCGTATCAAACGAAGTACGGGGTGCATCCTCAGCCTTCGCTTCCTCGCCATTGTCCTTCGGGGGGAAGAACTCTGGCAGACGCTTCTCGATGAATCCGCTCAGTTTGCCCACTTGTGAGATGCCCGAGAGGTCACCCTTCATATCTGCCATAAAACAAGGCACGCCAGCCTGACAGAACGATTCTGCCATTACTTGCAACGTAACGGTTTTACCAGTACCCGTGGCGCCCGCAATAAGTCCGTGACGGTTCGCCATCTTTCCTACAATACTCAGTGCTCCATTTGAGCAATGGGCGATATATAGCCCGTGTTCCTTATCGTACATGCCTATCTAAGTTAAATTGTTCAAGTTTATTTAAATGATTCTGCCCACAAAGATACAATAAAAAAACGAAACTCAGTAAAAAAACAAGAAAAAACATTTGAGCGTTCCCCGTTAATCGGGAAGCGGCCTAAGCCGAAGGGGCTTCAGCCTCGCTCTGTTGAGAGGTGTTGAGAAAGTAAAGAAAGGTTGAGAAGGAGATAGTCCTTCGGACTAGAAATCCTTGAAACACCGCTACGCGGGAAATCTTTTGATTCCGAAAAGAAGACGAAAATAAGCGAAAAGGACGAAAATTTTTACCAAGTTTGAACGTTCCTCATTGGGAAGCGGCGTAAGCCAAAGGGGACGCATTGGATGGGCTTCGCCCAGAAATCCTTCAAATATCGCTACGCGAGAAATATACGGCGCTCTGCATCGCGCCATACAAGTCTATTAAAAAGGCGGGCTGAAAGCCCAGAGAGACCATAGCCCAGGGCAACGCCCTGGGTTTTGTGATATATACATCCTGTGTCGCGCTGTAAGTGCAAAAGATTTTTTATCAAGAATTAGAGAATTTAAGAATTTTCTCCTGCTGCAGATGAATTGATAAGAATTCGAGATTTGAGCGTTCCCCAAGGGGCTTCAGCCTCGCTCTGTTGAGAAGAGTTGAGAAGAGTTGAGAAAGGTTGAGAAGGAGATAGTCCTTCGGACTAGAAATCCTTGAAACACCGCTACGCGGGAAATCTTTTGATTCCGAAAAAGAACGAAAATAACGAAACGAAAGGATGGCCGTAAACGGCTTGGGGTCAGTTCTGCTCCGAACGACAAACAAGTTTGCCTTCGTAGCCGACTGCCAGCCACCTGTTTCAAAGTTTGAGCGTTCCCATTGGGAAAGCGGCGTAAGCAAAAGGGATTTGACCGCTACCACCCCTCGCCTACGGCTCCACCCCTCCTCCCCGGAGGAGGGGAATACGAGGAAGTCGCTTGCAACGCGCCAGATCTGTGAAATCAGATAATAATTTGAATAAAAATAAAATCTGAGAAAATCTGTGTAATCTGTGGGCAAAAAAATAATGAGTAATGAGTAATGAGAAATGAGCAATGAGTAATTCGTGGCTGCGACTTTCTGCAGCAGGATAGGCGCGGTATAGAGCGCCGTATATTTCTCGCGAAGCGACTTTTGAAGGATTTCTAGCCCAAAGGGCTATCCTAATGCACCATGAAGTATAGTTTCCGTTTCTTCCGATTATTTCCGTGTTTTTCCGTTGTAAAATGTGAGCGAGGCTGAATCCCCTTCGGCTTAGGCCGCTTCCCCGATTAACGGGGAATGCTCAAATGTCAAAGGTTGTAAGGGTTGTCTTCTAAAGACTCAAATGGTCTTCTGAATCCCCTTTGGCTTAAGCCGCCTCCCCATCGGGGAGTGTAGGCGAGGCAAACCCCGTTTTCATCCCCCGAAAAACGAAAAAATCCACTCGTAAGTTTTGCCATTTGCCGACTTATTCGTAACTTTGCAACCGCAAATCTAAAATAGCAATTGTAAATCATAAAAGAAAATAAATAATCATGGCAAAAAAAGCACTTCTGATGATTCTCGATGGATGGGGAATCGGTAAACATGGAAAGGGTGACGTGATTTTCAACACGCCGACTCCGTATCTGGACTATCTCACAGCCGTATCGGCTCACTCTCAACTTCAGGCAAGCGGTGAGGACGTTGGTCTGCCCGACGGCCAGATGGGTAACTCTGAGGTAGGACACCTCAATATCGGCGCTGGCCGCATCGTCTATCAGGACTTGGTGAAGATCAACCGTGCCTGCCGCGACAACAGCATTATGGAGAATCCTCAGGTAAAGGCTGCCTACACCTACGCCAAGGAAAACAATAAGAAACTCCACCTGATGGGTCTGACCTCCGACGGTGGCGTTCACTCAAGCCTCGACCACCTCTACAAACTCATCGAGATTGGTAAGGCTTACGGACTGAAGGATCAGGTGTTCGTTCATTGCTACATGGACGGCCGCGACACTGACCCCCGCTCTGGTAAGGGATTCATCGAGCAGGTGACGAAGGTTTGTGCCGAGAACGACGCCCACATCGCCAGCATCGTCGGTCGCTTCTATGCTATGGACCGCGACAAGCGCTGGGAACGCGTGAAGGAAGGCTACGACCTGATTGTTGAGGGCAAGGGTAAGCAGGCCACCGACATGGTACAGGCCATGCAGGAGTCCTACGACGACGGTGTCACCGATGAGTTCATCAAGCCAATCCACAACGCTACGGTGAACGGTGTGATTGAAGAAGGCGATGTTGTCATCTTCATCAACTTCCGCAACGACCGCGCCAAGGAGATGACGATTGCGCTGACTCAGGAGGATATGCCCGAGCAGGGAATGCACACCATCCCCAACCTGCAGTACTATTGCATGACTCCTTACGATGCCAAGTTCACGGGCGTTCACATCCTCTTCCCGAAGGAGAACGTTGAGGACACGCTCGGCGAATATCTCTCTCGCCTGGGCAAGAAGCAACTCCACACCGCCGAGACCGAGAAGTACGCCCACGTCACCTTCTTCTTCAATGGTGGCCGCGAGGCTCCGTTCGAGGGTGAGGACCGCATCCTGGTGGCATCGCCGAAGGTAGCAACCTACGACCTGAAGCCAGAGATGTCGGCATTCGAGGTGAAGGACAACCTGGTGGCAGCCATCAACAAGCAAGAGTACGACTTCATCGTGGTGAACTTCGCCAATGGCGATATGGTTGGCCACACTGGTGTCTACAACGCCATCGCAAAGGCTGTATGGGCTGTCGACCACTGCGTTCACGACGTGATTGAGGCTGCCAAGGCCAATGACTACGAGGCCATCATCATTGCCGACCACGGAAACGCCGACAATGCCATCAACCCCGATGGAACCCCGAACACCGCTCACTCGCTGAACCCCGTTCCCTTCATCTACGTCACCGACAACAACTCGGCAACCGTGAAGGACGGCCGTCTCGCCGACGTGGCACCCTCCATTCTCCACATCATGGGTCTGGAGCAACCTGCCGACATGACTGGTGAGTGCCTCATCAGCGACAACCGATAAGAATTTCCCATCGATGGCAGCCCGTCAGCATCGCCATTGATGACAACCCATTAAGAAGCCCGTTACCTCCGTTGAGGAATCCCGAGGCTTCACACAGACAAAAGCCCTGTAGTTCCATGACTGCAGGGCTTTTTCTTTGCAACCACATTTTATTATTCCTGTAACCACTCTGAAATATTCATATCATAATTTTGCAGCGTCGGAAGGAGCAAACACAAGAATGCCCACGACACAAGAGATATGAATAGAGAAAAAGCAGAAAAGATTATCAAAATCTACAATTGGATAAGGTTCATCATCCTTATCCTCATCCTGACGTTTCTGTACATCGGATTGGCTCAGGCTCAGCCCACCGACAATGATTCCCCTGAATGGAAGCAAAAACTGCAACAACTGGAAAATAAAAGTCTTCATCAACCAGAGATTCATGGGATACTTCGAGGCAAATACGAGTACGAACCAGAACTTGGCGCCTCACGTTTCGAAATGCGTACAGCCCGACTATCCGCGAGCGGAAAACTGGTCGGGCGCTCTGAGTATAAACTGGAAGTGGACCTGTGCGACGAGTCGTCGATTAAGATGAAAGACGCATGGGTGCGGGTCCATCCTTGGCAGACACTTCGCCTGACGGTTGGCCAGCAGCGCTTGCCTTTCTCCATCGATGCCCATCGCAACCCCTCTGCACAATTTTTTGCCAATCGGTCGTTCATTGCGAAGCAAGTAGGCGACGTGCGCGACGTTGGACTTCAGGTTGGCTACGACATTCTGAGCCACAACCACCGACGCGTATTATCGATTGACGGTGGCATCTTCAACGGTAGCAACCTGAACGACCAAAAGTCGGCTTGGTTTAAGTCGCCAGGCTATTCCGCACGCCTGCAGTATTTTCCCATGGATGGTCTTGCCATCATCCCGAGTCTGCAGCATCAACTCATTGCAGAACACGAGGCCGCCTACACCTCCCTCGACCTTGGTGCATTCTATGAAATGAAGGGGTGGCACGTGGAAGCAGAGTTCCTTCACAAGTTCTACTCGAAGAATGCATTCGACGATTGCAACTCCATCGACGCAATGATTATCTACAAGCATCAGGTGAAGAAGGCAAATAGTTACATTGAAAGCATATCCTATCAGGGCCGTTACGACTACATGCAGGACCACTCCTCAGGCATGAGTGGGTTCGTAGCCGACGATGCCGGAATTCCTACCTCCCGTCTGGCGTTGACCGATGCAGAGCGCCATCGGCTGACCCTGGGCGCGACCTTCAGTGTCCGTAATCCCTATTTCCCTACCGATATTCGTCTGAACTATGAAAATTACTGGTACCCACACGAAGGTGCCAAAGAGAGCGAACAGGACAAATTAGTATGCGAATTAGTCATAAAATTTTGAAGAACTATGCAATTGACAGAAAACATTTCTCACCCTGAACTGACAAGCGATTCCGACGAGATGGAAGAACCAAGGAGACTGCAGGTTACACTCTTTTGCAACGATAACGTTGACGAAGACGATAACGATAACGATGACCATAACGTTGACGAAAACGAAGACGATAACGCTTACATTGTCGGTAACAAATGGGAAGAATGGGACGAGGACGATGAAAAATGGGACGACTGGGATGATGATGACGACGACTAACGAACCCGTGAAGAGATATATCTGACAAAGACAAAACTAAAAAATTATATTCTTATGAACACATTATTCTTAGGCATTGTAATTTTCCTCATCGTCCTGGCCATCTTCGATTTGGTCGTGGGCGTGAGCAACGACGCCGTGAACTTCCTGAACTCCGCCATCGGCGCTAAGGTGGCCAAGTTCAGGACCATCGTTTTGATTGCAGCCATTGGCGTGTTCGCCGGTGCGTCGCTGAGCAATGGCATGATGGACGTGGCCCGACATGGAATCATGACGCCGATGTACTTCTCCTTCTACGACGTGATGTGCGTCTTTCTGGCAGTGATGGTCACCGATGTGATTCTACTCGACATCTTCAACACACTCGGCATGCCCACATCGACGACCGTCAGCATGGTGTTCGAGTTGCTCGGCGGTGCGTTTGCCATTGCAATCGTCAAGATTATGAGCGGTGCCACCGATGCCAACGGCGTTGTCTTGTCGTTGGGCGACCTACTCAACACGGAAAAGGCGCTGAGCGTCATCCTGGGCATCTTCCTCAGCGTTGCCATTGCCTTCGTACTCGGCACGATTGTGCAGTGGGTGGCACGTCTGGTGTTCTCGTTCACCTATCGAGTGAATGGCTACACCACCGACGTGAAAGGCCACCTCGGCAGCCTGCTGGGCTCATCGCTTCGGATTGGCATCTTCGCGGGCATCGCCGTGACGAGCATCGTCTGGTTCCTGCTAATCAACGGTCTGAAGGGTTCGAGCATCATGACACCCGAACTGAAACAACTCATCAACGACAACACATGGCTCATCCTCGGTGGCGGCTTTGCCGTGTTCTCGGTGCTGATGACCGTGCTCAGCGCGCTGAAGGCACCAGTGCTGAAGTTTGTCGTCCTGCTGGGCACATTTGCACTGGCAATGGCATTTGCCGGCAACGACCTCGTGAACTTTGTCGGTGTGCCTCTCACCGGACTGGAGTCCTACTGCGACTTCACGTCGAACGGATCTGGCGACGCTTCCTCCTTCATGATGGTGTCGCTCATGGAAACGGCCCATACGCCAACGCTCTATCTCGTGCTTGCAGGCGTGGTGATGGTGTTGTCGCTGGTGTTCTCGAAGAAGGCGCAGAACGTGGTGAAAACCTCTGTCGACCTGTCGCGTCAGGACGAAGGCGACGAGATGTTTGGCTCGAGTGCCGCAGCCCGCATACTGGTGCGCACCACCCAGCACACCGCTGCCGCCATTGCCCGATTCATCCCAAAGCGCGTTGGTCAGTGGGTTGACACGCGTTTCAATGCCGACTCAGCCAAATTGCCCGACGGGGCTGCCTTCGACCTGATTCGCGCTGCGGTGAACCTCGTGCTGGCAGGACTCCTCGTAGCGTTCGGCACCAGTATGAAGTTGCCACTCTCCACCACTTACGTCACGTTCATGGTGGCCATGGGTTCGAGCCTTGCCGACCGTGCGTGGAGCCGCGAGAGCGCCGTATTCCGCATCACTGGCGTGCTGAGTGTCATCGGTGGTTGGTTTATCACGGCCGGCGCAGCGTTCATCATGTGCTATCTCATCACCAATCTGATGTTCTTCGGCTCGTTCGTCGCAATGGTCATCGCCATCGCCGTGGCTGTAGCCCTGCTCGTTCGCAGCAACGTGAAGTACAAGGGGAGCCAGGAAGCCACGGAGACCGATTTGCTGTTCCGACAACTCAGTCGCACGCAGGACAAGACCGAGCGCTGGCAGTTGCTGAAGATGCACGTGAGCCACAGCACGGCAAATCAGTTGAAGTTCGCTAGCGGATGCTTCGACAAGGTCACGGGAGCCTTCCTCCACGAAGAGTACAGTCCGCTCCGTCAGGCCACTCACGAGATTGAAACTGCCCGCAAGCAACTGAAACGCCAGCGGCGGCGTGAGATTATCGGGCTACGCAAGATTGAACCCATCATCGCGCTGGAGAAAAACACGTGGTACTTCCTCGCCAACAACTCCGTCGAACAGATGCTCTACTGCCTGAAGCGCATCAATGACCCTTGCCGTGAACACGTGGGCAATAACTTCCTGCCCGCTCCGAGTGAGTTCTCAGCGCATTTCACGGACATCGACCAGCGCATTCAGACCATCTTCCGCCAGACGGAGTTTGTGCTGACGCCCTCGACCATCAGCGACGAGAAAGTCGCCGCCATCCGTGAGCAGGCCGAGAAACTGCAGCGTGAGTTGTCGAACCATCGCAAACAGGTCATCGACTCCATGCAGAAGAACTCCGTGAACATCGAATCCACAATTGTCTATCTGAACATCATCCAAGAGTCGCAGCAAATCCTCAGTTGCCTCCGCCACATGCTCCGCGGCATCCTGAAATTCTGCGCGTAAACTTTCATTTCTCATTACTCATTCCTCATTACTCATTCCTCATTACTCATTCCTCATTACTCATTCCTTTGTGTTACAATTCTATGAAATTTTGCGAGGGGTGTTTCATGCTTGCTGGAATTTTATTAACTTTGCACAAAAATAGATTGTATGGGAACGAAGAGAATATTGGTTGTTGACGACGAGGAAACGCTGTGTGAGGTGCTGAAGTTGAATCTGCAGAACGAAGGCTACGACGTTGATATCGCCATCAGTGCTGAACAGGCGCTGACCTACGACGTGAGGAGTTATGACCTCATCCTCCTTGATATCATGATGGGGGAAATCAGCGGAATACAGATGGCAAACATCCTGAAGTCGGAACCATCGACGGCCTCGATACCGATTATCTTCTGTACGGCACGCGACTCGGAGGACGACATGATTCACGGTCTGAACCTCGGCGCCGACGACTACATCACGAAGCCCTACACCGTGCGAAACGTGATTGCAAGGGTCAGGAGCGTGCTGCGACGGTCGACTCGGCAGCAGGACGACACGGAGAAGGAGGCGGAGAACAACCTGCAGATTGACGGGCTGCAACTCGACATGAATCTCAAGGAGTGCTTCGTTGACGGACAGCAGGTGAAACTCACCAAGACGGAGTTTGAACTGCTGGCGTTTCTCATGAGCAATCCAGGCAAAATCTACTCCCGAGAGGAGATTGTGATGCGTGTGTGGAACGATGTGTTCGTGCTCGACCGTACCATCGACGTCTATGTCACCCGCCTGCGCTCAAAGATTGGGCCTTATGGTAAGTTTATCGTCACCCGTTTAGGATTCGGCTATGGGTTCATTCATTAAACTTTCCTATCACAAACGGCTTTTCCTGCTGTTGCTGGCGTTTGTCATGACGATGATCGCCTGCTTCGTCGTGTTTCAGTATTACCGTGAGAAGCAATGCAAGTCGGACGTGCTGAATGCGCAGTTGCAGACCTACAATCAGCATCTGCTGAAGGTGTTCGAGACAAATACCGACTATGCGCAATACCTGCAATCGCACGAGGAACCGTTTGAGGATCTCCGTGTCACCATCATCGACTTCACAGGAAAGGTAGTCTACGACGACACGCTCCCACTGGACTCACTCGACAATCACATTGGCCGACCAGAAGTGGCGCAGGCTCTGAAGAAGGGCTCTGGCCACTACATCAGTCGTCATTCTGCCAGTGACGGCCGACTTTATTTCTATTCCGCCACGAAGGGCAAGAACATCATCCTCCGCTCGGCGATTCCCTATAACGCGTCGCTGCAGGACCTGTTCAAGGCCGACTGGGCTTTCCTCTGGACAATCTTCTTCTTCGGCATCGTGATGAGCATCTTCGGCTATATTGCCACGCGCCGAATCGGCAGGACCATCGAGCGTCTGAACAAGTTCGCTGCCAATGCGGAGCGCGGGGAGGCATTCGACGAGAATGAGTCGTTTCCTCACGACGAACTGGGCTCTATCTCGAACCATATCGTGAAACTCTATACCCACAAGCGGCAGTTGACGAATAACCTCAACCACGAGTTGAAGACGCCGGTGGCCTCGATTCAGGTGTGCCTCGAGACGCTGCTCTCGGGCATCGAACTCAGTGAGGAGAAGCGACAGGAACTGCTCGGCCGCTGCTATGCGAACACCGACCGCCTGCGTCGTCTGCTGGCAGATGTCTCGCTCATCACTCGAATGGAGGACGGCTCTCAACTCATCGACCGCGAGAAGGTGGTGGTGGACGATCTGCTCTGCGAGGTTGCCGAGGAACTGGAGGCGCTGCCCGAGGACCAGCAGATGACGCTGCATCTGGACATCAAGGAGCCCATCATCGTCTATGGCAACCACTCCCTGCTGAGTTCTGTCTTCCGCAATCTGACGGAGAACGCGCTGGCCTATTCGGGTGGCAAGAACATTTATATCTCGCTGTTGTCGCACGATGCCAACTATTATCGCATCTGCTTTGAGGACGACGGCTGCGGAGTGGAGGAGGAGAAACTTCCTCGCCTTTTCGAGCGGTTCTATCGGGTGGACAAAGGCCGTTCGCGTCAGCGGGGCGGCACAGGTCTCGGCCTTTCCATCGTCAAACATGCGGTGCTGTTCCATGGTGGCACCATCTCCGTGAGCAACCGCCCCACAGGTGGCCTCCGCTTCGTCTTCACGCTGCCAGATAATTCCTCGAAACCTGCGGAATTTTAGCTACGGATGACTTGCTTTCGCAAAGTTTCAGGTTTCAAGTTTCAAGTTTTAAGTGTAATCATAACTATCAACGATCAACTATTAACTGTCAACTATTTCTTTGCCCACAGATTGGTTGCTTCGCAAAGTTGAAAATTGAAAGTTGAAAATTGAAAGTTAGACAACTAGTATTTCTTTTCGATTTCACAGATTGGCTCGCTGCCTCGAATTTTCAAATTTCCATTTTCAAATTTCCATTCGAATGTTACTTTGGTAGGTCGCTGCCACGAATTACTCATTACTCATTTCTAATTACTCATTATTTTTTGCCCACAGATTGGTTGCTTCGCAAAGTTTCAAAAGTGGTTATGAGTAGTTATGAATTGTTATGAGTAGTTCGATGCGCTACGCGCAGTGCAAGCGTTCAAAAGTTCAAAGTTGCAAGGCGCGGCTTTGAGCGCCAATTCTTAAATTCTTATCAATTCATCTGCAGCAGGAGAAAATTCTTAAATTCCCTAATTCTTGATAAAAAAGATCTTTTGCACTTACAGCGCGACACAGGATGTATATATCACAAAACCCAGGGCGATGCCCTGGGCTATAATCTTTTTGGGCTTTCAGCCCGCCTTTTGATTACACTTGCAAGGCGCGATATAGA
>JAILFH010000094.1 GCA_024697645.1 Prevotella sp.
GCTATCTGCGACAACAAGCAAGATCTGCTGATGCAGATAATGCCGCGACTGGGTTTGTCGGAACAAGAACTCAGAAGCATTGTTGCCTCTGCTTGCAAGGAGGAGCCGAAGGGAATTTCGAAGCAGATGCAGGCCGTGCTGAAAAGTGCTCAGTGGAGAGATGAGAACGGAGAGGTTACTGATGAATCTACTCAAACCGACTTAGGCTCTAAGCTGAACGTGAGGTCGCTACCAATAGGGCTGAAGGAATCGCTCGCTGGCGTTCCTAAGAATATGCGAATGCCCGTTATCTGCTCGGTGCTACCGATTGCTGCAGCCTACGCTGACCAAGTTGTGGTGAAGTATTGCGATGGGAATATGCAGCGACTCGGACTGATGTCAATCATCAGGGGCGAACAAGCAAGCGGCAAGAGTGTCTGCAAGCTGGCGGTTGATGTTTGGAAGCGCCAGTTTGATGAGGAGGATGCGCTTGCTCGCAAGCGTGAGGAAGAGTGGCGAGAGCGCAAGAAGGCTCGCAAGTCGAACGAGAAGGCTCCCGACGACCCGAAGGTATTGATTAGGACCGTGCCTGTGACGGTTTCATGCTCTACATTGCTGCGCCGATTCAAGAACTCCGGTGGTCATTGTCTCTACTCGTTCTGCGAGGAGTTGGACACGCTGCGCAAGACCAACGGAGCTGGTTCTTGGAGTTCGAAGTACGACATCTATCGTCTGGCGTTCGACAACGGTGAGTGGGGTCAGGACTATAACTCCGATCAGGCAGAGTCGGGTGTTGTAAACGTGGCCTACAATTGGACGATATTGGGAACCGACGGGGCGATGCGCAAGTGCTTCAAGCAGGACAACATCGAGAATGGTCTTTCGAGCCGAGTGCTTGTTTCGGAAATGCCTGACTCAAGTTTCTCGAAGCTGCCGAAGTATGGCAAGAGAACGGAAGAGGATGAAGCCCGTATTCAGGACGCAGTAACTCTTCTGCGTTCGGCAGCTGGGTTTCTCAACACTCCTCGTCTGCGTAAGGCGATTGAAAGGTGGGTGGAAGAGAAGCGCATTGAGGCTGCGAAGGACATCGACCGAGTGAAGGACACCTATCGCAAGCGTGCTGCTGTGATTGGTTTCCGTAGTGGAGTCGTCTTCTACATACTTGCTGGGAGGCACGAGACGAACGATTGTCTGGAGTTTGCCCGACTGATGGCTGAGTATGCGTTGGAGCAGCAGATTAAGGCGTTTGGAGAGGCATTGCAAAACGAGTATGTTGATGCTGCGCAAGAGTGTCAGCGATATGGGAAAAATGACAGTGTTTTCGACCAGCTGCCGCCTTCGTTCACATTGAATGATCTGCGAGCCCTAAAGGGTGGTTATTATTCTGACAGCACATTCCGAAACATCATTCTGAGATGGCGTAAAGACGGATGGATTGAAAAGGTTGCTCGGAGCCGATGGACCAAAACGTCTCAACGTCTCAATGTCGCAAAGTCGCATTAAGAAGGTTTAATAACACATAATCTGGGGAAAATGAGAGCGAGGGAACCTCTCTCCACTCTCCACTAAATACTAAAATTATGGAATTGTATTTGAAGAGAATCGCAAAGCGATATTACTATACCATTGGTCGCCTATATAGGGGCCTCTCCCCTGACCCCTCCCCCGTAGGGAGGGGAAAGAGCCCTTCCCCTAGCCCCTCCCCCGTAGGGAGGGGAACAGGAAACTCTGAAATGGGGCAACAGCCTGCTGAAGTCTCCCCTGCGGGGGGAGATTTAGAGAGGGCTTCTGTCTCCCCTATGGGGGGAGATTTAGAGGGGGCCACCTTCATCTGCGATACGCTCGAGCCACCAGTGCTGGAGAAGAAGACGCACCTGAGCATGAGTGTTGTGCTGCGAATACCAGAGGTTTCTAGGAATCTGAAGCCGTTCGCCATTCCACCGGGGAGGTATGCAGTGGTGATCAGCTACTCGCCGAAGTTCAAGAAGTGGTTGCCCATCCTGTTCGGTGTGAAGGGGTTCAAGGGAATCCGCATACACGCTGGCAATACGGCAAAGGACACGCAAGGCTGCATCCTCGTTGGCGAGAACAGGGTTGTAGGACAAGTCCTTTACTCTGGTCGCACGCTAAAGAATCTGGAGCAGCTGATTGTGGATGCGAAGGACAGGGGCGAAGGAGTGTGGCTGACCGTACTTGAGTAAGGGGAGCCTACCCCCAGCCCCTCCCTCAAGGGAGGGGAGCCTTTCCTCCGCCCGAGATCTATCCCAATCCTTCCGCCTTTGCTCTTCTCGTTTAAAAGTTCAAAGGTTCAACGAGCTACGCCCAAGTTCAATCGGCGCAAGCTCCTGTTCAAAGGTTGTGGCGCAACAATTAGATTGAAAACATATTTTTAATCATATATCGGCTGAATGACTTTCCAATTGAGTTTTTTGGATAGTTATCCGAAAGGCAACTGGTGCGTGAGCATAGGTTGCCTTTTTTAATAAATTCAGAAAAGAATTTGTTGTTTCGGCAATAAGTTGTTTATTTGCAGATAACAACGACACCGCAAAATTTTTCCTGATTTTTTATTTTGCAGATAGGAATTTAATCTGTACATTTGCAAACGAAAGGGAAGGAGGATTCTGGGGGTCGGCTGTTTGGACAATGATTGCTAACTACAAATAACTCATATCAAACTGACGAACCCACACAAGAGAAAAAGAAACCACAAAAAACAAGAAGCAAAATGGAATATCTGAAAAATTATGTATCTTTGCAAAAAAATATAGCTATGAAACGATTGGTTATTTTCCTGATGTTCGTCCTGCCACTGACAACAAAGGCGCAGATAGTTCATAACATGGCCGAGAACCCGATTGTATGGGCGGATATGCCCGACCCTGATGTGATTCGCGTGGGCGACACTTATTACTTCATGTCAACGACGATGTTTTTCATGCCCGGAGCACCAGTGATGCAGTCAAAAGACCTTGTGAACTGGGACATAGCTGGGTATGTTTTCGACCGTCTCACCGACTCGCCTAAGTATGATCTGCTGCAGGGGACTGCCTACGGAAGGGGTCAATGGGCCACTTCACTGAAATATCATAACGGGCGGTTCTATGTCCTTTTCTGCCCGAACGAACAGGGCGACATGGGACGTAGCTATATTTACACTGCGACGAAGGCTTCTGGCCCGTGGACATTGGTGAGCCGCCTACCCCACTTCCACGATTCTTCCCTGTTCTTCGATGATGATGGACGTATCTATGTTTTCTATGGTACGGGCGAACAGGTTGAGCTGACGCCCGACCTACAGGGGGTCGTGCCCAACTCCCACCGACAGCTGTTCCAGCGCGAGGCGGATGAGACTGGACTTTTGGAAGGTTCGCGGGTGGTGAAACACTTAGGTCGCTACTACCTGCTCATGATATCGCATGTCTATCAGCCGGGCCGACATCGGCGTGAAGTTTGCTACCGTGCAGACAATCCTGCGGGACCATGGGAGAAGAAAGTGATTCTGGAATCAGACCTGAAGGGATTTGGCTATACGGGTCAGGGCACCATCTTCGACACACCGTATGGCGACTGGTATGCCGTGATATTCCAAGATCGTGGAGGTGTGGGACGCGTACCGACGCTGATGCCGTGCCGATGGATTGACGGATGGCCAATGCTTGGCGACGAGCAAGGACGGATTCCCGAACAAATGCGCCCTCTGACCAGTGGACAACCTCCGACGAACATTGTGGTGAGCGATGAGTTTGAAGGTCCTTCGCTCGATGCCCACTGGCAGTGGAACCATAACCCCATAGACAAGGCGTGGAGCCTTTCCGAGCGACCTGGGTGGCTGCGACTGAAGACTGCTCGCGTCGTACCTAACATCTACTTGGCACCCAACACGCTCACTCAGCGCATGCATGGACCACGATGCTCGGCAACGGTGGAAATCGATGTCAGCCATCTGAAAGACGGCGACTGTGCTGGCTTCTGCGCATTTAACGGTCAGAGTTGCGTGCTCTCCGTGAAGAAAGTAGGTAAAAACTTTGTACTGGAGATGAGCGAGCAACAAGTAAACCTCAGGGGTAATGACAAGGCGGTAGAAAGCGTTGACGAGAAAGTTGTTGACTCACGACAACTCAAGGCGAAAGAAGCGAAGGGAAGGCTTCACTTCCGCATCGATGCCGACTTTACGCTTGGTTCCGACATCGCCTCATTCTATTTCAGCAACGATGGTGAACAATGGACACGACTGGGCAACGACTTCAAGATGCGCTTCGACTGGCAGCGCCTGTTTGTCGGGACACGCTTCGCCCTGTTCTGCTATGCAACAAAGAAGACGGGCGGCTATGCCGATTTCAACTCTTTTCAATATCAGTTAAAGTAGATTGCAACAGCGTCGGTCCTTCGTTCCCCTGATGGCACGACTGGTCGCATGCTGCCCGATGCGCAAAGGTCCACGACGGATAATGACATCATCGACAACGCAAGCTTATAGCACGATTCCTATATCGAACTCAATTAAAAATTAAACAATATGGCAGAATTTAGTTTATACAAATGCGAGAAGTGTGGTTATGAGGTAAACACGGAACCACGGGGCTTCTATGGCCTGTTTTCGGGGCAATACTATAATTTCAAGTGCATGGGCTGCAGGAACATCGTGAGCATCTCCGCCAACGATCTTGCAAAGATGGGTTATTTCCCCCGATGTCCTGAGTGCAATGAAAATGACCACCTATCCACGTGGAATCCCATCGATGGCACATGTCCGAAGTGTGGAGGGAAAATGAAGGACACGGGTATGATTATGATGGCGGATTAGAACGGCGCAAGCACCTGTTCAAAAGTTCAATCGGCGCAAGCGTCTGTTCAAGAGTTCAAAGTTTTTTAACCACGGATGACACAGATATTTCTTAAGTTATAAATGACACGGATTTCCAATCACTGATAAGGGCTTCCTCAGTACAAGAGTTTACGACATTCTGTCGTGATTTTCGGCGGCACCTCAGCAAATGAAAACAAGTTCTCTTTGCGTTCGGTTTGCACGAAAATTCAAGTCTCAAGTGTAATCATAACTACTCGAACTGTTCATAACCATTCGAACTAATCATAACTATCAACTGTCAACTCTCAACTATTAAATCTTTTGCCCTTACAGGGCGACGTGTCCCCTACCATTTCTACCCAGGGCGCTGCCCTGGGCTATAGTCTTCCTGGGCTTACAGCCCGCTTTTTGATTACTTTTGCATGGCATAATTCATAGTTGAAAATTTTTCGTCAATTTCGTTATTTTTGGAAATTTTCGGAATTAAAAAGTTGTTCTACGTTGTTCGGGTTGTCTTCTAAAGGCTCAAATGTGTTTAAAACCTCACTTTGAACCCTTGAACTTTTGAACTTAGCACAAGTGCAATCACGCTCTTTGTTCCCCGATTATTGCTATTTATAGGAAAAAACATCAGTTTAGAAGAGTAATGGGACAGTCGAATAGTAAACGGATGAAGAAGAAAACAAAAATGTGCTAAAAAGTTTCCAAATCTCGGTATAAATGATTACCTTTGCACCGTTTTATTTATAAGGTATTACGCAAAAATGAAATTTGCCATCATAGCCGCAGGTGAAGGTTCGCGGCTCCAGCAAGAGGGAATCAACGACCCGAAACCACTCGTCAGCATTCATGGCGAGCACCTCATCGACCGTCTCATGCGTATTTTTATGGAAAATGACGCCGAGGAAATTGTCGTCATCTGCAATAATCTTACCACGCTGGTAAGTTCGCACTTGACTGACATTCAGGAAAACGGTCTGAACGGGAAGAGAGTCCCCCTTCGTTTCATCGTGAAGAGCACCCCCAGCAGTATGCATAGTTTCTACGAACTGAGCCGTTATCTCGAAGATGGCGAAGCGTTCGTGCTGACCACCGTCGATACGATTTTCCGTGAACAGGAGTTCAAGAAGTATGTGGAGACTTTCCGCAAAGTCGTGAAGGAAGGCGAAGACGGTCTGATGGGCGTCACTGACTTCATCGACGACGAGAAGCCACTGTATGTGGAGACGGAAGGTTCCGTTGGGGCAAGTGGCAAGTGCCAAGGGACAGGAGAAACGTCCAGTCCGCAGACTAATATTTTAGAAGAGAGAGTTGAGAGTTCGTTGCCTCGCATTACGGGATTCCTGGATGCGACAGACGAACCGCAATATATCAGTGGTGGAATCTATGGACTTACGCCACGCGCCATCAAGACACTCCATGCGTGTATTGACCGTGGTGAGAGCCGCATGCGCAATTTCCAGCGCGGGCTGATTCGCGACGGACTGAAACTCCGCGCCTATCCGTTCTCGAAGGTGTTGGACATTGACCACGCCTCAGACATCGCAAAGGCTGAAGCATTTCTGAAGGAAGTATGAAGATAATTGCCGTACGCCGCGATGACTGTTTTTCGCCCAACTCTGTGGAGAAAGACCGATTGATTCTCGAAGTTGCTTGCCAGAAAATCTGTGCACAACTGGAACGGGAAGGGTTCGCGTGTGGACTGAGATGGGTTGACGAGGCTGACTTGACGAAGGACGACGAGGCTGACTTGTATCTGTCGATGGCTCGACTGCCTGAGGCACTGCAGTTGCTGGGTGAGTTCGAACAGCAGGGACGCAGGGTCATCAACTCGGCTCAGGGCGTGATGAACTGTCAGCGCAGTAAGTTGAACAGGCTGATGCGCGATAACCATATTCCAATGCCGAGCAATGAACCTGGTGACGGCCCTTCGTGGCTGAAGCGAGGTGATGCAGCGGCTCAGAGCAAGGACGACGTGGTGTTCTGTCGCGACGCAGAGGCACTGAAGGCTGCGATTGAACAGTTTCGTCAGCGAGGCATCAGCGAGTATGTCGTTAGCACTCACGTGGAAGGAGACGTGGTGAAATTCTATGGTGTTCTGTCGCCTGAGGGTAACGACACCGAAACATTCTTCCGCCTCTACTACCCCACAGACGACGGAGAGACGAAGTTTGACGACGAGGCGCAACATAATGGTGTGGCTCATCACTATGATTTCGACCAGAAGGAACTGCAGCAGGAGGTGACGCGTTTGGCACGATTGTTGCAAGTGGATGTATATGGTGGCGATGCAATCGTCGATAAGGACGGGCGCTTCTACATCATCGACTTTAACGACTGGCCCAGTTTCTCGAGATGCCGGGAGGAGGCAGCGGAAGCGGTGGCCTCGCTATGCTGAGAGAAGTTGAGAAACTGCTGAGATTCCGCCTTCGGCGGCTTTAAGAAAACAAAAGAAAACATAAGAAAACAGTTAAAAACATTTGGCGCAGCGCCAATATGATTGATATAAAAACTGCCCACTTCACGATTTACAAAGGAAATAAAAAGAAATCTGAGAAAATCTGTGTAATCTGTGGTTAAAAATTGAACGAAAAAATAACAACATAAATGGCAACATTTAAAGAACTATTACAAGCATCATTCAAGTCGAACGACACGGAGGAGTGGCTTGACGTACATTTCACACGTCCCATCGGACTTGTGTTCGCATTGTTCTGGAATCGTCTGAACGTGCATCCAAACGTCATCACCATTATTTCTATCTTCCTCGGCGTGGGAGCAGGCTGGATGTTTCACTACACCGACCTGGCTCACAACATCTGGGGCGTTATACTATTGATGTTCGCAAATTTCTGCGACTCAACAGATGGTCAGATGGCCCGACTGACTGGTAAGAAAACTCTGATTGGCCGCATGCTCGATGGATTCTCTGGCGACGTGTGGTTCTTCGCCATCTACGCTGCTATTGCATGGCGCCTGATGCCACAGAATATCCCATTCACTTCGATACAATGGGGCATCTGGAGTTGGGTACTTTGCGCTGTAGCAGGGTTCCTGTTCCATTCGCCGCAGTCATCGCTGAGTGACTACTATCGCCAGATTCACCTCTTCTTCCTGAAGGGCAAGGAGGGCAGTGAACTCGACAACTACGAGCAGCAGCGTCGTGTCTACGAGCAGCATAAGAAAGAGAAGAATGCTGTTGGAATGCTCTTCTTCTACAACTACGCGAACTACTGCGCAAGTCAGGAAAAACGAACCCCACGTTTCCAGTCGTTCTTCAAGAAATGGCTTACAACTCGAAATGAGGATGTGCGCCAGAAGTTCCTCGAAGGGTCACGTCCGTTGATGCCCTACACGAATATCCTGACCTTCAACACTCGTGCAATTGTTGTCTACATCACTTGTCTGCTGAATCAGCCCTGGATTTATCCACTATTCGAGATTACAGTGATGCAAGGACTCTACGTCTATATGCACCGCAAGCACGAAGGACTTTGCGCAGAACTCGATGAGGAGGGAAATTCCAAATGACAATACGCATTTAAGTGTTCTCCTCGTAAGGAAAATGCTCAAATTTGTCATCCGTGGTTAATCATTGAATGCAAAGAACAATTCAGCAATGAACAAGATAAAAGGAATCATCTTCGATTACGG
Organism: Prevotella sp.; assembly: GCA_024697645.1. Lineage (GTDB taxonomy): Bacteria > Bacteroidota > Bacteroidia > Bacteroidales > Bacteroidaceae > Prevotella. The sequence goes on from JAILFH010000094.1 coordinate 8,444, forward strand.
CGGTACACTCGACACCGCAGGATGTCACTGGGGACAGATGCTGTGGCATGCCTATCAGCGTCAGCAAATTCCCGTGACTTATCAACAGTTCCGCGACGCCTATGTCTATGGTGAGCGCACATTAGGCCGTAATCCTATCATCAAGCCCGATTTCACATTTCACCGTACCCTCTCGACGAAGATTCGACTGGAGATGGAGAACTTGTGCGTGAATGGCGCATGGGATGCTGATGAGGAAGTTTTCAAGGCAAAGCATAAGGCAGTGCTCGACGACCTCTATGCCGAGGTGCAGCGCATTACGAGTCATAGCGTCGATGTGCTGACGAAACTCAGCGAACACTATCCAATGGTATTGGTGAGCAATTTCTACGGAAACATTGCATGCGTGCTGAAGGAATTCGGCTTCGACAAGTTCTTTCCGCAGATTATTGAGTCAGCACAGGTGGGCATTCGCAAGCCCGACCCTCGCATATTCGAACTTGGTGTGGAAAAACTCGCTGGATTGCGTGCCGAGGAGGTGATGGTAGTAGGCGACAGTTTCTACAAGGACATTCTCCCCGCTCAGAAAGCAGGTTGCCACACGGCTTGGTTCAAGGGCGAAGGCTGGACAAAGGAGACCTACGACGAGAGCATTCCCGATATGGTAATCACCGACCTCGCCGACTTGCTGAAAATCATTGAAGCATAACAAACCATAATCCCAAGAGGACTTAAGACTCATCACAGCCAAAGGCTTCTCAACGGAACAAACGAAACGAATCAACAACAGATAGTCCTGAAGACATTTGACATCGGACGGCTTTCTAATAAATAAACGAAACGAATCAAGATCAGAATAGTCCCGAAGACATTTGACGTCGGACGGATCCTCTAACGAACAACGAAAATATAGTATTGAACGACGAAATGCTGATTTTTGAATGACAAGAATAAAGTATCTTTTCATATTACTGTTTTCTGCTATTGCACTGACGACGCATGCTCAGATTAGCGGCTATATCACCGATGCACAGACTGGTGATACCCTACTCTATCCCAGCGCTTCCTACAAAGGAAACCACGTGGCTGTGAGCGGCGATGCCAATGGTCATTATCGCATTGAACGCCACAACGGTTGGTATCTGACTTTCTCGGCGGTGGGCTATCAGTCGAAGCGAGTGATGATCAGCGAGAAGACTCCCTCGCGCCTCGACGTGAAACTGAAGCCCGACACAAAACAACTGGGTGAGGTGGTCGTGAAGGAGAAGCGCGGAAAATATTCGCGCAAGAACAACCCTGCCGTTGAACTGATGCGCCGCGTGATTGCCGCGAAGAAGAAGACAGACCTGAAGAATCACGACTACCTGCAATTCGACAAGTATCAGAAGATTACGTTGGCAATGAACGACATCGGCCCCGATGAACTCGTTGACAGCGGCTTCATCGGCAAGCGCCAATGGCTATTAGACCAAGTGGAGACCTGCCCCTACAACAACAAACTGATTCTGCCGATTTCTGTCGACGAAACTGTGAGTCAGCACATCTATCGCAGAGATCCGAAGAGTGAGAAGGACATCATCAAGGGTGTGAACTCAACGGGTATCAACCATTTCATTCAGACGGGCGACATCCTGAACACCGCAATGAAGGACATCTTCACCGATGTAGACATCTACGAAGATCAGGTACGACTGTTGCAATATCCATTCACATCGCCCATTGGTAAGGATGCCATAGGTTTCTACCGATTCTATATCGAGGACACCATCTATGTTGACCGTGACCTCTGCTATCATCTGCAGTTCATTCCGAACAACCAGCAGGACTTTGGCTTCCGCGGTGAACTGTTCATCATCGCCGACTCCACCTTGCACGTAAAGCGTTGTAATCTGACAATTCCGAAGCGAAGCGACGTAAACTTCGTAGAGAACCTGCAGGTGCAGCAGGAATATACCCGGCTGGACAATGGCGAATGGGCACTCTCAATCGACGACATGATTGTGGAACTGAAGGTGGCTAACTTCCTCTCGAAGGCATTGGTCGTCAGAACGACACGTCTGTCGGAGTACGCCTTCGACCCACTGCCGAAGCAACTCTTCAAGGGTAAGGCCAAAGAGCGCCGCGATGCTAACGCGATGATGCGCGATGAGGACTTCTGGAACCAATATCGCTCAGTAGAACTCACGAAGAGTGAATCGTCGATGGACGCGTTCATTCATAAGATTGAGCAGTTGAAGGGCTTCAAGTATGTGCTCTTTGGCGTGAAGGCTCTGGCCGAGAACTTCATCGAAACCAGCACACCAGGCCATCCGTCGAAGTTCGACATCGGACCCGTGAATACGGTCGTGACGAGCAACTTCATCGATGGCTATCGCTTCCGTCTGTCTGGTCAGACCACAGCAAATCTGTCGCCGCACTGGTTTGCCTCGGGCTATGTGGCTTATGGTCTCGACTCGAAGAAGTTGTACTATAAGGGTGATCTGACATATTCGTTCAACAAGAAGGAATACTTGCCACGTGAATTCCCGAAGCGCACACTCTCCTTCACTTCTACTTACGATATCACATCGCCCAGCGACAAGTTTGTACATACGGACAAGGATAACGTGTTCACGTCGTTTAAGTGGGCCACTGTGGACAAGATGATGTTCTACAACCGCCAGCAACTCACGTTCGAACGCGAGGAGGAATGGGGCTTGAAGACCACTATCGCACTGAAGGTTGAGGAAAACGAGGCTGCGGGTGCATTGTTCTTCACACCGCTATCGGCAGAGAACAACTATATGGACATTGCCGAGGCTGACCTGAACAAGTACCTGCACAACGGAAAAATTCGCACTACTGAACTGCGCGCTGAGTTGCAGATTGCCCCAGGTCGCACATATATCAACACGAAACAGCGTCGACTGCCCATCAACCTCGATGCTCCTGTGTTCACGCTGAGCCATGCAATGGGATTCAAGAACTTCCTTGGTGGCGACTACACGTATAACTTCAGTGAACTGAGCATCTACAAGCGTTTCTGGATGAACTCATGGGGTAAGATTGACTGCTATCTGAAGGGTGGTATCCAGTGGAATCAGGTGCCCTACCCGCTACTGATTATGCCTGCTGCAAACCTTTCGTACATCATCGAGGACGAGACGTTCAACCTCATCAACAATATGGAGTTCCTCAACGATCGTTATGCTTCGCTTGACATCTCGTGGGACCTGAACGGAAAGATCTTCAACCGTATTCCACTGCTGAAGAAACTGAAGTGGCGCGAATATATCGGAGTGAAGGCTCTGTGGGGTGACCTGACGGACAAGAACAACCCATATCTGTCTCAGAATGCAGGCAGCGACGTGCTGATGTACTTCCCGAATGGTTGTAACATCATGGACAACAAGAAGCCTTATGTGGAGTTGGTGGCTGGTGTGCACAATATCTTCAAAATCATGCACATCGAATATGTTCGCCGTTTGAACTACAACGAACTCCCGACTGCTCATAAGCACGGCATCCGCTTCATGCTGAGAATGACGTTCTAAACAGATTACAAATAACAAGTCCCAAACAGATTACAAATAACAAGTCTCAAATTACAAATATGATTTGCTCTGTGGCGGCCGCCACAGGGCACTTTTTGTATTGGGAAAATAGGAGTTTTTTCAAATTCCGAAATAAACACGAAAAGGACAAAAGCCCCGAAAATAAGATAAAAAGAAATCTGAGAAAATCTGAGTAGTCTGTGGGCGAAAAAAAGTTTTAAAATGAGGGTTGGAGGAGAGAGAAAGGAGGAAAGAGGAAGGAGGAACGAGGAACGAGAAGCGAGAAAGGAGGAGCGAGGAAGGAGGAAGGAGAAGCGAAGAAGGAGAAGCAAGAAAGGAGGAGCGAGAAAGGAGGAGCGAGAAAGGAGATTAGCATTGCGGCAACTCGACGTTGGAGCAGCAAGACTAATGTCTGAACTCCTAAACTTCCGAACTTCTGAACTCCTAAAAAAAACTTATGAACTCCTAAAAAACTAAACTTCCGAACTTCTGAGCTCTGAACTCTGGACTCTGGGCATTGAACTCCTAAAAAAAACTCCTTATACCTCTAGCATTAGTCCGTCATAGGCAAACCGGACGTCCTCGGGCAAACGACTGTTGGCATCGTCGTGAAGTCCAATCTTGTGGGTGAGGTGAGTAAGGTAGGTTCGCTCAGCCCCTATCGAACGCGCAAACTCAATGGCGTCAGGGACAAGCATGTGACTATGATGTTCCCTCTCGAATCGGAGGGCATTGACGACCAACGTCTTCACACCCTGTAGCAGTTCACGGCTTTCATCGCTAATTGTCTTCATATCGGTGATATATGCGAAATCACCAAAGCGATAGGCCAGAATAGGCAGTTTGTCGTGCATCACCTCTACTGCCTGCCATTCGATATCGCCGATTCGTCCCCGCTGACCCGCCTGAATGGGATGCAGATTCAACAGAGGAACACCTGGATAGAGGTTTTCCGTGAAGCAATACGGCATCGTCACACGAAGCGCGTCTGCAGTAAGTTTGTCGGCGTAGATATTGAGGTCGCCAAAAACGCAGAAACCACGCAAATCGTCGATTCCTGCCACGTGGTCGTAATGGATATGTGTGAGCAGCACGCCGTCAATCTTCTTGAAAGGCTGCCGCATGAGTTGCATACGAATATCAGGTCCGCTATCAATCAGAACGCGAGTGGACTCTGTCTCCAGCAATCCCGCACTACGATAACGGAAATCACGCGGGTCGGTGCTTCTACAAACTTCGCACTGACAGCCCAAAACGGGCACTCCTGCAGATGTTCCTGTTCCTAAAAAAGTAAATTTCATCCTATTTTAAACTCCCATTCACACAACATTCACTTCAGGTCGTATCTCGATGCCGAATTTCTCCATCACATCGTGACGTACGGCTTCGCAGAGCGTGAGGATTTCCTGACCTGTGGCACCACCTCGATTCACTAATACTAGTGCCTGCTTGTCGTGAACGCCAGCGCGTCCGAGCGAGCGACCTTTCCACCCACATTGTTCAATCATCCAGCCTGCAGGAATCTTCACGTGTTGTTCATCTACAACATAATGAGGCATTCCCACATATTCTGCTGCCAACTCTTCGTATTTCTCCACAGGCACAACGGGGTTCATGAAGAAACTGCCGCCATTGCCCAGTTCCTTCGGGTCGGGCAATTTAGCACGGCGAATATCAATAATCGTCTCGCGCAGTTGTCTTGGAGATGGCTCACTGATACCTCTTTCATCCAGAGCAGCACGAATGTTCCCATAATCAAGTCTGGGGGTGAACGTCGTCGAAAGGCGATAGGTCACATAAGTCACAATGTACTGATTGCGCCATTCGCCCTTGAAGCGACTTTGACGATAGCCGTAGCCGCAGTCTTCGTTTTCGAACACCACCTGCTCGCCTGAACGAATCTCTACTGCCTCAACACGCTCAATCAGGTCCTTTGCCTCAGCACCATAGGCACCAATATTCTGAATAGCACTTGCGCCCACTTCGCCTGGAATCAGCGAGAGGTTCTCGGCACCATGCCATCCTTCTTCGACACACTGGGCTACGAAATCGTCCCAGACAACGCCGCTTCCGACGCGCACAAGAACATAATCGTTTCCCTTCTCTACAATCTCAACGCCCATGATGGCAGAATGGACTACGGTGCCGTGGAAGTCGCCAGTGAGCAACAGATTGCTGCCACCACCAAGCAATAGCAAGGGAGCATTCGAGCGTTTCAGAGAAGGCAACACATGCAACAACTCCAGTTCAGAGGAAAACTCCACAAATCGGTCACATTTGGCATCAATCCCAAACGTGTTGTGACTCAATAAACTATAATCGCGAATGTCTTTCAAAATGGAATCTATAGATGTTAAATAAGCACTTACTGTTGCTAAATCTGGAACTTTACAAGTTTCCATGCATCATCTTTCCGTTCGAACATCATCTGAATGTTCAGACCATTAGCAATGCCCCTAATCACGACCACCTTCTCGTTTTCATGATCCAAATGCTGACCATAGTTCACGCAGTAAATAACGCCCTTCGGAATCAGGACTGGCTTGAAAGTAGGCCATTGCTCGGGCATAATTGAACCCGTAACCTCGCCCGATTCAGACTCTTCATCAGCATCAGGCGCCGTCATCACGACAAACTCGTTCAGGCTCTGCATCTGGAAGGTAGTATCTCGGGCAAATCGCTCGTAGAATCGTAGGAATTCAGCACAGGGATGCTCGCTAAGTTCCTTATGGGCAATCTTCACCAGTTGCCACTCTCCCGTCTCAGAGCGCTTGAAGTCGTATTCCTTCATCAGGTCTTCCGTGAGATAGATTTTCTCTACTGATGCCTGTGTAAGTTGGTAACTCTTCGACAGTGTATCCTCAGCGGTGTTGTCGAGTAGCATCATATAGTAACCGTCGCCCATGAAGAAATGACTGTATTTCCACTGACGTCGCTGCATATTAGCAGTCGTTCCATTCTTCTCTACGGGCAGTGGGAATGCGATTCGGCTCATCTGCATGCGGCGATTACCAGCGAAATTGAAGAAGAAATCGTCGAACAACTCGTCGATAGCCTTCGACTGAGGCACTTCCACCAAATCGACGATGGTGTCGGAAGCCACGCTGTCTGAGGCCAAGGAATCTTCTTCCACAGATTCTACATCTGCAGCAGATTTCCTATCGATGCACCCAGCCATCACCAGGAACACCAACATTAGACCAATTGTCACTAATCTCTTCCTATGCATTTTCCCTAAAATTCCTATTTCTCTCTAATTCACTGCAAAGATACGAATAAGTGAGCGAAATGCAAAAAGAAAATGCAATTTTATTTTTATTTCCGAACGAAAGTATCTTGGGCGAAGCCAAAGATAGTGCAAATCGAAGAGAATTCACACGCTCAACTACACCTATAAAACTTTTTAGCAGTATAGACTTGGCTGTTAAAAAAAATTTGCTTACCTTTGCAGGTTGAATGCACATCATCTATGATTGCAGAATCTTAGTTGGCTGTGTGATTCGTGGAAAGAAACAATTGTAAAAAGATAATACAACAAAGATGTTAATAGACAAAATTGAAGCACTTCTGAAGGAAGTGAGTGAACTGACAGCCAAGAACGCTGAGGACATTGAACAGTTGCGCTTGAAATATCTGAGCCGTAAGGGTGAGATTAACGCCCTGATGCAGGATTTCCGCAATGTAGCCGCCGAGGATAAGAAAACGGTGGGCATCAAGATCAACGAACTGAAACAGTTGGCCTTCGACCGCATCAACAGTTTGAAGGAACAGTTAGACAATAGTGGCAGCGAGGATAATGATCTTGACTTGACACGCACGCCCTACCCCATTCAGTTGGGTACCCGTCATCCACTGACCATCGTGAAGAATCAAATCATCGACATCTTCCAGCGCATGGGGTTCACCTTGGCAGAAGGTCCTGAGATTGACGATGACCTGCACGTTTTCACCAAACTGAACTTCGCTGCTGATCATCCTGCTCGTGACATGCAGGACACATTCTTCGTGGAAACCAACCCCGACGATGTAGCCAAGAACGTTATCCTGCGTTCACACACGTCGAACGATCAGGCTCACTACATGGAAACCCATCAGCCGCCTATCCGCGTGATCTGCCCGGGTCGCGTCTATAGAAACGAGGCTGTTTCGGCTCGTGCTCACTGCTTCTTCCATCAGGTGGAAGGTCTCTACATCGACAAGAACGTTTCGTTCACCGACCTGAAGCAAGTACTGCTCACATTTGCCCGTGAGATGTTTGGTCCTGACACACAGATTCGTCTGCGCCCGAGTTACTTCCCATTCACAGAACCCTCTGCTGAAATGGACGTCAGTTGCACCATCTGTGGAGGTAAGGGCTGCAGTCTCTGCAAGGGCGAGGGCTGGCTCGAGATTTTGGGCTGCGGAATGGTTGACCCCAATGTGCTTGAAGCATGCGGTATCGACAGCACCGTCTATTCGGGCTATGCCTTCGGTATGGGCGTTGAGCGCATCACCAACTTGAAGTATCGCGTTGCCGACCTTCGTATGTTCTCTGAGAATGACGTAAGATTCCTGCGCGAATTTGAGGCTGCCAACTAAATCAGAAAATTGATAATCCCTTTTCCGAAGGGAAGGAAAACATTCTACAAAAGAAGAACGTTTCCACCTTTTCCGAAGGGAAGAAGAATAACGACCCATCTACCCCAACCCCTTTCCGAAAGGAGGATAGTAGAAATGCATTGCCTATGGGAACAACGAAAAAACTCCTAAGCATCCTACTCCCCTCTTCTCTGAGAGGGGTTGGGGCTTTTTCGTTGCTGTCGGCAATCGGGCTCAGTGTTTTTCCTTTGCTATCGGTTCTCGCAATGATTGCCTTTTCTATGCCTTTGCGCGCCCAAAACGATTCCGTCAGTCATTGGGGAATCAGTGCAGGCGTAAGTCCAGGATGGCTTATCGTGCTGGACGAATACCAGAAGAAATATAAGAAAAACTCGGCAACCACTGCGTTTCAGTTGCAACTTGACTACACACCTCAGCCTGCCGACAAGAATCCTTTCGCTGAGGATTACAACTATCCGACCTTTGGCTTCGGACTGAAACTGAATCGCAACGATGTGACAATGCACAGGTCGGTTGAAGATGGATGGGGAATGGCAGAGGAAGTAGACTACGACTCACGACTTGGAAACATCCTTTCCGCCTATACAACCTTCACGCGACCCTTCCTCACTTGGCCTCGAGACGCATCGCCCGCTAAGCGGAAATTTGAACTCGACTACATGATTGGAACGGGCATCAGTTATGCAAAGCACAAATACAACAGTGGAAACAATGTAGATAACGAATTGATTGGTTCCCGATTCCTTATCTATTTCGCCGCTGGGGCTCATGCCACGTGGCATCTGTCGCCGTCGTGGGCTCTCACAGGAGGCGTGGAGTTCTATCATCATAGTAACGGGGCGCTAAACAGACCAAACAAAGGGGCAAACTTCTGGGGACCAATCGTGGGAGTGAGGTATAGGAACCATTATAAGAATTCCCCGCACAAAAGAAGCACTGAGGAAGCAAAGGCGAATCAGGAGGAAACATCGGGAGGCCACAACGACTTCAAAAAAGGCTGGGAACTGAACTTCTCTTTAGGTGCAGGCGCAAAGACTCTTCAGGAGGACTGGCAACTCACACAATTCAATACGCCCCCTGATTCTACGCGCTATCGCACCAGCCGATTCCATGCCTATGCGGCCTATTCAGCACAGGCAGATATCATGTATAGATATGCTCGCCGATGGGCTTCGGGCATAGGCATTGATGCTTTCTATGGAACCTATGCCGATCGGGCAAGGGAGATTGAGGAAGCAGACCTGCTACATGTTTCGGAGGGAAGGAAAGTGAACCCTTGGTCGTTGGGACTGGCATTTAAGCACAATGCCTACTATGGGAACGTCTCGCTTCGAATGTCTGTAGGCTACTATCTCTATCGACACATGGGCAGTCACGCCAAAATCATCGAGAAGCCCTATTATGAACGCATCGGCGTCTACTACTCGTTCCCCCGACTGGGTGGTCTGACTATCGGAGGCTGTGTCAAAGCCCATTTCACTAAGGCCGACCTCACTGAGTTTGTAGTGAGTTACCCAATAGGAATGAATAATGAGTAATGAGAAATGAGCAATGAGTAATTAGCAATAAACAACGAGGAATGAAGAATTAATGTTTCGGAAGTTTTGCTTCCTTCCTCCTTTTTTTGTATCTTTGCACCACTGAAAACAAAAACGCGATTATGGCAAGAAAAAAGAAACCATTACCCATATTTGAGAACGTAACCATTACCGATATCGCCGCTGAAGGAAAATCGTTGGTGAGAATCCATATTCCTGCTCACGACGGAACTGAGGAAAGCCAGTTGGTGGTGTTTGTTCCCTGTGCTGTTCCAGGCGATGTTGTTGATTTGCAGATTCGCAGAAAGAAGCATAGTTATGCCGAAGCCGAGGTGATTCGGTTCCACAAACTGAGCGAGAAGCGCGCTGAGCCTCGTTGCAAGCATTTCGGTGTCTGTGGCGGTTGCAAATGGCAACAGTTGCCCTATGAGGAGCAACTGAAGTTCAAGCAGCAGCAAGTCTATGACCAACTCACTCGTATCGGGCATCTGCAACTGCCCGCTCCAGGCACTACTTCGGCTGATGGCAAATGCACTTTCCAACCCATCATGGGCTCGGTGAAACAATACGAATATCGCAACAAACTGGACTTCGGTGCTGCTAATAAGCGCTATCTCACCAAGGAGGAAATTGCCAGTTTGCCCGAACGCGAAGGTGCAGAAAGCGCGAAGAATATTCCCGCCCTGGGATTCCATATCACAGGCGCTTTCGACAAGATTCTGCCTATTGAGCAATGCCATCTGATGGAACCGCTCTGCAACGATATCCGAAATAGCGTTGCCAACTATGCGCTGGAAAACGACATTCCTTTCTTCGACCTCAGGGCACAGACTGGAATGCTCCGCGACGTTATCATCAGAAACTCAAATTCGGGTGAATGGATGGTGATTGTTCAGGTGAAACTGCAAGAGGCAGACGACCATCAGAAACTCGAAGGACTGTTAAAGTTCTTGTTGAACAAATTCCCGCAAATCACTTCACTACTTTGGGTTGACAACCAGAAGTGCAACGATACATTCCACGATCTCGACGTGCATGTATTCCATGGGAAAGACCATATCATCGAGACAATGGAAGACCTGAAGTTCAAGGTTGGACCGAAGTCGTTCTATCAGACCAATACCGAGCAAGCCTATCATCTATACAGTGTTGCACGGGAATTTGCCGACTGCAGTGGTCACTTGGTCTACGACCTTTATACGGGCACCGGCACCATCGCAAATTTCGTAGCACGGCAGGCTCGTCAGGTCATCGGAATCGAATATGTCCCTGAAGCCATTGAGGACGCAAAAGTCAATGCCCAGTTGAACAATATCGACAACACCTTGTTCTTTGCTGGCGACATGAAGGACATTCTGACCGACGAGTTCATTAGCGAGCATGGTCGGCCCGACGTCATCATCACAGATCCTCCCCGCGCGGGAATGCATCCTGATGTGGTGAACACGATTATGAATGCCGCACCCAAGCGCATTGTCTATGTTTCGTGCAATCCAGCCACACAGGCTCGCGATTTGGAAATGCTCTGCCGCGACTACGACATTCGCCGCATTCAGCCTGTCGACATGTTCCCACATACACCCCATGTAGAAAACGTGGTGCTGCTGGAAAAGCGTTGATGAAAACTTGTCGGAAAAATTGAAAAGAATTAATTCCTTTTCATTTGCTAGAATAAAAAAATTTTTTTACCTTTGCAAAATATGAACCTTTTGAACAATTAAAATAAATTTTAAATGGAAAACAAAGATCTCATTGCCCAATGTGAAGAAAGGGCAAAGCAGTGGTTGTCTCCTGCTTTCGACGAAGAGACACGTAAGGCTGTAGAAGCAATGCTCAAGAATGAGGACAAGACAGAACTCATTGACGCCTTCTATCGTGATCTGGAATTTGGCACAGGTGGTCTGCGTGGCATCATGGGTGCTGGTACAAACCGCATGAACAAATACATTGTCGGTATGGCCACACAAGGCTTCGCAAACTACATTCTGAAGGCATTCCCCGGCAAGCAGTGCAGCGTTGTTGTTGGACACGACTGCCGTAACAATGGCCGCATGTTTGCAGAGTCAGTTGCAGATATCTTCTCGGCTAATGGTATCAAGGTTTATCTGTTTGAGAGCCTTCGCCCCACTCCAGAGATTTCTTTCGCCATTCGTCAACTCGGATGCCAGGCTGGTGTGAACGTAACTGCTTCGCACAACCCGAAGGAGTATAACGGCTACAAGGCTTATTGGGAAGATGGCGCTCAGGTGCTTGCTCCCCACGACAAGGGTATCATCGACGAGGTGAACAAGGTGAAGATTGAGGACGTGAAGTTTGAAGGCAACAAGGAACTCATCGACATCATCGGTGGTGAGATGGACTGGGACTACCTGCAGGCTGTGAAGGAAGCAATGGTCGACCAGGATGTTATCCTGCGCCAGAAGGACCTGAACATCGTTTATTCTCCTATGCACGGAACAGGTCGCGTAATCATTCCCGAGGCTCTTCGTTCATGGGGATTCCAGAACATCCACGTTGTTCCCGAGCAGATGGTTATCGACGGAAACTTCCCGACAGTTGTTTCGCCGAATCCAGAGAATGCAGAGGCAATGACGCTGGGTATGAAACTTGGTACACGCCTGAATGCCGACCTGGTGATTGCATCCGATCCCGATGCTGACCGTCTCGCTATCGTTTGCCGCAACGCCAAGGGTGAATGGGAAATCATCAATGGTAACCAGACTTGCATGATGTTCTGCTGGTATATCATCGCCAACAAGAAGAAACTTGGCCAACTGAAGGGCAACGAATTCCTCGTGAAAACCATCGTGACAACTGAAGTGATTCGTAAGATTGCCGAGAAGAACGGCGTAGAACTTCGCGACTGCTACACAGGTTTCAAGTGGATTGCCAACGAGATTCGCAAGGACGAGGGCGTCAAGAAATATATCGGTGGTGGTGAGGAATCATTCGGATTCCTGCCGTTCGACAAGGTTCGCGACAAGGATTCACCAGCATCTATCTGCCTGATTTGCGAGATTGCTGCATGGGCAAAGGATAATGGCAAGACCCTCTATGACCTGCTGATGGACATCTACGTTGAGTACGGATTCTCCTTCGAGCACACTGTTAATGTCGTTCGTCCGGGTAAGACTGGTGCCGACGAGATTAAGCAGATGATGGTTGACTTCCGCAAGAATCCTCCAACAGAACTGGGCGGTTCTGAGATTGCATTCACTCGCGACTTCCAGACACTGGAGAAGAAGAATGCTGACGGCACAGTTGAGAAACTTGACATGCCCGATACTTCTAACGTGCTGCAGTGGTTCTGCACAGATGGCACAAAGGTAAGCGTTCGTCCTTCAGGAACAGAGCCGAAGATTAAGTTCTACGTGGAGGTGAAGGATCCCACAATGAAGTGCGCTGGTTGCTATGAGCGCTGCCTTGCAGGTGCAAAGGAAAAACTCGAGGCCATCAAGCAAAGCCTGGGACTCTAATTGAGCATCATGCAGCGAGGCAAACAAATTCTGTTGCTTCACTGCCCCACTCTATAGCAAATCGGGAATCTCGCAATGAGGTTCCCGATTTCTTTTGCTGTATAAATAACTATTTGGGGCGTCAAATATATACAATCATTAGAAACGTTCTTCTGGCAGCAGATTATGGAATTTCACTTTTGTTACCTATGCGCCTTTCCGGCTGCAAATTGCTTTCGAACTTTGCTTTTGTTACTGATGGACTTTTCCCGTTGCAATTTGCTTCAGAATAAATCTTTTAATCTTCCCTGACCTTACTTCAAGCCGTTCGCATAGGGCAACAAAAAATCGGGAACCATTTGATTGGATTCCCGATTCCTGTGAGGTGCGTAGCGGAGTCGAACCGCTCTATTTGGTTTTGCAGACCAACACATAACCGCTTTGTTAACGCACCAAATTGGTTGCTTCAGAAACTCAAGGGTTTCATTTAGCGACTGCAAAGGTAAAATAATTATTCCGTTCTACCAAATTTTTTCTTCACTTTTTCTTAAAACATGCAGGCTTTTCATGTTTTTTCTGCTGCTCTGCAACTTGTTTGCGCCTTTGTTCACGCAAAACGCATCCAGCACAACCAGCGCAAGGGTCGTCTGCCTGCAGAATGGCTTTGCGGATGCGATAGACTGCATAGCCAACCGACAACAACAGGAAAACCGCAACGAGAACGTACTGAATGGTCTGGGCTTCCATGAGGCGTTTTTGAGAACGATTCCCCTCCCAAACCTGAGGATGGAAGGGGAATCGAAAGGGTTGATATTCAATAACTCCAGACAATCTGCCAAAGCCGACTAACCGACTTCAGTGACAAATCATCTTTCTGCAAATCAATAGGCAAAGAGAGGATAGTTCTTCATCGTCTCATTCACACGCTGGCGAACACTAGCAATTACCTTCTCATCCTCAGGAGCATTGAGCACCTCCTCGATGAGTTCAGCGATGAGAACCATCAGGTCTTCCTTAGCACCACGAGTTGTGATAGCAGGAGTTCCGAGACGCAGACCTGAGGTCTGGAAAGCCGAACGACTATCGAACGGAACCATGTTCTTGTTAACCGTGATATCGGCGGCTACAAGAGCATTCTCGGCAACCTTACCAGTCAGATCAGGATACTTCGTGCGGAGATCAACCAGCATCGAGTGGTTGTCGGTACCGCCACTGACGATATGGAATCCACGCTTGATGAGTTCGTCGGCAAGCACGGCGGCATTCTTCTTCACCTGCTTTGCCCACTCCTTGAACTCAGGCTTCAGAGCCTCACCAAAGGCAACTGCCTTTGCAGCAATGACATGCTCCAGCGGACCACCCTGCTGACCGGGGAATACAGCAGAATTGATCAACTGCGACATCATCTTCGTCACACCCTTCGGAGTCTTCAGTCCCCAAGGATTCTCGAAGTCCTTACCCATCAGGATGATACCTCCACGCGGACCACGAAGAGTCTTGTGAGTGGTTGAAGTAACGATGTGGGCATATTTCACAGGATTGTCGAGCAAGCCTGCAGCAATCAGACCTGCGGGATGAGCCATATCTACCATCAGCAGAGCACCAACCTTATCGGCAATCTCACGCATGCGCTTGTAGTCCCACTCACGGCTATAGGCTGAACCACCACCGATAATCAGTTTTGGCTTATGCTCCAGTGCGAGTTGCTCCATCTCATCATAATCCACGCGACCGGTCTCGCGGTTCAGATTATATCCAACCGGATTGTACAGGATTCCACTGGTATTTACGTGTGAACCATGAGACAAATGGCCACCATGATCGAGGTTCATACCCATGAATGTATCGCCAGGCTTCAGCACTGCCAGAAGCACTGCCGCATTGGCCTGTGCACCAGAGTGAGGCTGTACGTTAGCATACTCGGCATCGAAAAGTTTGCAGACACGCTCAATGGCGAGTTTCTCCACTTCGTCAACCACCTGACAACCGCCATAATAGCGCTTGCCGGGATAACCCTCTGCATATTTGTTAGTGAGATAAGAGCCCATGGCTTCCATCACCTGGTCACTCACAAAATTCTCTGAGGCAATGAGTTCCATTCCCTTCAACTGACGCTGATGTTCTTTCTCAATCAGGTCAAAAATCACTTGGTCTCTTTCCATAGAAACTGATTGTTTTATTATTTTGTTTGTTAATGATTCAATTGAGTTCTAGCAAAGTTTCACCTTGCTCATATCCTGTTCCATATCACAGTAATGGCATTTGCAGATACCGCGATCCTTGTCGACGACATGGAAGATGGTCTTCATCGGCTCGTTATTGGTGATGCAGACGGGATTGTTGCAACGTACGATGCCACGAAGTTCATCGGGCGTATCAACGGTTTTCTTTTCCACCACCTCGTAATCGCGAATGATGTTCAGCACCACTTTCGGAGCCACTACTGACAGACGCGAAATCTCTTCATCGGTGAAGAACTTGTCCGACACTTTGATGATGCCTTTCTTTCCGACTTTCTCCGAAGCGTAGTTGTTACCTATCGTGACGAGGTTCGGCGAATCCAGCAATCCAAGCAGTGCTGCCACCTGAAATGTCTTCTGAGCAGGAATGTGGTCTATTACGGTTCCATTCTCAATGGCCGCCACAAGAAGTTCTTTTCTCTTGTCCATATTTTGCTTTCTTTTTTATTCAATAATCGTTTTGTCAGCCTTCACGTCATCAAGGGTGATACCGAGGCAATAACTGAAGATAGCCTGACGGGCATAAAGTCCATTCTGGGCCTGCTGAATATAGTAGGCATGAGGATTGTCGTCAACATCATAGGCAATCTCATTCACACGTGGCAGTGGGTGCAGGATTCGCATGTTTTCCTTCACGTTTCCAAGCATGTCGTTGCGCAGGATATAGACATTCTTCACTCGCTCATATTCCATCAGGTCGGAAAAACGTTCCTTCTGTACACGCGTCATATAAATAATGTCGGCGTCGGAAATCACCTTCTCGTTGAAGGCTGTATGTTCCTGGAATTTGATGCCATTCTCCTTGCAATAGATCTTGTATTCATTGGGCATTGCCAGTTCCTTAGGCGCAACGAAGTGGAACGTAGGATTGAAATGGCGCATCGCCATGAGCAGGGAGTGAACCGTGCGACCATATTTCAGGTCGCCGACGAGATAGATATTCAGATCCTCCAGTTTGCCCTGCGTCTTGTAGATGGAATACAGGTCGAGCATGGTCTGTGAGGGATGCTGATGAGATCCGTCGCCAGCATTGATGATAGGCACTGGTGCCACCTCACTTGCATACTGGGCTGCTCCTTCCAGATGATGCCTCATCGCAATCACGTCAGCATAGTTCGAAACCATCAGGATTGTATCCTTCAGCGTCTCGCCTTTTGATACACTCGATGCCTTTGCATCGGAAAAACCGATGACACGAGCGCCCAGACGATTGGCTGCGGTCTCAAAACTCAGACGTGTGCGGGTGGAAGGTTCATAGAATAGCGTTGCTACTACTTTTCCCTTCAGAAGTTCTCTGTTGGGATGTTTTTCAAACTCTGCTGCCATCTCTATGAGGTACTTGATTTTCTCTTTTGAGAGATCGGCAATTGTCACAAAATTATGTTTTTCCATCTACGTTTTGAGTTGAATGTACTTTTTCGAGCGCTAAGTTACACATATTTTTTCTAATTTAGCCGATAATTAAAAAGAAAAATTGTATTTTTGCAGAAAATTATATTTCATTACAATGAGAAGAGCATTTATCAGTTTCCTTTGGAAAGCACTTTTAGGCATTATCATCTTCGTGACAGTAGCCTTTGCTGCCATCTGGTTTGGTCTGATTGGCTATATGCCCGATATCGAAGAACTGCAGAATCCCATCAGTCGTTCAGCCACACAAGTTTACTCGGCCGACGGACAAGTTATCGGCACGTGGAGTTTCAACCGCGAGAACCGAATTCTCGTTTCTTATAACAATCTCTCACCCCATCTTGTCAAAGCCCTCGTGGCCACCGAGGACGAGCGATTCTATGAACATTCGGGCATTGACTTCATTGCTCTTGGCCGTGCTATTGTGAAGCGCGGTATTCTGGGACAGACAAGTGCTGGTGGTGGTTCTACCATTACGCAACAACTTGCCAAGCAACTCTATTCAAAGACTGCCCACTCCAAAATTGAGCGTCTGTTGCAAAAGCCCATCGAATGGGTGATTGCCGTGAAACTTGAGCGCAACTACACGAAGGAGGAAATCATCTCACTCTATCTGAATTACTTCGACTTCCTCCACAACGCTGTGGGAATCAAGACGGCTTCAAACACCTATTTTAATAAGGAGCCGCGCGATCTGAACGTTGAAGAGTCGGCTACGCTCATCGGACTCTGCAAGAATCCTTCGCTCTTCAATCCTGTGCGCTATCCCGAAAGATGCCGCGACCGCAGAAATGTGGTACTTGCGCAGATGAACAAGGCTGGCTATCTGTCGAAAGCAGAGATGAACGAGTATTGCGACAAACCGCTCGAACTCGACTTCCATCGCACCGACCATAAGGATGGTGCTGCACCCTATTTCCGCGAATTCCTTCGTCAGTATATGATGGCGAAGCGTCCTGACAAGGCTGACTATCCTTCTTGGAACAAGAACCAGTATTATCTAGATTCCATCGCCTGGCAACAGGATCCTCTCTACGGATGGTGCAACAAGAACCATCGTAAAGACGGAAAACCCTACAACGTCTATACTGATGGTCTGAAGGTTTATACCACCATCGACACTCGCATGCAAAAATACGCCGAGGAGGCTGTCTATCAGCACGTTGCAAAATTCCTGCAGCCTGCGTTCTCAAAGTCGATGATGTCGAAACCGAACGCACCCTTCACCAGCGAACTCACTCCCACACAGGTGGCTCAGATTCTGAACCGCTCAATGCTGCAAAGTGAGCGTTATCGCACGATGAAGGCATCGGGGCTCTCTGACGAGCAGATTCGTGAGGCATTCCACAAGAAAATCGATATGACTGTCTTCAGTTATCGTGGTGATATCGATACGCTCATGTCGCCAATGGATTCGATTCGCTATTACAAGTCTTTCCTGCGTTCTGGATTCATGAGCATGGACCCGAAGACGGGACATGTGAAAGCCTATGTGGGCGGTCTCGATTTCACTCATTTCATGTATGATATGGTGATGACTGGACGTCGACAAGTTGGTTCAACCATCAAGCCCTATCTCTACTCATTGGCTATGGAAAATGGTTTCTCGCCTTGCGACTATGCTCCTAACGTGCAGCGCACCTACATGGTAGCAGGTAAACCCTGGACACCGCGTAACGCGTCTCGCAGCCGTTATGGTCAGATGGTGACGCTGAAATGGGGACTTGCTCACTCGAGCAACTGGATTTCGGCTTATCTGATGAGCAAACTCAATCCGCAGCAGTTCGTCAATCTTCTTAACGAATACGGAATCCGCAATCCTGACATTCACGCATCAATGGCGCTCTGCCTTGGTCCTTGCGAAGTGTCAGTAGGCGAAATGGTTAGTGCTTACACCACCTTTGCTAATCATGGAATTCGTACGGCGCCAATGTTTGTTTCACGAATCGAGGACAACGAAGGCAACGTGCTTGTTCAGTTCCAGTCGCGCATGAATGAGGTAATCAGTGCCGAGAGTGCAAACAAGATGCTTGTTCTTCTTCGCGCAGTTGTCGACGAAGGTACTGCAGGACGCATTCGTCATCGCTACAACATTGAAGGTGAGATTGGTGGCAAGACGGGTACGACCAACCGCAACTCTGATGCTTGGTTCATGGGAATCACTCCTGAACTCGTCAGTGGTTGCTGGGTAGGCGGTGAGGATCGCGACATCCACTTCGACTCAATGTCTATGGGTCAAGGTGCAACGATGGCGCTTCCCATCTGGGCTTACTACATGAAGAAAATTTATGCAGATAAGTCACTTCCCTACTCGCCCGACGTGAAGTTCGATGTTCCCGAAGACTTCAATCCCTGCAATTCTGAGTTTAATGAAGACATCGACGAATTCGGCATTGACGAAGTATTTGAGTAAAGAGTAAGTAATCTTAATCAACGTCTTTAGGTGTTATATAAAGGACACCTTTTGACCTTACAGAGCATACCTTTATACCTATATAAAGACCATCTTTATACCCCTATAAAGGTATCCTTTCTATGGTCAAAAGGATACCTCTGTATAGTCGAAAGGATACCTCTCCATTGTCGAAAGTATTGCTCTCTATAGTCTAAAGGATTGCTTTACTTAGTAAGGAGGATTGTTTTGCATAAGCCTAAGAATATCTTTGCATAAACTGAAATCTTTCTCTCTCTTCTAAAGCATCTTTCGAACCATAAAAAAGAAACCGTGTACCAATTTGGCACACGGTTTCTTCCGTTATTTTAGATATTTTGAAGTTAATACTTTTGTATGGAAGCTAATTCTTCAGAGGTTGAATCTCATTAACCCAAAGACAAAGGATTAATCCTCCCAGACATTAGAGCCATTGCCACTGCCGAAATCTTCTTCGTCAAAATCCTGCTCCTTAGCAAAACCAATGTCACCAGAATTAGCAACAGATCCTCCTACACCGATTCCGTCAAGCACGCCATATTTACTATACACGTTCTGAACTATCAAACGAGGACTTATATATTCTTTTTTCATTGTTGTATCATTTATGAAATTACTACTTAAAACTATTTAATCACGACTTTCTTGCCATTGACAATGTACAATCCCTTAGTCGGATGACTTACACGCTGACCAGAGAGGTTATAAAAGATGTTATCACCCTGAACGTTAGTATTCTTGGTCGCACCTTCAATCTGCTCAATGCTTGTAACATCACCGAAGTTAAGCGTGAAGCCCTTGCTTGATGAAGATGATGAAGGAACCGTCGTATCAAGATAAGCCTTGTTGGCACCAAGAGTGATAGTTCCACCAGTATATTTGTAGAAACCGATCTCACCATTCAGTCGTCCAAGTGAATAATAAGATGTATTATCACTCAGATTCAGATCTATAGCCGTATAGGTTCCCTTAAGCAGATTTGCTGATTCATCAATAACAGATGTCAAACCACTTGTCACAGAGAATGTTGCTTCAGTAAGAGCATTGGTGTTTTTTATAACTACTGCCGTTCCTGCAGGAATATTTCCATCTAGTACTTCTGTAAGATATGCTTCACCATTTTCAACCTGTTCAACATAATATGCCGAAGTATTACTTGGAATTGCCAAATCAAATGGAACATACAGCGTTGCGTATGATGCATCGCCAACAACGTTAAGAGCGACAGGATACTTCGAACGCAACTTTATAATAAAGTTAGTAATGCAAAGAAAATTCGTCGTACTCGAACCATAGAATTGGAATGTAGATGTTGTGCTATTCACATTCTCTACCGTGATGGAATTAACGGTGCTTGTCCCTGTTGTTACCTCTGTTCCATCAGGAGCAATCAGTTTATAACTCTGGGAACTAGACCAATTTTTACCGCCAATCGTGTAACTATCGATATAATAGCCGGCAGGAGCCGTAATAGTGATATTATCGGTTGCTCCGGCTGCACTTGGACGCATTGACATCACACGCTGAGAATAACCAGTTGCATAGCCAAGATCATTGCCCGAAGCAACTACGGTCACACCAGCCTTTCCAGATGTATCATTTGAAGTCCAAGTGGTATACCAATTACTGCTACCATTGGTGAAACTACCATAAGAATCACATCCTGTAGAAGAGCCTTGAACTGAATTCTTAACATTCGGGTTATAAACTTCGTCAGTCAAATTCTCATACCAACTGAGTACCTGCTCCTTTGTGATTGTCACATAGTTGATGGCATAGCCATTATCGGCGCTATAAGACTCGTCTTCGAAGAGGATGGCAAGAGTTCCGTCTGCGAGCACCTGCATCGTTGAATAGCAAGAGCCATTGGGCTGAATGTTGTAAACATCCGTCCAAGAGTTGCCGCCGTCAATACTCATCGACAGTTGCAGGCTCTGACGACCACTTGTGTTGATGTAAGAATGAATAAGCACATCCTCACCCAAACTCATCTCGCGACCATAGTTGATGATGTCGGCGTTGCAGGCGTTGCCCCAAATGTCGGCTGATCTGTATTGAGTTCCCCATGTAAAGGTTACAGTTCCGTCACCATTATTTGTATAGGTAGCCTTGTTCCATCCACGGTTGCCCGACTGACGGACAGAAAGCAGGAGCGAGCCATCGCTGAGTTGCTCGAGTTTCGACTCGTCTGTTCCCGAATAAGCCAATGCATTGCTCAGGCGCCAGTTCACACCGTTGTCAACAGAATAGAGGATATAGTTGAGAGCAGGACTGCTTGTTCCTGACTCCAGGCAGTTGGTTGTATACATGATGATACCATCGTTGGTCACCAATCCCTTACCTGAAGTAGTGAAGATGTTTGCAAAACCGATGCTACCTTGTGTTGAATGCACTTCATCGTAGAAGTTGCTCGTGGTGAAGATATTGGGCACCAATGTCCATGATGCACCATTATCAGTACTCGTAGCCACACCCGCATACATCATTCCGCTGCTTGTGTCAGCAGACCATCTCTTGTTTCCTGCAGCCATCACGCAAATAAGGTTGCCATTAGCAGCACGTGTGATTGCAGCATCACCAAAACCATAGGCTGATGCCGAATTGCCATCGCCTGCGGCAACAGTTGCTTTGTTGCCCCAAGTCTTACCGCTGTCCGTGCTTCTGTAAGAAACAACGTCAATCTTGTGTCCTCCAAGGTCTGCGTTGCTATTGTAGCGCATATCCACAGCAGCCACGAGGTCGCCATTCTGGTCCTTCATCAGAGCAGGAATACGCCAGAAACGGCAGTCGTCTTGCGTCGGTTTGGCAAGGAATGTCTGCATTGCAAACACCTTCATGCCTTGCTTTTCGGGATTGCCCACCGACGTAACATCCAACGTCTTAACCTCTGTTGTGGTGTAACTAATGGTTGTCAATGCAGCATCGAGAATGTCTCCAAGCGTTGCATCGTTATTAATGGTGGCACAGAGCCAATAGTAGTGAGTTCCTTCAGAAACAGCACCAATTGAAATAGTTGTAGATGCACTAACTGCATCTGCTGTTCCCAACTTGGTTGACGGGATGTTGGCGATGAACTCGGTCTCTGTAGTCTCATATACATACAGACTGCTGATATTCTGTTGTGTTGTCTCGTCAAGAGTCACTGTCAGCGCGGCATTGGTCACATCTTGTAAAGCAGTTACATCCATGCGAAGCAACAAAGCGTCTGTATTGCCTTGTCCCGTGGTCTGATAACCTTGCGTCACTGCAACGCCTTCGGCAACGATGCCGATAGTTGGGTCGTAGTTAGCCGTGATGGTATTATTGTCACTATCGATAGTGCAACTAATCATTCCATCCATTTCAAAGTCTGAAGACTCAGGTGTTACGTCCGTAGGAAGGAAGAAATAACCATTGTTATATACAGCCGTCAAACCGCTCACGTCGTCACGGGTGCAAGCAAGTTGCGTTTCATCAGTGCCATTCGTGATGACAACCTTCCATGCAGCAAGCCCTGCATCTATGAGTGAGATGGGATAGACATTGTAGGTTGTGCGGTAAGAAGTAGTCTCTCCGATGAAGTAATTCGAACCACTATTATAAGGATCTGCATAATAACTGTCACTCTTGAAATAACTGCCTTCATTGTATCCAAACGTCACTGTTGCTGCAGTAGTTGCCTGTGTCGGGAACTTATTGCTGCTATTTAGCACCAAGTATTTACCATTAGGCATCTGCCAGTAGCCGTTCGTCTTGTCGAGATAAGTATAATACGTAGCATTGCTGATAGCGGGTTGCACATCCACGTTGCCCGTGAAGGCAAGCGGATAAAGGTCGTTGTAGAGGCTCGTATTGGTATACACATAGCGCCCTGTATAACCTTCAGAGCCACTCTTGCTCTTAATCTGCACCACATACCAACCATCGCTTGAAACTACTTCCGACAGCGGAGTAATATTGTAAATCAGTTTGTTCACCGCAGCATTCAACTGCGTTGTGATTTCGGTTGTTACATCTGCCACCTTGGTAACCGTGAACTGTGCACCAACATCATTGTAGTTGATAATCGGACCAATATAATTATTGCTGACAGATGCATAAATGTCGCCTGATGCAGTTTTCACCATATAAGTTCCATCACTCTGAACAGTCAGCGTTACGGCTACTGCATCATCTGTTAATGCCCAAGAATAGCCACTATAAGAGCCACCTGTGACAGGAACAATGAATTTCTGTGCACCTACATTATATAGATAATACTGCCCATCTGTTCCTGTAGGATAGAATATCCATTGGCAATTTGCTGAGGTTGCATCAAATGCCGTTGCGCCACTCTTACCACTAGACCATGCCCATACTGTGCTATTAGTTGGGTCGTAAGTCAATGCGCCACGACTTGTATTCGTATTGTTCAACGTATAGATTTCTGATGCTGTAGGAGTGATAGCGGTGATTTCCTCACCGACTTCGTATATCCGCAATTGGTTGACATTGGCGGTACCGAGATTATGTGGGTGGATATTGCTTCCACTACGGTTCCAACTATAACCGTTGCAACTCGGAGCAATATTTCCTCCATCTAAAAAGTTCAGAGCCCAATTACCAGCAGTCGAAGAACCAATATATGTATTCGCTGCAGCAGTAGGAGTTCCCCAATAATTTTTTGTATATGAATTCTGAACTGTCCATGTTCCGTCACCATTGCTAGTGAAAACATACATTGCTGCTTTTGTAGCAGTGTCATCACTCTTACCAGTATAGGCGGAACCTGTATCTTTCATAAAACCAGGATTACCATTACCTACATAATACACAAGATACGCCGTCCCGCTAACCAAATCCGATTCGCTCGTTATTTGGTCTCCTATCGATACTGTGCTCTGTGCATTCACACTCGTCACCCCTCCTAATACTATCAGGAGAAGTAACATCATCAACTTTTTAAATTCCATCATAAGATAAGGATTATGTTATTAATATTTTTTGCAATTATTATGCATAGGAGTCTTGAAAAAGACTAGCACGGATTTTCTCAATGAGCCAAAATTATACCGTGTCCTAATATATGGCTGCAAAGTTAAAGAAAAGTTTTGATATTAAAGACTTTATGATATAGTTTTTAAGAAAAATTTTGTCTATTTTTTAATATCAAAACTTAACTATGCTTTTTGAAAAAATTACAAAAGGGAAAACTATCATTTATTTTACTCCCCTTACCACATTGTCGTGAATATCTTGGGAGAGACAGAAAGCATGACCCAAGCCCACTGAAGTTGGCGATTGTCAGAAGATCGCTTGAGTTTCACCATCGTATCTGTTCCTCGCATGAAGGAATAACCTGCACTTACGGAGACATCTTTCATTATATTATAGGTGACTGATGTCTCAATTTCATGACCTAATGCACGTTTGGAATCTTCCAGTTTCGTGGCAATGGCTAAATAGTGATAAGCAAGATCAAAGGAGAGTTTCTTGAATGGATTCCATGTTCCTCCCACATAAAGGTTCTGCAGACCAGGTGTACATCCTCCAACATAAGTCGACATATAGAAAAAGTCCATTGCCCCATAGAACTGATGACTGGAGCCATAGATGGAACTAAATCCTCGAATCTTATCATGTCGGGCCATACCTATCGAACCTTTGGGAGGCACTGCGAAATACTCATCACCACTCAGATAATCATAACCGCCATAGACTTTCCATTGTTCATTTGGAGAATATGTGGCTTTCGCACTTGCCATCCATGCATTAATTTGCAATCCGCTCTCATCCTTGCCAAACTGATAGTAGAAAGAAGCGGCAAACGAGAAATGCTTGGGCTTGAATGTAAGATGCGTACCTATCAACTGCTGTTGGTGGGTGCAGGTATCATTTAGATTACCTTTGTCCTGCATTCCAACATTCATGAAAAGCAATGAAGCCCCCAAAGGAAACTTCGGAACGTCATAGTGATACCACACAGCCTCCAATGCCTTGTAGGGCTGCAATCCTCCTTTGAAATAGGTACCGCCGTTGATGTTTTCTACATTCTGATTGAAAGCACCAATGAGATGCAACTTATGCCCATGGCCCTCATATCCAACCTTCAACGCATCATGCGACATTGCAGTCATTGCCCAGTCGTCAGCACCGAAAATTCGCTCGTCGTCATAAGAAAGGCTCTGCCTACCTGCCTGAGCAAAGAAACCTGTCTTTGAAGAAATCTTCACCCAAGCCTCAAAAAGGTTAAACGCATTCGTCTCGTCACTTCCCCACGTACCACTATGCTGAGCAGTAACTCGCGCTTGAAGCCCAGAACGCTCATAACTTGCACCCAACAATGTACGCTCAACAACGAATGCTGCCAAGTCATCATCTTTTTCATTTTTGGGTAAGCCTCCTTTACGGATTTCACCACGATTGAGCATATCGAGATCAATCGTAAACTTGTTCTCCTTTGCCTCAACAGAAGAAAGAGAATCGGCTTTCTCTTGTGCGCCAACAGTCAGAGAAAGTGCAAGCAATGGTGCGATGACGAGACTTTTCATAACGTCATGATTTGAGTTTGAAAGGGTGTTGACTTAATTTACTTATTCGAAATCGAAGATGCTGATGAATCCTGTGAGTTTAAACACCTCACGGATATCGTCATTTACGTTCTTTAGCACGACTTTACTATCGTGAGCCTTCGCCTGCTTGAGAATGCTGAGCAAGATGCGCAGTCCGCTTGAAGCAATATATTCAAGGTCGGTACAGTCAATCACGATATCACGTCCTTTGCTCTCAAGCAGTGGCTGAAGAGCCTGCTCCACCTCAAGTGCTGCGGCTGTATCAAGTTCACCAGCAAGAGTTGCTACAATCTTTCCTTCCTGTTCCTGAATGCTTGTTTTCATTGTCTTAATCTATTTAAATGAGTTTTGTACTTATTGAATTAATTTCTGTTTGTCAGAGTTTCTTTCGCAGAGTTAGAATATTGCGTCCATCAACGCGTTCATAGTTGATTGAATCCACAAGTTCCCGAGTCAGCAGAATGCCAAGTCCCCCAACGGGTCTGTCTTCAGCAGCCATTGAAGTATCTGCCTTCTCCACAACAGTCGGGTCAAAGGCCACACCCTCGTCACATACTACCACTTTGAGCCGTTGATCATTAGCAAGCATATCTACCTTGATATCGCCTATTGTCCCAATGGGATAGGCATAGTCGATAACGTTTGCCACAACCTCCTCTATAGCAAGTTGCAACTTCCGTATGGCCGATTTCTCTAATCCTAACTGAGTAAGGTTGTTCTTTACGAAATCATTGAGCAGGCTGACCTGATGAACATCATTCTGAAGCGTGATGCTTTCGCTAAGTTTATCATGCTCCTGAATCTGGACAAAATGAACGGCGAGCATGGTCAAATCGTCTGCCTGTTCCGTTTTATCCATGTAGCGAATAATTTCATTGTTCATTGTCGTAACCACCTGCTGAGCAGTGATACTGTCCTGAGATGCCAAACTACGAAGCGTATTCATGATGTTGGCCAACTTAAACTGCTCATTCTTGGGATTGCGGGACTCTGTAAGGCCATCAGTATAGAGGAAAACAACGCTATCGGACTCCATCATTTCCTCCTGCATCTCATATTTGAAGTCGTTGAATACGCCCATAGGCAAATTTGCTTTCACGGGTAGTTTTATCAACTGTCCGGTTTCGTCCTTACCTTCTGTTGTCTGTTCCTGCGACTTTCTTGCCCGAATCAGCAAAGGAATCTCGTGACCTGCATTACAATAACGCAAACGCCCCGTCGGCAAGTCGAGAACGCCGATGAAGAACGTCACGAACATATTGCTCTCATTGTTGCGACAGAGTTCTTCGTTCAGAGCCTGAACGATATGGGCAGGATTGCTACTATGAGACGAGAACATGCGGAACAAGGACAAAATGACTGACATCACCATTGCCGCAGGAACGCCTTTTCCTGACACATCGCCAATGCAGAAGAACAACTTCTCATCGCGAATGAGATAATCATAGACATCGCCTCCTACTTCCTTAGCAGGCTCCAGACTTCCACAAACATCAATATCTGGGCGTTGCGAAATGTCCAAAGAAACCTTTGGCAACATCTCTTCCTGAATAGCACGTGCTACTCTCAGTTCACTGCCTATACGAGCCTCTCGGAGATTAGCAAGTTGTAGTCGCTTTTCATTTCGGGCAAAACGATTGATGATGAAGGAAATAATAATCAGACCGCCCAACAACATCAGCATATTGCGCCAACGCATTTTATGAACCGCCGCAAAAACCTCGTCCTCGTAAGTGACCATCGCCACTTTCCAATAAGGATCTTTCGAGAGAGACTTGAAATAGATATAGCCTTTCCTTCCGTTTTCGTCGTTGGTGAAATCAATAATCTTACTATCTCCGTTCTTATCGGCATAACTCACCAATTTGTAATCATTCATGACCCGTTCCACCATCTCCAAATCTCTCATGCTGCTACGCTGTGTGGGAGTTCCCACTACGAGTTCGCCCTTCTGAGTAAGCATCAGTCCAAACGAAGATGGATAGTTCATCACATGATTCAGCGTATCGTTCAGCCACGAAAGATCAATATCGAGTCCACAGACACATGCCACCTCTCCCCGACTATCAATGAGCGGGTAGGTAAAGGTTGTGAGATATTGCCGCTTGCCGTCCTCATAGACGTAAGGATCACTCCAAAGTTGTCGACGATGCTTCACGGCGGCAATATAGGCAGGATGTTGTGTATAGTCGTGATTCTCAGAACCCAACTGACTCACCACAATCTCACCATTCTCCTTGTGGGCATAAGGCTCAAAGTATTGGCCTTTCTGTGGGAAGTAATTGGGTACAAACGACAAGCACCCTCCTACCACATGCTGATTAGCAGCAATCATTCGTCGAGTAACCTCAAAAAGTTCATCAGGATTGGAGAGATTTTTCTGTATTTCCCAAAGATGGTCTTGCATTGTAACCTCAGCAGACTCGAGCGTATGCTCAATCATGTTCACCTGGGCTGATAGTTCAATATTTGCTCGCTGTTCCACCTCATTTCTCAGCAAATCACGCGTGTAATAATACTGAGCCATAATCATCAGCAATATCAGAAAAGCAGCACAAATAACAATAATCATGCTGTTGCTGATATGGGATTTCAATAACGAAGAAGTTCCCGTATTTTGCGTTTTAGATTTTGAGTGGTCTTGATGCAATTCCTCAAGCATTAATTTATCCTGCAAAAGTATTAAAAATTATAATAGACTGATAGGAAAGTTTGCTAAATAATAATAATGTAAGGGAACCCAAGAGTTAAAATGTATTAACATATAAGAAAAATCGCTGACTACAATTATAACTGAACGAAAAAAGTAGTAATTTTACACACACAAAAACTAGGACAACAATTAATCAATTACTACATATTTTATATTATGAGTACCAGGACAGAAACCATACCTTTGTCTACTTCGGCGATGTATTGAACAAACGCAGGAACCAGCATAGTTTGCCGCCTTTTTATGCAGCCATTTTGTCTGTTTCAACTAAAGCATACCTTTAGACCTTAGAGAGCATACCTCTGTACCATAGAAAGGTATCCTCTGTATATATATAAAGGTATCCTTTCTAAGGTCAAAAGGACATCTCTGTATGGTCGAAAGGATAACTCTGTATAGTCGAAAGGAATGCTCTTTATGGTCTAAACACATGCTCTATAACTTCAAGACTTATGCGCTTTGTTGTAAGGAATTTTATGCTTTATCTTATGGTATAATATTCTACATAATAAGGTGCCACGACCTTCAAAAGCAAGGAACATTAAAACAAAAAACAATCCCATCCTTCATAGAAAAAGGATGGAACTGCTTTATTATTCCCTTTAACCCAACAAATGAGAGTAAGACCGACTAACTCTACTCGGAACTAATCTACCATATAGATATAAATCACGAAGAGGGTAATCAGAATGGCAAGAACGCTCATCACAAAGAACAGGACATTCTTAATTGCTTTCCTGCGCTTCTTCGATGCAAGATTGTTGTTCTTGAACACTTCTGAATCATCCTTATGGTGATGATGCCTGTGGCTTCTCCCACTACTACTGTGATGGGAATGATGGTGATGATGATGAGTGTGTTCTTGTTGCTCTACATTAGTGGTGTTAGTCTCTTCTGCCATAAAGCGTAGTCTTTTTTATTAAAAGGATGCGCCTGAAGGACTATTCCTCAGAAGTGCCCTCCGGCACACCCTTTTGTTATTCTACTAATAGAAAATGTTCTTAGAATCCCTCTTGGTGATTACATGAATGCAACTGTCAAACCTGCCATTACGATGCTAACCATCGACATCAGTTTGATCAGGATGTTAAGAGACGGACCACTGGTATCCTTGAACGGGTCACCAACTGTGTCGCCAACGATGGTAGCCTTGTGAGCAAACGAGCCCTTACCACCAAAGTTTCCTTCCTCAACATTCTTCTTTGCATTGTCCCATGCGCCACCTGCATTAGCCATGAAGATAGCAAGTGTGAAACCGCCTGCCAGACCGCCAATAAGCAGACCCATGACTCCAGCAACGCCGAGCAAACAGCCAACGATGATGGGGATGAGGATTGCAAGGAATGAAGGCAGAATCATCTCGTGCTGAGCAGCACGCGTAGAAATTTCTACGCAACGGCCATAATCTGGAGTTGCCTTACCTTCGAGAATGCCGGCAATTTCCTTGAACTGACGACGAACCTCAACAACCATCTTCTGTGCAGCACGACCTACAGCCTCCATTGTAAGACCGCAGAATAGGAAGGCTGCCATAGCACCGATGAAAGCGCCAACGAGAACCTTCGGGTTCATCAGGTTCACCTGGAAGAAATTCATGAAGTCGGGGATAGTAGCCTCAGCGGCTGTAATAATCTCACCCTTCACATTGGTCATCATGACATCTGCACGATCCATAGCAATCTTGATCTCCTCAATGTAAGAAGCAAGCAGAGCCAGAGCAGTCAGAGCAGCCGAACCAATAGCGAATCCCTTACCTGTAGCGGCAGTAGTGTTGCCAAGAGCGTCGAGGGCGTCAGTGCGGTGACGAACTTCCTCACCAAGTTCACTCATCTCAGCATTACCACCAGCATTATCGGCAATAGGACCATAAGCATCTGTGGCGAGTGTGATACCCAGTGTTGAAAGCATACCAACTGCAGCAATACCTACACCATAAAGGCCATGAGCAAGGCTCTCTGACGACATCGAGAGGTCGAAGCCATTAGCACACATGTAACTCATCAGAATGGCAACGCCAATCGTGATAACGGGAATACAAGTTGAAATCATACCTGTACCGATACCCTTAATGATAACCGTTGCAGAACCAGTAAGACCAGCCTCAGAAATCTTCTGAGTCGGCTTGTAGGAATGAGAAGTGTAATATTCTGTTGCCTGACCAATAATCACACCTGCTGCCAGACCCGAAATAACTGAGAATGACAAACCAAGCCAGTTCTCAACACCCAGGAGGTAGAGAATGGCGAAAGTTGCGCCAGCGATAAGCACAGCAGCCACATTAGTTCCCAAAGACAATGACTTCAGCAAATCGCGCATCGTTGCACCTTCCTTCGTACGAACGAGGAAAATACCAAGCAGAGAAAGGAATACGCCTACAGCAGCGATGAGCATCGGAGCAATCACAGCCTTCAGTTGCAGTTCGGGTGTAAGTGCATAAGCAGCAGCACCGAGAGCAGCAGTAGAAAGAATCGAACCACAATAACTCTCATAGAGGTCAGCGCCCATACCAGCAACGTCACCTACGTTATCACCAACATTGTCGGCAATGGTAGCAGGATTGCGGGGATCGTCCTCAGGAATGTCAGCCTCAACCTTACCCACGATGTCAGCACCTACGTCGGCAGCCTTTGTATAGATACCACCACCAACACGAGCGAAAAGAGCCTGTGTTGAAGCACCCATACCAAAGGTAAGCATTGTGGTTGTAATGGCAATAAGGCTCTCATCGGTAAGAGACTTAAGAACGACAAACCAGATAGCAATATCAAGCAGACCAAGACCTACAACGGTCAGACCCATCACGGCACCAGAACGGAAGGCAATCTTCAGACCAGCGTCGAGGCTCTTACGGGCTGCATTGGCTGTACGTCCACTTGCATAGGTAGCAGTCTTCATACCAAAGAATCCAGCCAGACCAGAGAAGAAACCGCCGGTAAGGAATGCGAACGGCACCCAGGGATTCTGCACGTGCAGAACATAAGCCATGAAGGCAAAGATGGCTGCAAGAGCAATGAATACGTAGAGAACTACTTTGTACTGTTGTTTCAAATAAGCCATAGCACCGTCACGGACATACTTGGCAATCTCGCGCATACGAGGTGTTCCTTCATCAGCACTGATCATGCTCTTGAAGAAGTACCACGCCATGCATAATGCTACGATTGATGCAATGGGCACCAACCAGAATACACTTGGAATGTTCATAATTGATTAGATTAAAAATATAACGTGTTATGATTAGACTAGAAACGGAAGTCAAGTTCAACATCAACGAGGTTGTAGTTGGAGTGAGTGCTGCGTTCGTTCACACGAGCATACTCGACATTGACCTGCACATTCTTGCAAATGACGTAATCGGCACCAATTTCATAGTTGGTTTTCGACGAACCCCATGTCTTCTGGTCACGATAGCAGTCGTAGCGTGCCTTCACGTGCATCTTGTTCTTGATGATAGGAGCAATGGCAAGTGCATACCAACCATCAGCCTTGTCGCCCTTGTCCTTGTTGGCTGCGAAGCCCTGACTGTGGATGTACTCTGTACGAACAGTCCAGTCGTTCTGAGCATACTCAGCAGAAAGTGCATAACGATTCTTGCGAACGCTCTCAGTCTTATTGACAGTTTCACCATCAACGGTCTGAGTCGTTGCCATATAGCGAGTACCTGTCCAGCCAAAAGCACCGATGCGGAGGCCCTTAATAGGCATCACCCACATACCACCGATGATATCCTTCTTATTGTCCTTGTCCTTCTGATTGATGCCTTCGCCATTGAACACACCTACCTGATAGTGGAGAAGATTGCGTCCTGCAGAATTCTTCAGGAAGTCACCCTGAATCTGAACACCAATATCACGTCCATTTGAAGACTGTTCTCCCGTGCGATCACCGAAACCAGAGAGTTTAGAAACAGGCTGTGAATACGACATGAAGCCCTGAGTAATCGGGTGCATCGGGTTTTCAAACGTGAACGGACGCTTGAACTGACCTGCCTTCACCTTGAAGTAATCGAACTTCTGCCATTCAGCAAACGCATCAACGATACGTGGAGAAGCGTTGAGCGACGAAGTGTTACCATTCAACTGGATTTGCATCTTCCAATACCAATCCTGCTGGATACGTCCTTCAAGAGCCAAACGAACAAGACGCAGTTGGAATGTGTTCTCGCTGGCATTTTCCTTATCATTGGCCTGATACTGAACCATGCCGTAACCAGAGAATTTCACATTGTTGATCCATGCTGGTACTTCGATTGATTTCTTTTCTTGTGCATTTGCTGTCAACGTCATAGCGGCAAGCAAAGCAATCATGATTTTCTTCATAAAACTTTCTATTTATATTTAAATTTGTTTCAATTTGCAAAGATATATAAAATTACTTAAATCACCAAATTTTTGTTCCTATTTTCCCCATTTGCCAAAATGAGACTAAAAATGTTTGCCGGAAATGGCTTCTGCAACAGTGTATGCAGTGGTCCAGGCTGCCTGGAAATTGAATCCTCCCGTTACTCCGTCAACATCAAGCACCTCACCTGCAAAATAGAGTCCTTCACGCTGACGGCTCTCAAGAGTAGAGGAATGAACAGCCGAAAGGGCAACACCTCCACAAGTGACAAACTCATCCTTAAACGGAGCCCTTCCACTGATTGCATATGTGTCGTTGGTCAGGATGTTAACTAGGCGATTCAGTTGTTTCTTTCCCAATTGTCCCCAGGGTAGTTTCGTTGACTCAAGAGCCTTTGAAAGCAGATAGTCCCAAAGCCTTGAAGGAAGTGAGAAAGGCCGGATAGAGGAAAGTAACTTCTGCGGATGATTTTGTTCAATATCGAGAAATTCCTCACGTACTTCTTCAAGACTGCTATTGGCCCAGTTCACAGCAAGCGGCATCTGATAGTTGTGCTCATGAAGCAAGTGGGCAGCATAACTGGAAAGCCGAAGAATAGCAGGCCCGCTCATTCCCCAATGAGTGACTAACAGAGGGCCAGAGGCGTGCATCTTTGTTCCTGGCAACATCACTGAAGCCTCAACAACTGTGCCCATTAGACTATGAAGTGCACTGTCTTTTATAGAAAAGGTGAAGAGGGAGGGAACAGGCTCTACGATTTCAATCCCTGCTTCCGATAACCAGTTCAGTCCCTTTCCACTGGGGGAACCACCTGTGGTGACAGCAATAAAATTATAATCAGCAAGTTCGGAAAGGCTATTGATTGCGGTTCCTGTGCGAATGATCACACCATTTCGCCGAGTTTCCGTCAGGAAACAATTGATAATTGTCTGGGAATCTTGCGATTGAGGAAATACGCAACAATCTTCTTGCGTAGTGAGCGGCACACCATGACGCTCAAACCAATCATAGGCATCGACATAGTCGAAGTGATGGAAGAGGTTTTTCATTAGCCGATGACCACGTGGATAGACGTCTGCGAGATTAGAAACTTGCTGAAAACTATTTGTACAATTGCAACGACCACCTCCGGAAATGCGCACTTTGCTCAGCACATGCTTGCTCCGCTCAAAGATGGTAACTTCCATCTCTGGCATCATCTCTTTCAGGTTAATGGCCAGAAAAAATCCTGCCGCACCTCCTCCAACAATAGCCGTCCTCATTATACAATTTTCTATTTGAGACCAACATGAAGCAGATTAATCGAACATCGCATTGAGCAGACTTCCAACATGTCCGGGCAAGATGATATGGTGATTGCCAATGGGATTGGTTAGGAAATAGGAAGTCTGGAAAGGATCAGAGAGTTGAATTACTTGCTGAGTGCGACAGAGAGCTGGCTTAGCCTCACAAGTCTTCAAGAATCCTTCTGACACAAAATGGCGATCGAGTCGTCCGGAAGTCTTAAAGATAGTCACAGGACCTTCTTCAACAAACCCGCGGATGCCAACTCCAATTCCCGATTCGAAATGGGTATCGAGTTCATAACGGGATGTCATTTGCAGGGGAATAGTGCAATGGGCAAACAACATCTCGCCAGTCTCAGGATCAATACGGGCAGGGTTGGCCTGGAATCCTGATACGCCCAAAAGACTGCGAGCAATCATCATGGAAAGCATTGCTGGCACATCACCTTCGCAACCTGCAACATAGCCCTCACTATTAAGTCTTGCCAAAGCAATACAGCCTGTATTTCGAACTGCTGTCAGCAAGTCAAAGCACCGGATGGTAAGTCCCTGTAAACCAGTGTCTTCCGACAAATTCTTCAACGCAATGTATAAGCGAGTAGCATCGCTCAAAGAATGCAAAACTGCAGGTGAGTCTGAAGCATTCAGAGGAGCCACATATTGTGCCATTGAGTCCACCTCTTCAGTCACTGATTCTGGAGTAACTTTTTCAAAACGACTGATGACTTCATCCATTGGAATCGACACCAATTCGACCCCAAGACTCTGGCGAACACGCTCAACATCGAATACACTCGAAATAAGCCAGTCGGAAGGGGCACCAACTATTCCTAACCTTGTTCCCCTCAATTTCCGACGAGACTCCCCTACCCTTGCAAGCAACTCTGCTCGTTGGCGAATATACATAGGACTACCATGAAGGATTTCACCCTTCAGCCCATGCTGGCGCAGATAGGAAAGGATTTCCATCGAGGCTGCCAACGAATTGCTCTTGCCGGAAGTGAGCAAATAGAAAGGCTCGCTCGACTGTTTTTGCAACTGCGGCAACAGTTCATAGAATACGCCCTCAGTTCCACCTGTTCGAACATAGATGAGGGACAGGTCAGCAGTTCCATAATCTGAATAGTCGGCATTCTTAAACTGATGCTCAAGATGGAGACTTTCCAGAAAATCACGTGTTACCGCACTGACTGCATTTTCGTCATGAAGAGGAGAGGTCAGCGTATAGATTGCTATATTCATGGTTTGTAGTAATATTGCTTTATTATGTTGCAAAGATAATTATTTTTCTGAGGAAACCAAAGCATTCTAAGAAAAAAAGCGTAACTTTGCACTAATAAAACATCAACAAGAAAATTAACAAAGACAATGAAAGAAATCTATCTGGCTGGAGGTTGTTTCTGGGGAACAGAACATTTCTTCAAGCAAATTGAGGGTGTTACGAATACTGAAGTAGGCTTCGCAAACGGAAACACCGAGAATCCAACATACAAGGAAGTTTACACCGACACGACTGGTCACTCTGAAACTGTCCATGTGGTGTATGATGAAAAGAAAGTAGATCTGGAGTTTCTGCTGAATATGTTTTTCAAAGCCATCGAACCTACAAGCCTCAATCGTCAGGGACACGATGAAGGTACCCGTTATCGCACGGGAGTCTATTACACCACTGATGAACAACTACCGATAATTAAAAAGGTATTTGCCGAACAACAGGCCTTGCTGACAGAACCCATTGCCGTCGAAGTGGAACCCCTTCGTTGCTTCTATAGTGCGGAGGATTATCATCAGGACTATCTGGACAAGAATCCGGACGGCTATTGCCACCTGCCATTAGAATTGTTTGCCTTTGCGAAAAAAGCAAAGCCCAAAGCCAAATAAGTCTATAGTAATGTTTCACTTGCTTTCTGACAGCATCTCCTTTTTCTCAGAAGAAGGAAAACAGGGTGTCATTTGTCCCAATTGTCACAAACTCAGAAAGTGATTGATTTTCAATTCGAAACAATACTGTCATAAAAAAAGAAAAGCAACAGGCTAAATAAAAAGGAAAAGTGCCGCATCCGATATTGAATGCAGCACTTTTTTGATTGTTTTTTGATTCTCTGCGATGAGTCGAATTTAAGCCTCAGCAGGAGTTTCTTCTGCAGGAGCAGCCTCGGCCTCAGCCTCAGCAACTGCAGCAGCAGCCTTCTTCTCGGCTACCTTCTTAGCGATAGCCTCATTTACCTGCTTCTCAGCCTCCAAACTCTTGGCAGCAGCGTCCTTCTTGGCCTTAGCCTCGTTCTCGCGAACAGCATCAAGACCCTTGACCTTTGCCTGCTTCCAAGCGTCGAACTTTGCCTGTGCAGCAGCCTCGTCGAATGCGCCCTTCTTAACGCCTCCGCGGAGGTGCTTCATCAGGTAAACGCCCTCACGGCTGAGGATGTTGCGAACTGTGTCTGTAGGCTGAGCACCGACCTCTACCCAGTAGAGAGCACGATCGAAATTCAAATCTACAGTAGCAGGATTGGTGTTAGGATTGTACATACCAATCTTCTCAGTGAAACGACCATCACGTGGTGCACGAGCGTCAGCGATAACGATGCGATAAACTGCGTATCCCTTGCGACCGCCACGCTGCAATCTGATTTTTGTTGCCATTTTTTAATGAATGATTTTTGTTGTTAGAATTGAATTTTATGCTACTATCTCGTAATAGCGGCTGCAAAGGTACTACAATTCAGCAAAATATCAAAATTTTTCCTTCGGTTTTTATCTTGCAGTATAGTCTTTTTATATTTTTTTGACCAAAAACTAAGCCTACGCCCTATTCTTCACTCCGCAATTGAGGCAATGAAATGTGATATTTCATGGCCAGAGCACGTACCAAACAAATGAAAACGAACGCTAAAACCGAAGCAAGACCAACATTGACCTGAGCCTGAAGAAGCGCCCAATAGAAGATGCCTCCTACAATGCTTGCCATTGCGTAGATTTCCTTGCGGAAGATAAGTGGTGTGCGATTCAGGAAAATGTCGCGAATGACACCACCTGCACTACCCGTAATGCAACCCATGATAATGGCAACCCACATCGGATGGCCACAATCAATCGTCTTCTGCAATCCGGCAATAGTGAAAAGAGCAAGACCTAATGTGTCAAACACAAACCAAGCATTATCGAGTCGCTTCAACGAACGGGCGAAAAGTATGACAAAAACTTGTGCCAAAGCCGTACACACAAGATAGAAGGGAGAAGTCATCCAGAAAGGAGTAACTCCTAACATCACGTCGCGAATCGTTCCACCACCAATAGCCACACACACGCCGCAGACAAAGCCACCAAACCAGTCGAAACGACTGGCGGCAGCATGTCGAATACCTGAAATAGCAAAGGCAAACGTGCCGAGGAATTCAATAATTTGTTGTACGGTCTCTACTAATTCCGGATCGTAGTTCATGGGAATCCCTTAATTACATTTCGTTCACAACATTCTGTGGAGTACCTTCCATGAATGCCTTGATATTGGCGACAGCAATATCCATTAGTCGCTGACGAGCCTCACGCGTTGCCCAGGCAATGTGCGGAGTGATGAATGCATTCGGCTGCTTAAACAAAGGATTGTCAGCCCTTGGTGGCTCTTCGGCCATTACGTCTGCTCCATAGCCGGCCAAATGGCCACTGGCAAGGGCTTCTGCAACGGCTTCCTCATCGACCAACGGACCGCGTCCTGTATTAATCAGAATACTACCGGGCTTCATCTTCTCAAGGGTCTCAGCATTTACCAGATGGCGAGTCTTCGGTGTGAGCGGACAATGCAATGTAACCACATCACTGACAGCAAACAAGCCTTCGATAGTCGTCTTCTGAATGCCATCTGGCAAATCGGCTGAATTCTTACTGGTACAAGCAAATACATCCATACCAAACTGACGGGCAATGTTTGCAACCTTCATTCCGATATTGCCAAGACCGACAATACCCAAAACCTTTCCCGAAAGTTCAATCAGCGGCGTATTCCAATAGCAGAAATCGGGATTATTGCTCCAACGGCCGTTTCGATTCTCCTGCGCATAATGCTCAGGACGGAATGCGATGGTAAGCATCAGGGCAAATGTCATCTGAGCAACACTGTCGGTACTATAGGCGGGAATGTTGGTCACTACTACCCCATGACGACTTGCCGCAGCCGTATCAACAACATTATAGCCTGTGGCCAGTACACCAATATATTTCAATTTAGGAAGTTGGGCAAGAACCTCTTCCGTGATAAATACCTTATTTATTAAAATAGCGTCGGCATCTTTAGCGCGCTCCACCACCAATTCGGCGGGCGTGCGTTCATAAATAACAAGTTCTCCTAATTCGCGCAGCGGTTCCCATGACAGATCGCCCGGATTGGCTGCATAAGCATCTAATTCAACAATTTTCATTTTCATCAATAGTTTTATATTATGTCATCAATAGTTCTTTCTTCGGAATAATTACTCCTTGAATCGGTCACCCCACTTAGACAGCATATTCTGATAGAGTTTCTCCTCAGCAGGCGAATGCTGAGCATGCCAAAAACGGGCCGTCTGCATTAGGTCATCTGGCAGATATTGCTGCTCAACGAAATGGCCAGGGAAGTCGTGGGAATACTTATATCCATCGTGATACCCCAAATCCTTCATCAATTTCGTAGGCGCATTGCGGAGATGAAGCGGCACAGGCAAATTACCCGTTTGCTTTACGTTTGCCAATGCTGAGTCAATACCGAGATAGGCCGAATTACTCTTGGGGCTTGTTGCCAGATAGACAACAGCCTCAGCCAGCGGTATGCGTCCTTCGGGCCAGCCAATCTTCATCACTGCATCGAATGCCGCATTGGCCAGAAGCAATGCATTAGGATTGGCGAGTCCAATATCTTCAGAGGCGCTAATCACCAACCGTCGCGCAATAAACTCAGGATCTTCGCCTCCTTCAATCATTCGCGCCATCCAATAAAGGGCTGCATCGGGATCACTGCCACGTATCGACTTAATGAATGCAGAGATAATGTCATAGTGCATTTCGCCATCTTTGTCGTAAGCAAGCGGATTCTGTTGAAGTCGGTCTTCCACCAACTGGTCGGTGATGACCACCTCGGAAGATGCATCAGCAGATTCTACAACCAATTCGAGGATGTTCAGCAACTTACGTGCGTCTCCACCACTATATCGGAGCATTGCGCCATGTTCCTTGAGCGTAATCTTGCGTTCACGCAAAACCACATCCTCCTTGAGTGCCCTGTTCACCAATGCAAGCAAATCGTCCTTTTCCAAAGACTTCAGCACATAGAGTTGGCATCTGGAAAGCAACGGGCGGATAACTTCAAATGAGGGATTCTCCGTTGTTGCACCTATCAAGGTCACAACACCCCGTTCAACTGCTCCAAGCAATGAGTCTTGCTGTGACTTTGAAAAGCGGTGGATTTCATCGATGAACAAAATTGGTGAAGCCGATGAGAAAAAGCGATTGCTCCGTGCTCTTTCAATAACATCGCGGACATCCTTCACACCACTCGTTACTGCCGAAAGCGTATAGAAAGGTGTCTCCAATTTGTTAGCAATAATCTGTGCCAGAGTAGTCTTTCCCACTCCCGGAGGTCCCCAAAGGATAAACGAAGAAATGCGCCCTGCGTCTATCATTTTACGTAGGACGGCACCTTCACCCACCAAATGTCGCTGACCAACATAGTCGTCGAGGGTACGAGGTCGCATTCTCTCTGCTAATGGTTCACTCATATTCCTTGCAAAGTTACGAATAAGTGAGCACAATGCAAAATAAAAATGGAATTTTATTTTCATTGTCGAGCGAAAGTAACTTCGGCAAAGCCAATGTTACGAATAAGTGAGCACAATGCAAAATAAAAATGGAATTTTATTTTCATAGCCAATCATTTCAGCATTCCCCGTTGAGAAAGCAGCTTAAGCCAAAGGGGATTCAGGAAACTTTTCAATTATGAATACAAAAAAAGAAATACGATTGTAAAAAGTCAACCACCTATTTTTATATAACATTGCCTCAGAAACAAAAAGCATTATTTTCGACCATCTCCACCATTGATGGAGTTATTCTCCAGCATACTTAGACAACTTCTCCCCAATGCCTGAAAAAAATTGGAAAAAGGAAAAAATGTTCGTACAAACGGCCTGTCCTTTTATCCAAATTAATATTGATTTGAATTCGTAACTATAAAACTAAAGTTGAAGAAAATCAATTTTTCTATGATTTCAGAAAAAAACATGAAAAAAAGTTTGCTAATTCAGCATAAAGTACTTATTTTTGCAAGCAGAAAAAACAGTATTTATATATGAAGCAACAAATAGACAAAAAAACACAGTCACTAAAGACTATTACCAAGAGCAGCGTATGGGATCTGCAGGAAAATGATATTTTTCGCCTTTGGGAAGCAGCAGAAAAAGATGCTGACCTGAAGGATAACATGCGCCACTATATCGATATCATCAGAAGTGCTTTCGAACTTGAGGAGATTGTTATCGACAAACCTGAAGTCATTAAGAAGTATGAGGCTCGTGACTATAAGATTGGAACATTAAAGACTGACGAGAAGACGAAGATGAAGATTGCTCTGAAGAAGCGTCCAATCATGCGTGTTACCGATCTGACTTATGAAAACATCCGACACATCTCTGCATCAAAATTGCTGGAAGTAATCGACAGAAACTTTGGTGGTGGTTGGGATTCTCTCTCACAAAGCATTCAGGACATCATTGAGAGCGGCTTTGATATCAGCACCACTACCCTGCCCAAGGACCGTCTTCACAAGGCTGGAGGTCTTTATGAGAAGAAGGTGGCCGATGGTTTCGAAGTACTTGAAATTGCCAAAGGCTCCTGGGTTGAAGCAATCTTTGCAAAGGTGAAACCCGTTGTTGAACCCCCACGAATGAAATTCGATGAAGAAACCGATGAGGAGCGTGAATTCGACGACGAAGAGGACCTGCCCGAAGAGAACGACAGATATGAAGATGAGGATGATGACGACGACTTCGACGAGGACAAACTCACAGAGGAAAGTTATCGGACAACGTTCGAGACCGATCCTGACGATTTGAGTCTCGATGCAGCAGAAGTAAGCGACGATGATGACTATTAAAGAAGCCATTGAGAGACGACATAGTGTAAGGAACTATGACGCACGTTCAATAGAAAAGGAAAAGCTGGCCCGTCTGACTGACATGGCCAGCCTTTTCAACTATAAGAGTGGACTACAATTCCAAATCGTTACCGACGAACCGAAAGCATTTAGTTCACGTCTGGCTCGCTATGGACGTTTTTCAGGGGTTAGCAACTACATTGCAATCGCTGCTCCTAAGGGTCATGAGGCGGACATGCTAATTGGTTATTACGGGGAACAACTTGTTCTAACTGCCCAGACGCTTGGATTGAACACTTGCTGGGTAGGACTTACCTTTGGAAAATCACCTGTTCCGATTAACTTAAAAGAGGGAGAAAGATTGCGTTGCGTCATTGCTTTAGGCTATGGAACCTCTCAGGGAAGCGACCACAAAAGAAAAACCTACAAGCAAGTTGCAAAGGCCAGCGAACCTGTGCCAGAATGGTTCCGAAATGGAGTTGAGTCAGCACTGCTTGCCCCTACTGCCATTAATCAGCAGAAGTTCCACTTCACACTTCACACATCAGAAGGACAACTGCCTGTAGTGGAAGCAACTACTGGACTAGGATTTTTCTCATACGTTGATTTAGGCATTGCCCGCTATCATTTTGAAGTGGGCGCAGGAAAAGAGAATTTCAACTGGAAATAAATAATCATCCACCATAATATGAACAGAAAACAAGATCCGATGGGCAGGGCAATTGCCGAATATTGGAAAACAGGCAAGGCTGAACGTCTCAGGGTGTTTTCACCCATGTTTGATGAAGACGAAATGCCTTTGGATGTTCTTTTCCGCGACTATGAATCAATGCCCACCATTGAACGCGTCGCGCTCGATCTCGCAAGAGGCCGAACTCTCGACGTTGGAGCAGGATCGGGCTGTCATTCTCTTGCTCTTCAGCAACGAGGGGTTGATGTAACTGCTATCGATATTTCCCAACAATCCGTTCAAACGATGCGGGAACGTGGTGTGAAACGAGTTCTGGAACAAGATTTCTTTTCGTTGGACGGAGAGCAGTTTGACACGATTCTTATGTTGATGAATGGTATTGGTATAGTCGGCACAATGGACAGAATGCCTGAATTCTTCCACCAACTCGACAAAATACTGGCTTCTGGAGGTCAACTTCTCTGCGACTCTACCGATATTTGCTATGTATTTGAAAATGAGGATGGTAGTTTCGATTTCCCTGAAACTGGCAACTATTATGGTGAACTTAGTTTTCAGATGCAATATCGAGACACAATCGGTTTGCCTTTCTCATGGCTCTATGTCGACCCTGACACATTGAAGCGAATAACTGCTGAGCATGGTTACCGCGCTGAAATCGTTGCTCCAGGCAATAATTACGACTATTTGGCACGAATTACGAAATAACCAACGAGATATGCAGATACTACTTGCCTCCGCTAAAATCATGAACGACGAAATGAAGACAGCATTCAGTTTAACTACAAATGTTCCTCATTTTGAGAATGAGGCCAAGGCCTTTGTGCGAGACATGTCGCAATATTCGGCTGAGGCAATTGCCGAGATGCTTGGATGTAGCCAGCAGATAGCCATTCAGAATCGACTGAGATTTCTGCAGTTTTTCGACCAAACACCAACTATTCCTGCTATTCTCGCCTATCATGGTCAGGCATACAAACACCTAAAGGCCGAAACTCTTTCTGACAAAGACCTTCTGTTTGCTAATAATCATCTTTGGATTACCTCCTTCCTCTATGGTCTGCTACGGCCACTGGATGGAATCCGGCCTTACAGAATGGAGGGAAACGTAGAATTGCCAAGTGGTGAAGGAAAAAACATATTTGCATTCTGGAAAAGTCTGCTAACAGACATGCTAATTGAAGCGGTAAAGGCTGACGATGGTGTCCTCATTCATCTCGCTACAGAAGAATTTCAGCATCTTTTCGAATGGCAGCGCGTTCGACAACAGGTACATATTATTCAGCCCCTATTCTATGTTCGGAAGGGAAAGACATTGAAAATGCAGGCCGTATGGGCTAAGACTTGTCGAGGTGCTATGACTCGCTTTATCATCGAAAATCGCTTGTCAAGGCCGGAAGAACTCAACGCATTCAATTATGAAGGTTTTACCTAT
Organism: Prevotella sp.; assembly: GCA_024697645.1. Lineage (GTDB taxonomy): Bacteria > Bacteroidota > Bacteroidia > Bacteroidales > Bacteroidaceae > Prevotella. The sequence continues at coordinate 51,742 of JAILFH010000094.1, forward strand.
GAGAGTAGGCTCGGGGAAGCAGATTATCCACATTTCGTTAAAGCATAAGCAAATGGCTTTGAAGAAGAAATATAAATGCGAGAACTGTGGTTATGAAACTGAGGTCTATGAGGGCCGAGGATTGTTCCGCCAACAGATTACTGCGATGATTTGTCCTGATTGCAAGACCATCCAGAATCTGGTTGTGGGGGGGATTATTGCCGATGTCGCTCCGTCGTATAGAAGCGAAGTAGGCAGATTGTGTCTACAATGTGGCAGTGATCGTATAAGAATCTGGAATCTAAGCACTTGTCCTCGCTGTGAAGGGACAATGAAGGAAACGGGCGAAAAAGAGTTCTGGACCTAAAGCCTTCACTTTACCCAATCCTAACACATACACCTTATTATAATATATAGCCCCCAAGAGTTATTGCTCCTGGGGGCTATGGCTTTTAATAAATTGACTTGAAGAATTATTTCACAATCACTTTGCTAACAGTTGTCTTACCATTGGCATCTGTGGTACGAAGTATGTTCAAACCACGCTCCAAATGCGACTTTTGACGACCGTCAATACCAAAGACAGCCTGTTTACCTATAGTCGTAGTCTCACTGATACCCTTGATGGCTGAAGGAATCTCTTCGCTCTCATAGAACAGACGGAAGTTATCTACCTTGAACCAGCCATGTCCAGTAGAGGTGTCAGATATACCATCAGGACCAACATTGCTTGTGCGGAAACCAATAACCGCAGTTCCTTCCTCACTTACACCGAAGCGAACTTCCATAGGACGCAGAGTGTGAGTAAAAGGATCATCTGCCGTGCAAGTATAGCCTGCATAAGTAAGTTTCTTCAGGTCACAGTCGTGCTCCTCATCAAATGTCTTAGCAGCCATTGCATCGGTAGGCAGGTTAACGGCATGGTCTTCCTCCGTACCAAACATCTCAACATAGTCGTTGGCGAAAATGCGCTGTGTAGTCAGACAGTTTCCTGCCCACTGATACTCAACCATCACATTGGCTGAGAGGACATAAGTGCCTGCTGGCAGACCTGTAATGGTCTGAGAAAGTTCAACCTCAGGAATATTTCCATTCCAGATTCCCCAAAGATGAGAACCTTCCACATACTGAACGGTGACAGGATTACCATCTTCGTCATAAACACCATAACCACTGATGTCATCACCATTGTTAATAGCACACCATCCTAGTGAAGGTGCTGTAATCTGCTGTTCTCCATTTAGATAGAGATTCCAACCTGCAGGAGGATTCTCTGAACCACTCGATTCACGGTTATTCTGAGCAGACAGATCCTCAAAGCCTGGATTCTTAATGATGTCAGTTACGTCTACGCCTACTGCGACGCCGCCCATCTTCAACTCCTGGAATGCATCATCAAGAGCCTTAATCATTGCATTGACTTCATCGGCATTTGCTTCACCTACGTCATACATATCCTGTGCTTCCATGATGACTGCATAGAAATCGTCTGCACCCTCGTAGAACTGATATTCCTCATAGTTCTCGTAGGCTTGCTCAATGGCCTCGGCCAACTTATTGTAAACATCAATAGAGGCTTTCACTTCAGGATAAATGTCACGCAATGATTTAATAGCAGCCACTATCTCTTCAGCAGAACTGTTTTGATCGCACTTGGTGCTAGCAAGCAGAGCCTCTACTTTATTGTAAATAGTCAACTCCATCTGGTTATTGAGTGAGTTGTCAAGAGCATCATAGAAATGCTGATAGATGGCAAGTGCATCATCCTGAACATAACCTAAACTCTGAACACGGAAGTTATCAACCTTAAACCAGCCATCACCACCTGCACCATTCGAACTTGTACGGTTAGCAGCGGCAATATTACCATCAGTGCGTAATCCGAATGTCAGTGAACCATCAAATACAAAGGCACGAACAGACATTTCCTGCAATTCAGTATCGGTAGTTGGCTCTACCAATCCTTCGAATGCGTATGCTTCGCTCTGATCGAGTTCGTTAAGATTGTAGTCCCCTTCTGCTGAGAAATACTTCGCATTGAGGTTACCAAAGATACGCTGTGTAGTACGACGTGAACCATTACCATTGGCTCCAACCATCATTGCAGCCTGCACAAGATAAGTTCCAGTTTCCAGATTCTCGAGTGTCTGAGAGAGTTCAATCGTAGGAATGCCAGAGTTCCAGATACCATAAATCAAATTTCCATCCTTGGCACCTGTACCATCACCATTGATACCTGCCCAAGCATTAAGGCCTGCAGCACGGACTTCATCCTCTGTCACGACCTGGGTACCATTCACATAAAGATTCCATCCCGTGGGAGCAGCCGCAACTCCTGTTGTCGTATTGCCGTTTTGTGAAGAAAGATCTTCAAAACTCATGTTCTGTCCCATGCGGGTAAGATCTCCCTGGCCCATATCGTGGCGAGTCTGGGCTGCAGCAAGTGCTTCTTGAGCAGCAGTTAGTTCTTCTACAGTATTCTTTGTATTAAATGCTACAATAGCAGCATCAACTGCAGCCTGTAAGTCTGCATCGGGTTCTGAGGCTAATGTCTGCTGTGCCTGAAGAATTTGTTCATAAAGACTCTGCTTAGCCTGAAGGATTGCCTTGGCTGCCGCCAAATCTTCATCACTTAACTCATCCTGATTATAATAAACTAAAGCAGCATCGAGACCACCTTGGAAACCGGGTTTGAAAGTATCATCGGTAAGATTAGCGATGGTCTTCTCCAAATTCTGCAATACAGAGTACAATTCAAGTTTGTTCTTGAAGGCAGGTAATTCATCGGGATTAGCAAATGCCCAAAGTTCAGAACTGCGATCGAGAGGAATACAACGTCCTTCTTCATCAAGTTTCAGATATCTCTCACCAGCATCATCTGTCTCATATTCGACTCCACCATAAACATCGGGGAACCAACCACAAGAAGACTCTGAAATAACTAGATATTGACCTCCAGCATTCAGATGAAGGCAGATTCCTTCTACACCAGGATTACCATGATTACCTGCTGCACGCAAGCGATAAAAGCCGTCACTTCCTGCATCCTCAACCTTGAAATAGGCAGGAGCCCCCAAACGAGCATTAAGATTGTCATTGGCTGGTTCATGGAAACCCATATACTTAGTTGACTCTTCAGTATAAGTTTCACCATCTTCTTCCCAAGTAGTAGTCTCTACAACTGAAAAATACCATTCACCATCAGCCGTTTTATGAGCAGTAAATGCATTATTGGCAAAATTAGATTCTGCATAAGGCAATAAGTAATAAGCGCCATCCCAACTTGTACGAGCAAAATAATTGTTCGGGTTCACATAACTTACAAGCACGTACTTTTCCCCATCAGTTAGAGTTTTTCCAACTTTTGGGAAATCTACTGCATGTACTGAACTTGTTACCAATAACATGACAAGTAACAATAATTGTTTTAGGTAGATTTTCTTCATACATTTAATTTTTGGTTAGTAATAAAAGGAAATATAATGCAAAATTACTATTTTTTTACAGAAAATAACAAATATCTACAGTTAAATAATTTTAAACAAGTTAGTGACAAACAACTTTGTCAATGAGGAAAAGATGCTTTCCAATACTATTATCCAATAAAAATATTAAGATATACCCAAAAAAATCTACTCCAAATAAGGACATAAAAAAGCCTCGCGCATCCTGTATTGAGGACACGCGAGGACTCGCTTTCGAAAAAAGGCAGCTACCTACTCTCCCACATTGCATTGCAGTACCATCGGCGCAAGCGGGCTTAACTTCTCTGTTCGGAATGG
>JAILFH010000103.1 GCA_024697645.1 Prevotella sp.
TATCGAGGAAATGAAAAAATTTGCTGAGGATGGCGCCGAGGAAGGAAACTGGTTCTTCAACTACCGTGTGAAAAAGGAATTTGAGAGCAACCGCATCGCTTCTTTCACCTATAGTTGGGATGCCTATCAGGTGGGTAATGCCACGTCGAATGCCAACATTATTGACATTTCGGTATGTAAGACCGATGGTCGCATCCTTGGTTGGGAAATGTTCAATTCTGTGCGGCAGTTGAAGAAATTGCTGGATAAGCAGTTGGTGGAGAAATTTGGTGAGGAAGGGGCTGACCTCTATCTAAGGGGAACACCGCCGATGCCCAGGGCTCCCCTGTTCCTGAAAGACGGCGTGAGATTTGATTTCGGCGATTATACAATCTATATACCACATGTGTATGAAGAGACGGGAGAATATCCTTTTGCCTTTCTGGAATATGCCGATATCGAACATCTGCTTACCGATGAGGCCAAGGCCCTGCTGGGATTGTCTGGGCAGACACCTTCTTTGAATGAGCCGGAGCCCGCTTCTGATCCTAATGTCAATGCAGAACTGTTCCGTATCTATCTGAAGAGTTGGGATAACCTTCATAATCTTCGTCAGAATGATGATTTCAAGTTCGAGTATGCTTCGAATGTGGATTTTTATGGGATGAAAATGACGAGGGAGAAGGTTCAGGAGTCGAAAGCTGCATTCCTGCAGAAGACGCCCGACTATGAGCAGGTAAGTTATCGCTTGAAAGCCACGAAGACGGATGCCAGCCATGTGCGTTGCGACTTCCTGAAGCGTACCATAGCCCAGGGTAAGACGCGCTTCTATCCTTCCTATCTGATCTATGTTACTGAAGACAATGGCACTAGTTGGAAGATAGAGCGGGAGAGTGACCAGGTGACGGATAAGAATCTTGAGAGATTGAGAAAATGAGAAATTGAGAAAATGAGAAATCTTATAATATTTAAATAAAGATGAACAGAATTTTGATGATTGGCGCCGGTGGCGTGGCTACCGTGGCAGCCCATAAGATTGCACAGAACGCCGACGTGTTCGACGAGTTTATCATTGCCTCGCGCCGCAAGGAGAAGTGCGATGCCATCGTGGAGGCTATTCACAAGAAGGGCCTGACGATGGACATCAAGACCGCCCAGGTGGATGCCGACGATGTGGAACAGCTGAAAGCGCTCTTCAATGAGTACAAGCCCCAGTTGGTATTGAACCTTGCCTTGCCTTACCAGGACCTCACCATTATGGAGGCTTGTCTGGCATGTGGCTGCAACTATATGGACACGGCCAACTATGAACCGAAAGATGAGGCTCACTTCGAGTATTCATGGCAATGGGCCTATCGCGACCGTTTCCGTGAAGCTGGACTGACGGCCATCCTCGGTTGTGGCTTTGACCCGGGCGTTACAAGCATTTTCACCGCTTATGCCGCCAAACATCATTTCGACGAAATTCAGTATCTCGACATCGTTGACTGTAATGCCGGCGACCATCATAAGGCTTTCGCAACCAACTTCAATCCTGAAATCAACATCCGCGAGATTACTCAGAAAGGTCTTTACTGGGAGAACGGACAATGGGTGGAGACGGAACCGCTGGAGATTCACAAGGACCTGACATATCCTGGTATTGGTCCGCGTGACAGTTATCTGCTTCACCACGAGGAGATAGAGTCGCTCGTCATTAATTATCCCACTATCAAGCGTGCCCGCTTCTGGATGACCTTTGGACAACAGTATCTGAAACATCTTGAAGTAATTCAGAACATCGGCATGAGCCGCATTGATGAAGTGGAATACGAGGCCCCGTTAGTCGACGGTACAGGTTCCGTTAAAGTGAAGATTGTTCCGTTGCAGTTCCTCAAGGCAGTATTGCCTAACCCGCAAGACTTAGGTGAGAACTACGAGGGAGAGACCTCCATAGGCTGTCGCATTCGCGGACTGAAGGATGGCAAGGAGCACACCTATTATATATATAATAATTGCTCGCATCGCGCCGCCTATGAAGAGACGGGCATGCAGGGCGTAAGCTACACCACTGGAGTGCCAGCCATGATAGGTGCCATGATGTTCTTCAAAGGTCTTTGGCGCAAGCCCGGTGTCTTCAACGTAGAGGAATTCGACCCAGATCCGTTCCTTGAGCAACTCAACAAGCAAGGCCTGCCATGGCATGAAATCCATGATGGGGATTTGGAATTGTAAAACAAAAACCCACCCCAACCCTCCCGAAGTGAGGGAGGGTTAAATAGCTTTTCACTTCTTAGGCAATTAGAGTCCCCTCCCTTCGGGAGGGTTAGGGTGGGTTCTAGTTCTCTTAGTTGCGCAGCTCCTCCAGATAATCCAGATTGTTGAGATCGCATTCATTCGCAACGCGTTCCCATATTACTTTGGTACTGTCAGACAAATCGAACGACAAGCGATAGACACCAAGGAACACATAGTTGGTGTCTATCAGGTTTTTCATGAATGTAATCCGAATCTCATTCAGACGAGAACAGTGATTAAACTGATCGATGTTTCGTTCAACTATTCTTGCGCTATCTGCCCCTTCTGGCTTCCAATACTCGGTAATGGTTGGCATCATCTTCGATTTGTCACCTTCATTATGCCATTCTTTATTGTGATAATCAGGTCCCCATACAGAAATGTTGGGATGGTGGGGAAGAATCTGCCCCCAAAGCTTTTCCTTTGCATGAATACCAAACAGTTTGAGGTATTCGTGAGGCGAACTAAATGAATCACCTATCTTTAACGTGTAAGTACTGCTTTTATCGGGTGATTTACTAACTATATGATAGGCAACGCCTGAAATGGCACCTATCAGCAATAATGCGATGATGGTGTAGAGTATGGCAGGGCTCAACCGTTTCTTCTGAGTTTTTTCATCCCTGTTCTCTCCTCTCTCCTCTTTCCTCTTTTCTTCTTCTATAGGATTTTTCTTACAGAAGTCTTTCCAATTGTCGTACCCGACAAACATGGATAGAATGTCAAGCGTAGATTTTCGCGGAGTGGTTGATTCGGATAGATAGCCCCAAAGGCGTTTTAGGGTTGTTGGAGATATTTTCTCGTGGTATTTCTCGAATATACATTCAGAAAGGAATTCGAAGTCCTTGGGGGTCTTCATCTTCCTTTCTATAACTCCTTCAATCAATTCGCGGAGTTTGGCTAATGCCTGCTCTTGTTGTTCTTGATTCATGATA
>JAILFH010000104.1 GCA_024697645.1 Prevotella sp.
ATCATGTTGGCGGAAGTATCGGAAGCACCTCCAGCGGATGATGGAAAAGACTGAGGGGGCTTGTACAAGAATGTAAAAACGCCCAACTTCTGACGGTCAAGAAGTTGGGCTATGAGGATTATGGTTTAGCGGACAGTAATATAAAACAATAAGAGAAAAGACATAAAAAATAAGGGAGAACACGTTTCGGTGTTCTCCCTTACTTTATTCATTGTTCAATAGAGATTACTCGTATTTGGTCTCTTCGTGTGAACCATCGCCGTCGATGATGACGCAGCGGTTCTTGTCGTTCTCATCAAATGGCTGAACGGTGTCGCCCTTATAGTCTACGCTGATGCGTGAACCATCGCAACCATAGGTTTCAACGAGTTCTGCCTTGCAGTTCTCAGCGCGCTTTTTCGAGTAACCAATGTTCAGAGTAGGATTACCTGTGCCCTTGTCAGCATAACCAACAACAGCAACCTTTGCATTCGGATTGCGCTTCATGAAGTCAGCGACCTTCTGCATCTGACGCTTACCTACCTCGGGATCGCTCTTGCAGATGACGTAGAAGATTTCCTCATGCAACTGCTCCTTCACGGTAACAACCTTGGGCTCGGGCTTCTTCTCTACAACAGGCTCGGGAACGGGCTCTGGCTCGGGTTCAACTACGGGAATGGGCTCAGGAACTACAACGGGCTCGGCCTTCTTCTCGCAGCACTTCTTAAACTTCTGACCGAAACGGAAACTTACGCCCAACATAGCGGTAATCATCCAGTCGTCAGCATCGTTCATCTTCGAGTTGAAACGGTCGCTCAGGCTGTTGGCATCAACCTCCAGAGAGAATCCGATGGGTTTGGTGACGTCAGTTTCCAGACGCAGACCAGCGCGAATGTTGTGGCTCATGCGGTTATCGTCCCAAGCCAGATAGGTGTTCAGATCCTGATGCTGGGCTGTGATGGCCTTCAACTCATCGTTGTCCCAAGCGTAATTCAGACCGAATCCACCTACGAGAATCACGTTCAATGCATGCTTCGGGCTCTTCGAGAAGAGGTTTGTGAGGTTCACGAGCAGGTCAGCATCAGTGGTCACATACTTCCACTTGTAATACTGATCGAGTTGGTCGAATCCGCTCTTTGCCTGCCAAGCGTTAGCGTGCAGACGAAGTCCCACTGAGGGGAAGAAATAATGACCGAAGGAAAGACCTACAGTCGGAGTGAGCAGTTTGTCGATAGGCGCATCGGTGGAAGTGAATTGCAGACCACCCTGAGCCTCAATGTAAGACCAAGACTTCAGTTTGCCCTTACATTCCTGTGCGTTGGCTGTGCTGAATGCAAACATAGCCACTGCAATGATTGTCAGTAGTTTTTTCATACGCTTCAATTAAATATTTTGTTCAATTTTAATATTTTCGATGCAAATTTAACATTTCTCGTTTAAATTTACAAATTTTTCCGTGGTTTTGTCGCTGAAAATCATTAACTTTGCGGAAAAATAGCGAAAAACAATGCCTCAAATTGAAATTAAGAAGGTCACTACGAAGAAAGACCTCAAGACGTTTATCGATTTCCATTACGATCTCTATAAAGGGAACGCATATGATGCACCGACTCTTTTCAGCGACGATATGAACACGCTGAGCAGTGACAAGAACGCAGCCTTCGAATTTTGCGAAGCCGAATACTACATGGCCTACAAGGACGGAAAACTTGCAGGACGTGTGGCTGCAATCATCAACCATCGCGCCAATGAGAAGTGGGAACGCAAGAGCGTGCGCTTCGGCTGGATTGACTTCATCGACGACATCGAAGTAAGCCGCGCGTTGTTTGATGCTGTTGAGAAATTCGGCAAGGCGAAGGGTATGGAAGAGATGATTGGCCCACTGGGCTTCACCGACTTCGACCCCGAGGGTATGCTCACGTTTGGTTTCGACCAACTGGGCACAATGGCCACCATCTACAACTATCCCTATTATCCCGAACACATGGAGAAACTCGGTGGTTGGGAAAAGGACAACGACTACGTTGAATTCAAGATTTTCGTGCCAGAGAAAGTGCCCGAAAAGATGGTGAAGATCTCGGAAATGATCATGAAGCGCTACAATCTTCACGTTCGCACGCTGACCAAGAAGGAAATCTTCGAAGGCGGAATGGGCAAGAAGATTTTCGGCCTCATCAATGACACGTTCCAGGACCTTTATGGGTTCTCGCGTCTCTCCGACAAGCAGATTGACCAGTACGTGGATATGTACTTGCCGCTCGCCGACCTGAACCTCATCCCGGTCGCAGAAGACTGGTCGACCGACGAACATAAACTCGTGGGTGTGGGCATTACGATTCCCTCGCTCTCGCGTGCTTTGCAGAAATGTCGTCGCGGCAGACTTCTGCCTTTCGGCTGGTGGCATCTTCTTCGCTCACTGAAGTTCCACAAGACCAACATCGTCGACCTCGAGATGATTGGCGTACTGCCCGAATATCGTTCGAAGGGCGTCAACGCACTGATGTTCTATCACCTCATCCCGTGGTACAACAAGTATGGCATTGAATGGGGCGAGAGCCAGGTGGAAATGGAAACCAACGAACACGTTCAGGGCCAGTGGAGTTACTTCCACACCGAGAATCACAAGCGCCGCAGGTGCTACAAGAAAAGCATCAAATAAAAAAGAATGGCAGAAGAATTAGACAATATACAACAATCGGCTCCCGTTGACTATGGCGAGGAAGCCATCAAACATCTATCCGACGTAGAACACATCCGCACCCGTCCTGGTATGTATATCGGCCGTCTCGACGACGGATCGCATGCAGAGGATGGAATCTATGTGCTTCTGAAAGAGACTATCGACAACAGTATTGACGAATTCCGCATGAATGCCGGCAAGCGCATCGAGATTGACATCGACGATCATCTGCGCGTCAGCGTTCGCGACTATGGTCGTGGCATTCCGCAAGGCAAACTCGTCGAGGCCGTAAGCCAACTGAATACGGGCGGTAAGTACGACTCGAAGGCTTTCAAGAAATCAGTTGGAATGAACGGAGTTGGCATCAAGGCCGTAAACTTCCTGAGCACTCATTTCGAAGTGCGCAGTTATCGCGACGGTCAGGTGCGCAGCGTGAAATTCGAACGCGGCATTCAGACCTCCGACCACACCGAACCCAGCAGTGACGAAACAGGTACTTACATCTTCTTCGAACCCGACAATACGCTGTTCAAGAACTATTCCTTCCACGACGACATCGTGGAAACGATGCTCCGCAACTACACTTACCTGAACTCCGGACTGACCATTATGTATAATGGCCGCCGCATTCTCTCGCGCAACGGACTTGAGGATTTGCTGAAGGACCGCATGACTAACGACCCCATCTACCCCATCGTCCATCTGCAAGGAGAAGACATCGAGATTGCCTTCACCCACGCCAACCAATACGGTGAGGAATATTACTCGTTCGTCAACGGTCAGCATACGATTCAGGGCGGAACTCACCAGAGCGCTTTCAAGGAGCACATCGCCCGCACCATTAAGGAATTCTTCGGCAAATACGAGTATGGCGACATCAGAAACGGTATCGTTGCCGCTATCGCCATCAATGTGGAAGAGCCGATGTTCGAGAGTCAGACCAAGATTAAACTTGGTTCCACGCAAATGGCTCCAGGTGGAGAGTCTATCAATAAATACATCGGCGACTTCGTCAAACAAAACGTCGACAATTTCCTCCACATCCACACCGATGTGGCAGAGACCATCGAGAACAAAGTGAAGGAAAGTGAGCGCGAGCGCAAGGCAATTGCCGGTGTGACGAAACTCGCTCGCGAACGTGCAAAGAAAGCCAACCTCCACAACCGAAAACTGCGTGATTGCCGCATCCACTATAGCGACGTGAAAAACGAACGCAAGGAAGAATCGAGCATCTTCATCACTGAGGGTGATTCTGCCAGCGGATCCATCACGAAGAGCCGCGATGTCAACACACAGGCCGTGTTCTCGCTTCGCGGAAAGCCGCTCAATACCTATGGACTCACGAAGAAGGTGGTCTATGAGAACGAGGAGTTCAATCTCCTGCAGGCCGCCCTCGACATTGAAGAAGGTCTCGACTCGCTCCGCTATAATAAAGTCATCGTAGCAACTGATGCTGATGTCGACGGAATGCACATCCGACTGCTCATCATCACCTTCTTCCTGCAGTTCTTCCCTGAACTCATCAAGAAGGGACACGTCTTCGTGCTGCAGACTCCGCTCTTCCGCGTACGCAATCGCCGTACGAAGATCAAGAACAAGAAGGTGCTGGAGGCTGAAGACAAGAAGATTGCCGAACAGCTGACCAAGAACCAGAACATCAAAAAGTCGGACTTCGTCACCCGCTATTGCTACAGTGAGGAAGAACGACTGACCGCCATCAAGGAACTGGGACCTGATCCCGAAATCACCCGATTCAAAGGACTTGGCGAGATTTCGCCCGAAGAATTCTCTGGATTCATCGGTCCCGACATTCGCCTCGAACAGGTGACGCTCCACAAGACCGACCAAGTGCATAAACTCTTGGAATACTATATGGGAAAGAACACCCAGGAGCGTCAGGAATTCATCATCAACAACCTCGTTGTCGAGGAAGATGCTGTAGACGATATACCTAATGAATAAACCTAATAATGACCTGACAGGCTGCGTGGCCACGATTGGATTCTTCGATGGAGTCCATCGCGGTCACCAGTTTGTTGTAGGCTGTGTGTCGGAAATGGCACGCGAAAGAGGGTTAGAGTCGGTTGTCGTCACCTTCGACCATCATCCGCGTGAAGTGCTCTCGCCGAAAGCCGAAGATGCTCCTTCGATGCTGCTCACAACGCTCACGCAGAAACGACAACTCATCCTCGCTGTTGGAGCCGACCGCTGTGAGGTTCTTCATTTCGACAAATCGCTTGCTTCGCTTTCCGCTCGCGAGTTCATGGAGAAGGTTCTGTTGCAGCAACTGAACGTGAAAGTGTTGCTCACGGGCTACGACAACCACTTTGGTCGCCGCAATGCCCAAAGCACTGAAGGTTTCAGCGACTATGTCGCCTATGGTCAGGAATTAGGCATTGAAGTGATTCGGCTCCCCGAATTTCCCGAAAGCGAAGTTTCCATCAGTTCCTCGATGATTCGCCGAGCATTGCGTGAAGGCAATCTCGCTTTGGCCAACGATTGCTTAGGTCGACCCTATAGCATCACGGGGTGCGTGGTTCATGGTCACGCAGAAGGTCGCAAACTTGGATTCCCTACGGCCAATCTCTCGCCCGAGTCTGTCAAAGAGTTGATTCCCGCACCTGGAGTCTATGCCGTCAAGGCCACGATTGGCTCAGCGACAGATGCTCTGCCTGCAATGCTCAACATTGGTTCGCGGCCTACGTTCAAAGGAAATAATCAAACCATCGAAGCCCATATCTTCGACTTCGACGGCGACCTCTACGGACAGGAAATCTCCATTTCCTTCATCGAGCGAATCCGCGAGGAACAACCCTTCCAATCGCCCGAAGCACTGCGTCAGCAATTGGAAAAGGACAAGAAAACGGTTTCCAAAGTAACAAAGTAATTTTTTAAGGAAACAAAACAACAAGTTTGCAAAATAACTTTTCAAAATAACAAGACATCAAGATAACAAACAAGATAACATTTTCAAAAACAAAACTGAACGAAATGAGAAACAAACCTTTTAATATGATATTCAATATCGTAGCCTATCTGATTGCATTTCTGCTTATTCAGACGGCTGCGATGCTCGCAATCAACAAAATCTCTGGCCTCTCAGAAGGAATGTCATTAGTGATTTCATCGGCTATATCCAGCGTAGCAACCATCGTGCTGTTTGCCTTGTGCCGCTGGTCGCCATTCTCACGCGACTATATCCGTTCACGACCTTGGTTCACTCTTTTCTGGGTGATTCTGTTGGCTTGTGGTTCCATCATCCCTTCGCTTTGGCTGCTTGAAGGTCTTGAAGTAGATATGCCCGAAGAAACGATGGGCATGTTTGAGCAAATCATGAAAGAACCGTGGGGTTATCTCTCCATCGGAATCCTTGTGCCCGTTGCCGAGGAAATGGTGTTCCGCGGGGCAGTTCTGCGCACTCTGCTTCAACTCTTCAACAACCGCTGGCATTGGGTCGCCATCATCATCTCAGCCCTAATCTTCGGTGCTCTTCACGGCAATCTGCCGCAGTTCATTCACGGAACGCTGTTTGGCATTCTCCTCGGCTGGATGTATTACCGCACCGACTCGATTGTCCCCGGTATCGTCTTCCATTGGATCAACAACACCATCGCCTTTGTTGGCAGCAATTTCGGACCACAAAACTACGATGCGAAACTCGTCGATATGTTCGGAAATCAGCAGACGGTATATCTCGCTATCGGTTTCTCGCTACTCATCTTCCTGCCCTCTCTTTTCCAAGTGGCAACAAGATTGAGCCGACCGAAAAAAGACGACTCCAGCAACTTTACTGCCGACATTTAACAAAACAACATTCGTCAGACATAAAGAAGCGGGCAGATAGTGAAAATTCTCACTACCTGCCCTTTTATTTTCCCCTTCGGGGATAATTCCTTCAAAAATCCTACTCGGCTGCGAGCATCTTCTCGGCCATTGCCTTTCCAAGAGCCTCACACTGCTGACGAATGTCGTCGTTCAGTCCCTGCTTCATGTCGACTGGCGTTCCAACAGCCTCGAAGTGCAGACGCTCCTCATTCCACTTCTCAATGGCAGCAACTGCCTTCGAAGCCCAAGAGTGAGAGCCGAACCAACCCAGCAGATGATTGCCCTTGATGTCGCGACCCGCAATCTCTGAGAGCAGTACGTCCATCTCGTGATAAAGACCCGTATTATAGGTCGGAGCACCCACAATCAGACCACGATAGCGGAACACGTCGCGCAGAATATACGAGTGATGGGTCTTCGAAACATTATAGACCACGATGTTCTTCAGTCCAGCACGACTTGCAGCCTGAGCGATGATCTCGGCCATTCGCTCTGTGTTGCCGTACATCGTTCCGTAGCAGATGACGAGTCCGGGCTCAGTCTCGTAGAGCGAAAGTTGGTTGTAGATGCCGATGACCTTCTCCGCATACTCGTGCCAAACAGGACCATGAGTTGCGCAGATGTAGTCGACCTTCACGCCCTGCAGTTTCTTCAGCGCCTGCTGCACGGGAGTACCGTATTTGCCCACGATGTTCGAATAGTAGCGCACCATCTCGAGCCAGAAAGCATCGCAGTTGATTTGCGAGTCAATCACGCCTCCGTTCAATGCGCCGAAGCAACCAAACGCGTCGCCCGAGAAGAGCACCGTGTCGCTGCCTTGACAGAGCGTCATCATCGTCTCAGGCCAGTGAACCATAGGAGTCATCACGAACGAGACGTTGAGTTCGCCCAGATTGAGCGAATCGCCGTTCTTCACTTCCTGTGCGTTCTCGTCGCCAATGGCATAAAATCCCTGCATCATCTGGAATGTCTTCTTGTTGCCGATGATGCGCACCTCGGGATAATATTTCCTCAGCAGAGCCAGCGAACCGCTATGATCGGGCTCCATGTGGTTGATGACCACATAGTCGATGGGACGTTCGCCAATGACTTCGCGTACATTCTCGAGGAACTGGGAGAAGAAGCAAACCTCCACAGTATCGATGAGACAAACTTTCTCGTCGTTAATCAGGTAAGAGTTGTAACTTACTCCATTGGGCAAAGGCCAGAGACCTTCGAAAAGGGCTTTCTGTCGGTCGTTGACGCCCACATAATGAATCTTTTCTGTTAGTTTCATATCTTCATGTTTTTACCAAATTCTTTGCTTACATAATTGTAGATGCTCTTACAGCACTCTGCCGAGAATTGCTGCGCATAGCCGATGACAGCGTCCCATTGTTCGGAGCGGAAGCCCATCTCCACCTGATCGCGGGTAATCCCCTCGTGCAAGAGACCGTAGATGAATCCTGCATTGAAATTGTCTCCTGCGCCAATCGTGCTCACGGTCGCCGTTGGTGGAACAGGATAACTCCTCTGCAACGAACTGTCGGCGCGAAGTTCCACGGGCTCGGCTCCCTGCGTGAAGATGAACTTCTTGCAGTAGAACGAAATCTCCGCATTATAGATGCGGTCGGCATCAGTCATCTTGAACAACGTCTCGAAATCCTCACGCGAACCACGAACAAAATCGGCATACTCGAGGTTCTCCAGCAGATTGGACGTGAGTTTCACGACCTCATTGCGATGAGACGGGCGGAAGTTTACGTCGTAATAGATAATAGCGCCACGCTGACGAGCGAGGTCCAGCAGACCTTTCACCTGTGGCCGAATGACCGGATTCAGTGCATAATAGGAACCAAACACCACGATATCGTCGCGCTGAATGTCAGGATAACTGAAGTCGAGGCGGTCGTGCGGGTGATCCTTATAGAAGATGTATTCAGCATCGTTCTGCTCGTTGAGGAACGCCAGCGACAGCGGTGATTTCGAATCGGGGAATCGATTCACGGCCGAAGCGTCTACTCCATTCTCCTTAAGGAAGTCGATGATGGTCTGACCTACGCGGTCGTTACCTGCTTCGCTGATGAACATCGTGTCGACTCCACAACGTCCCAATGAAATAATACAATTGAACGTAGAACCGCCAGGATAAGCCCCAATGGGCTGTCCGTCGCGGAAAATGATATCAAGAACGGTCTCGCCGATTCCTATGACTTTGCGCATGTTGGTTGGTCTTATTTTGTTTTCGCATGCAAATTTCCGAAAAAAAGCGCAAATATCAAAATGAAATTCAGTAATTTTGCAGCCAAATGACAAAATATAACACAACAACGCTCCGGAATGGGCTCCGCATCATTCATCTACCCGGAACTTCGCCAGTGGTCTACTGCGGATTTCAGATTGCTGCAGGTTCGCGCAACGAACGGCCGGGTGAAGAAGGGCTGGCTCACTTCTGCGAGCACATGACGTTCAAGGGAACGCAGCGACGCTCGGCACTTCAGGTGATCAGTCATCTGGAATGTGTGGGCGGCGACCTCAACGCCTTCACCACGAAGGAAGGCACAACCTACTATGCTGCCGTATTGCGCGAGGATGTCCGTCGTGCAGTCGACTTGCTTTGCGACATCGTCTTCTGCAGCAATTATCCCGAAGCCGAGATTGAGCACGAGAAGGCTGTTGTCTGCGATGAAATCGAGAGTTACAACGACACTCCTTCGGAACTCATCTACGACGAATTCGAGAATCTGCTTTTCCCGGGCCATCCGCTTGGTCACAATATTCTCGGAACGGCGAAGCACGTGAATGGGTTCAGCGCAGAAGACGTGAGGAGTTTTGCCCGTCGTTGGTACACACCCGACAACGCTATTTTCTTTGCATCGGGCGATTTGGATTTCAACTGGTTGGTCAGAACGCTGGAAAAGGTGATGTCGGCGTTAAATATTGCGATTCCGACTGAAGGCAAGACTGCCAAAGAGCAACTGAAACCGCTGGAAAACGTCGGTGAGCGAAAGGATCAGGTGATTCAGATGAACACCCATCAGGCTCACGTGATGATTGGAACACAAGCCTACAGCATTCATCACAAGAACCGAATTCCCCTCTTCGTGCTCAACAATCTACTGGGCGGACCGGGCATGAGCGCCCGACTGAACCTCTCGCTGCGTGAACGGAACGGACTCGTCTATACCGTTGAGAGTTCGATGACGAGTTACGGCGATGCTGGCACATTCGCGATTTATTTCGGCTGCGACCATCACGACGTCAAGAAATGTCAGCGTCTTGTGCGCCGCGAACTCGACAAACTCACGCAATCGCCGCTTTCTGAGCGCCAGTTGACTGCCGTAAAACGTCAGTTGAAGGGTCAAGTGGGCATTGGAGTCGACAATCGCGAACAATTCTCGCTCGACTTTGGCAAGAGTTTCCTGCACTATGGCTGGGAGAACGACCTTGAGAAACTTTGCGAGCGCATCGACGCTGTAACGCCTGAGGACATTCATCAAGTTGCCTGCGAATTATTCGCCCCCGAGCGCCTTTCGACCCTGATTATTCAGTAAACCTCCACCCTATTGATAATCTCGAGCCTCATCAGTCAAGAAACTTATCCCCTATTGACGACCTCGACTCTTGGCCGTCAGCAGGCCAATACCTTAATTAATAAATAGAGATAATCCATCTCAACGAATAGTGGAAGCACTTCTTAACAAATAGTGGGAGCACTTCTGAATAAAGAAAGGAAGTCCTTCTTCCCCTACGATTTCCCCCTTTTTACACAAAGCATGCCTTTATACTCTACAAAGGATACCTTTGTACCTTACAAAGCATATCTTTATACCTATATAAAGACCATCTTTATACCCCTATAAAGGCATGCTTTCTATGGTCAAAAGGACATCTCTCTATGGTCGAAAGGATGCCTTTACATAGTCGAAAGGATTGCTTTGTAAAGTCGAAAGCATAACTTTGTAAGAGCGTTGTATGAGCAAAAGAGGGATTTTGTGAAGAAAGATGCAACGGGGGAAAAATTTCCCTCGTTCGTTTACGGGTCAGTCGGAAGGAAAAAGAGGAATGAAATTGGGGCAAAAAGAAGTTCAAAAAATCGAAAACTGCTCAACACAAATCATCAACTGCTGAACAAAATAATCATCAACTGTTGACCCAAAAAAACGAAGACTACTATGCAAAAATCGACCACTACTTGACAAAAAAAGGGTACTTCTCAACAAAAATCGGCATGTTCTTTGCAAAAATCGGCACTTTGCGTGCAAGTTGTTTGAGGTCGGAAAAGGCGGAAAAATGGGGATTTTAGCGGAATGTTTGACAAAATCGGAAAATCTGCTTTCAAACTGAAAGTTAGACACCAATTTATAGTTAACACACTGATAATCAGCGATATAAGTTAAAAATAGAATATTGACAAATAGTGCAAAAAAACGAGGGTTTTCGTTGCAAAGTCGGCACTTTGGGCAGAGAAAACGCGGTTTTGTGTTCGAAGATGCCAGTTTTCTGCACGTAGATAGCACCAAAAATCGCTAAATTATGACGTTTTGAGCAGGGTGTTTCAGGGGCGAATTACTGGAAACGCCCTAAAATAGGGGATTCTTGAAAATGGGAGCAGTCCGAATGTCACAAAATAAATGTCACATGTCACATTTAGGTAGGTTCAATACTACATTTTTACGCACTCACTTCGAGATTGTAAGTAAACTTATAAGAAAAACTAATAATTAGTAAGATAGTAATTTTTATATTATATTATAATATATATTATAATATAATATAACCTATAGGATGTAAGGGTAGTTTCTGAGGGTCGTTACGTACTAAATGTGACATGTGACATTTGACATGTGACATTTTGCTGATTTCTCATTTGGGTGGCGGAAAAACGGGGCGAGGCAGTTCTGCCCCATGTCTCTACTCTAACTCCATAAAAAATTCTTTATAAGGACATAATAAAAACATTCTTTATATAAGGCATATAGGTTTGCTTGAGAGGGTAAAGAGATGGTCTTTATAAAAGATTATTACTGTCCGCTAAACATTGATGCATCAGACAAAATTAGGGCTGTCACCATTCAAAGGTGTCAGCCCTTTTGGTTATCTTTGCAGTCGCCAAACATAAACAAACATAACCATGGGCAAAAGTACACATTTTTTCGGA
>JAILFH010000105.1 GCA_024697645.1 Prevotella sp.
ATCATGTTGGCGGAAGTATCGGAAGCACCTCCAGCGGATGATGGAAAAGACTGAGGGGGCTTGTACAAGAATGTAAAAACGCCCAACTTCTGACGGTCAAGAAGTTGGGCTATGAGGATTATGGTTTAGCGGACAGTAATAATTATTTAATAACGCTTACCAAATAACATTGATTAAATGTTCAAACCATAACAAAGGAAAAGCGACTTAACCATAGTTTTTGATACTATTCAATTAGATCCAGAATCATTAGAAAGAAGAAATGTACCTAAACAAATAAAAACAACCAAGTAGAATCGAGAGAAATCCCGACTCTACATGGTTATTTCCACTGCATCTAAGAAGATGCAAATTTCTTTTTCCTAAGAAAGATTACTTAACCTGAACGGTAGCACGACGGTTGAAGGAGATGGGTGAAAGTTCATCAACACCACCCTTTGCTGCTGTCTCGATCTTATCGGGGCTTACGCCGAGCTTAACGAGTTCCTCAGCTACAGTCTTAGCGCGCTCCTCAGAGAGCCACTGGTTGTGCTCAACTGAACCAGTAGCGCTGTCTGCATAACCGGTTACGAGGAGGTTAGTATTGTTCTCCTTAGCGTACTTAGCAACACCCTCTACGTTTACGAGGTCCTTCTGAGAAGCAATGTTTGTCTTGTCAAGGTTGAAGAACACTGAAACAGGAGTGGTAACGAACTCACGGACAGCCTTCGGAGTCTCAGCGGGCTTCTGGTTAGCCAGAGCCTCACGCAGACGAGCGTTCAGACGAGCGTTCTCAGCATTAGCATCGTTGAGCTGTGCATTGAGAGCGTCGAGCTGGCTCTGATGGAGGGCCTTGATAGCGTCCACATCGGGAGTCTTGTTCCAACCTACAGTACCGAGGTTGAAGGTCAAACCGAGTTCAGCAGCGAACCAACGGTCGTGGTTTGAAGGAGCAGGCTTTCCACCTACACCAGCATTATCCCATACACGGCCTTCGAAGTCGTCACCACACATATTGAAGCCGAGGTCAAGGTTAAGGAGTACACGCTTTGACAGACGCCATGTGTTCAGCAAACCAGCACTACCAATCAGCTCATAAGTGTTGTAAGAGCAGTTACGTGTGAAGCCTACGCCAAAATAAGGAATGAAGTTCCAAACACGGCTCTCGTTATATCCACACAGCATATTGCTGAGGTTAAAGAGAACCTGCTCCTGAGCATTCCAATACTTAATGCTGTTGAAATCCTTGTCCTCGCTAAGAACACTGCGACCATTCATAGCAGAAACCTTTGTACGGAGACCGAGGCCAGGAGTAAACCACTTACCAATTGCTACAGAGAAACCAGGAGCACTGCGGAAATCCTTAAAAGGACTCTTTGCATAATCCATATCCTTCTCTTCGTTAGAATAGAAAGCGCTCCAAGAAGCATTAGCCTGGATGAACCAGTTGCTCCAGAATGAATTTGTTGCTACACTATACTTAAGTGTAGGATCTTCCTGTGCCATAGAGGCCATGGAAACACTGGCAAAAGCCAGAATCATCAGAAACTTTTTCATAACTATAATTAATTAATTAATCAAAAAATGTAATCATATTTACCATACGGAACACCCCGTAATCGGGTACAAAGTTAATAAATATTTTTAATTGACAACATTTTTTCGAAAAAAAATCGTGTTTTTTTCGCAAAAAAGGTGATTTTTAGGGCATTTTGAAGAGATTTCGGATTATTTTTCCCTTATTTTATGGGAAAATCAGCCCAAATCCATCAAGTAAGCAAATGTTCAATATCCTGTTGTTTGAGAATCCCAAGTACAGATTTCCCATCAGGAGTATAGTTTACATTTGAACATGAAAAAAGGCGATTTACGATATTCTCCATTTCCTCATTGGTCAACACTTGTCCATAAGGTATAGCAGCATTGCGAGCCATAGTAAGAGCAAGTGTCTTCTCAATCTCTTCACGCAACAGATTGCTCTTCTCACCAGCCGATGCTATCATATCGTGTACAAGTTCTACAGGCCGCAAGCCATCAAGGTCAGTCGGTACAGCACTTATAGAAAAACTGCCGCCTCCCAAATCTGAGAACTCAAATCCCATAGTTTGCATTTGTTCAATAACCTTTGAGAAAACCATCTGATCACTAGAACTCAACTGGATAATCTCAGGGAACAACAACTTCTGGGACGTCCATTGACGTTTCTTCTGACGCTCTAGATACTCCTCATATAATATACGCACGTGCGCGCGATGCTGGTCAATAACCATCAAACCAGACTTCACTGCCGTCATGATATACTGTCCTTTGTATTGGTAGTGAGTAGGGGCCTTATCAGCAATAATACTCTCAGAGGGAGTATCTCCTGACGTTTGGTCCTCAAAAATCCCTATTTGCTCAGGCTTTCGGAGAATCAAACCGTCATATAACTGCTGCCAGTCCACATTTGCCTTAGGTCGTTCTGGCGCTCCCGACTGCTTAAAAGGATTATACTGAGGATTATAGTTGACAGTTGGCGCCGACGGATTTCCATGAGGATCGAAAACAGGAATCTCTGGTTTTCCCTCAGTATCAAAGTCAATGGCAGTTACCTCGCTAAACAAACCGACAGCCTCCTTTACTGCTGCAAGCAGAATCTGCCAAATTGCTTGTTCGTTTTCAAACTTTATCTCCGTTTTAGTAGGATGGATATTCACATCAATATCCCCAGCAGGAACTGTGAAATATATGAAATATGGAACTTGCTCACCTGTAGGAACAAGTCTTTCAAACGCATTTGCCACAGCCTTATGGAAATACGGATGCTTCATATAGCGCCCATTCACAAAGAAATACTGCTGAGCCCCCTTTTTACGAGCGGATTCTGGTTTACCTACAAAGCCAGAAATCGTACAGATAGAAGTTTCAACACTCACTGGTAACAAATCCTGATTCAGACGCTTACCGAAGATATCCACGATACGCTGTCTGGGATTGCTTGCACGAAGATTAAAGAGTTCTGAGCCATTGCTATGAAGCGTAAAGGAAATATCTGGATTGACAAGGGCAATACGCTGAAAAGCCAACACAATATTATTCAATTCTGTAGCATTCGACTTCAGGAACTTGCGACGTGCGGGAACATTATAGAACAGATTTTCAATCAGGAAATTACTTCCTACCGGACAAGAACATGGTTCCTGACTAATAAAGCGCGATCCCGATAAAGAGAGATGCGTTCCTAACTCCTCACCACGAAGACGCGTTCGCAATTCAACCTGAGAAACAGCAACAATCGACGGAAGTGCCTCACCACGAAAGCCCATCGTCTGCAGAGAGAACAAATCATCAGCCTTACGAATCTTCGAGGTAGCATGACGCTCAAATGCCAGACGGGCATCAGTCTCAGACATTCCACAACCATCATCGATGACCTGAATAGACGTCCGTCCTGCATCAACCACCAACACCTGAATGTTGGTAGCACCAGCATCAACGGCATTCTCAATGAGTTCTTTAATAACACTCATTGGCCGTTGAATCACCTCACCAGCAGCAATTTGGTTGGCTACTGAATCTGGAAGCAGTTGGATAATATCACTCATCGCTGTGGTTATCTGGGTTATTTACATCAGGGACATTCTCAGAGACTTCGGTTGGTAAATTTTCTATAGCAGAGTCATCTGCAGTAAGAGGGTTTTCGTCAGGAAGTTGTTCTGCTGGAGCATTCTCAACAGGATTCTCTTCTGACTCTTTTCCTTCCAACTTCTGTAGCGGGGCTGAATGACGCTCTATCACTTTCAGTTTCGCATCAGACTCCTTACCACGCCAGACAAATATATCGTTCTTGTCGAGAGGCCGCAGATTATCAAGCCACGCGAATTGCTCCAGTTTCAACCTATTAGGAGGAATCTGAGTAAGCGGATACCAAGTTCCTGTAGCCTTATTCATCCAGATTTTTTCCAACTTACGTTCAGGCGAGAAATACATCTTCATCGTATCGGTCTCGGTATAGTCCATAACGATAATGGTAGTATCCTTCTCGTCAATTGGATAATAAACCGCCAGAACATTACCGTACGAAATCGCCTGATTTATCTTTCCGTCAATAAAGAAAGCCTTCATCTCCTTCGACGAAATCTGGTTGAAATGCTCTTGATCATCAACCTTCTCAACCGACAACGCCTGTCCTTCTACGTGAGCCATACGTATCGTAGAATCATTCATATAGACACGAATCACCTCGCCAAGTAGTTGACGACCCATATTCCACACCACAGGATCCTGATACATCGTCATGCAAGAGTCCTGTGAGTTGAACACAAGAGAATCGCAAATTGCCTGAACGTCAGTTCGATAGGCACGAACGTGACGGAAGCAATGGACTTTACGATAGACCGAATCAGTATTGATGTTGAACGTGAAGATCTTAATAGAATCCCCATGCATATAGAGCGTATCGCGTTGCGAAAAGTCCTTCACCAGCGCGTTATCTGTCGCATAGCCATAGCCCTGCTGCTCATTATAAATAAGGTGTTCGCAGTTCAGTTCATTCTTGTTCTCGTTATCGATATAGACAACATTTCCGAAACCCTCGCTCTCACCCGTATTATCATCATAGAACAGACTATCGCCAGTAATTGTCTTCTGCTTATCAACAACTGTCGAACGCCCATACATCTTCGCCTGATCGGTCTTCGTATTGAAGTATCCATCAATTGTTTCTATCGTACTACCCTCCGACTCCACTTTCGACGGTCCAACGACATGAGCAACTGACGTAGGTGTATCGTAATAGAGCGTATCTGTAGTCACAAGGCGACTTCCGTTGAAAAGTTTTACATCGAAATAGAAGACTGCCTGACGTGAAGACGTACTATATTCGCCCCAGTCAGACACCAATTTGTCTTTGCCATCAATCAGTTTACCACCCTCGACGAAGTAGGCTGTCTTATAGAGACGGTCGTAAGTAAGGCTGTCGGTATAAAGCGTCTGCCGACGATGTTTCAGAACGACATTCTTGCTTGCGACCATCAGTTCCTCACCACCGTCATAAGTGGCGATATCGCAATTCAGCGACAACGTATCGCCCTGCTTGAAATGAACATGTCCGAATGCCTTCACCGAGTTCGATTTCTCATAGTAATACGCACTGTCACACCAAAGATGAGCCCCTTGATGAAGGAAATGAACTTTTCCTTTGGCAATCTGCGCATCAGGATTAGTGCCAAATAGGTCATAGCGGAGTTCATTCGCATGCACCAGATATACTTTATCATCCTTCTTGCTGGCAGCCTTTCGTTTTCCCTTTGCTGGAGCCAAAGGCGCAGCGACAATGTCGCCGCCTAAAAGGAAGGCGGCGAGCAATAGGGAAAGAATTGCCAAAGGTGCAATTGAACGATGCATAGGCGAAGACGATAATTCTGTTTCTTATACTTTCTGTTTTAAAACTATTTCACCCAGCCGTCGTGTTCAAACTGACAGTCCTTATAGCGATCATTCATACGCACATAGGTATGCTTGATCTTATCTGCCAGCCACTCTTTAATGACCTCCTCGCGACGCTGAGCCAGCACGACATTACGCATGACCTGATAGTCTTCAGTAATGGTTGCCTTATGAGCCTCTACCCTATTCTTCAGTTTCACGATAGCACCCACCAGTTTACCCTTTTCGTTGATCATCGTGAAAGGTTCCGAAATGGCGCCAACCTTCAATGTATCAACCACTCGGGCAACCTCAGGTGCCAGATTACGCATCTGGAAACGAGATGTCAGCGTGCGGGTTTCTCTATCGAAATAAGCCATCAGTCCGTGATTGTTGCGCGTTTCCTTATCGTCAGAGATGAACGTTGCACCATCTTCAAAGGTAAACTTTCCAGCACGAATGTCATCTGCAATACTATCCAGACGGAGTTTCGTCTGCTCAACAGCATCAGCCGACACCTGCGGTTTCAGCAAGATATGACGGCAATTCACACGGTCACCGCGCTTATCGATAAGTTGAATGATATGGAAACCGAACTCCGACTCCACAATCTTCGAAACCTTCTTCGGATCTGTGAGGTTGAAGGCTACACCAGCGAACGCAGGATCAAGTTCCGCACGGCCCATATAGCCGAGTTCACCACCCTGACGGGCTGAACCATCTTCCGAATACAGACGTGCCAGCGTCGCGAATGTGGTCTCACCCTTGTTGACGCGCTCAGTATAAGCACGCAACTGGTCCTTCACACGATTAATCTCGTCCATCGAGATTCGTGGTTGCTGGGTAATAATCTCCACCTCAACCTCCGTAGGAACAAAAGGAATACTATCTGCGGGTAGATCCTTGAAGTAACTACGCACTTCAGAAGGCGTCACCGACACATCTTCCACGAGTTTCTTACGCATTTCCTGAACCAACAGCGTGTTCTTATACTCATCACGCATGTCAGTACGAATCTGTGCAAGCGACTTACGCTGATATTCCTCCAGTTTCTCCTGCGAGCCCACAAGTTGAATCCAACGCTCAATCTGGTCGTCAACACCCTGTGCTATTTCCGATTCAGTCACCTCGATAGAGTCAATTGCTGCCTGATGGACAAACAACTTCTGCACTGCAATCTGCTCAGGAAGCGTACAGTCGGGATTACCCTTCAATTGTATGCCCTCAGCCTCAGCCTGCAAACGCATTGCCTCCACATCAGATTTCAGGATAGGCTCATCGCCTACTACCCAGATCACCTCATCAATAATACTGGTCTCAGGAATCACCACCTCGGCCTTCTTCACCGCCGTTGTATCATCAGCAGTAACAGCCTGACTCACCAGAGACATCCCCGCATTTGCACTCAGCACTGAAAACATCAGCGCTGCAGCAATCATGGGAAAAAATATTGTTCTTTTCATTATTTACATTTAGAGAATGAAACCAATTGCAACAACTGGAAACGACGATTAATGCTTGTTCACCGTTTTGAGAACTGCATCATCCACAATCACAGTATAGCGCTTGCGCAGTTCTGCAACCCACTGCTTTTCCAGATACTCCTGATAGTCGGGCAACACCTGTCCGCGCACATCCTGATAGTCCTTCGGGGCCTTCAGTTTCTTACCATAGACTGCATCGATGGGGAATTTCTCCAATGCCTTCACAACAGTATCCTTCTTGAATATCTCGCGGTCAACAAGAGCATTATCGCCCTTCTTGAAGATACCCTTCTCCACGCGGATTCGCAGCACTGAGTCGTTATTGAAAGTGGTGCGCAGTTTCTCTGCCCACTTGTCGAACGGCAATCCCTTCACTGCATTCTTCACAGCCTTTACATCAGCCTTATCCTTCACGTGATAGGCCATACCCTTGAAACGTGGCTCGTCCCAGGCATACTTCTTCTTGTTCTTCTTGAAGTAGTTAGCCAGACCTGCCTCATCCTTTGCAGCCTTATCCCAAACGGTACTATTGCTGATTTCATACAGCAACAAACCATCGTGATACTCCTGAATCAAGTATTTCAGATCGCTATCCTCAGCGGTCATCTCGTTCATCTTGCGCTCCAGAACAGCCTCCTTTGTCGTTCCTTCAGCCTCAGCAATCTCGCCCAACTTGCGTTCGGCAATACCATCGCGAAGATTGCGCTGCTCAATGAACTGCAGAATATCAGCGTGAACAGAATCATAGGGGAAGAAACCGCCCTTGTCGATCATCTTAATCACGTGATAGCCCACCTGAGAAAGTACGGGCTCGCTCATCTGACCAACCTCCAGAGCAAAGGCAGCCTTCTCGAAATCGGGCAAAGTCTGACCCTTTGTCAGCCAGGGGAGTTCACCGCCATTGCGGGCAGAGCCTTTATCATCGCTCACCTTGCGGGCCAACTCAGCGAAATCGGCACCAGCCTTCAAGGCCTGATAGACAGAGTCGATACGCACCTTGGCAGCATCCTGCTGCTCCTGCGTTGCGCGCTGACTCACAAGAATCAGAATATGAGCAGGTTTCACCATTCCGCCCATTGAGTCGATGCGGTGCTGGGTCTCCTGATAGATCTTCTGAGCCTCAGCCTCAACGTCAGCATCCTCAACGAAAGCGGGACGAATCTGCTGGTCACGATAGGAAGCAAACTCCTGCTTGAACGACGTAAGCGTATCAAGGTGAGCATCCTTGGCGGCTTCCACCTTCAACTTATAGTTGATGAAGAGGTCAAGATATTCATCTACACTCTTCTTGTCAATCACGCCCTCAGCGTTATTCTTGTTGTAGGAATACTCAAATTCCGAACGCGTCACAGGCTGACCGTTCACGGTCATAATAATCGGATCGTTAGCGTTTTGTGCTGCAGCAGCCGTTGCCAAGAACAGCAAAACTGCCGTAAATAAATTCTTCATCGTCTATTTGATTTGTCGAAATTTCTATTTGATGTTCTACTCAGGACGCGAGTAGTTGGGCGCCTCACTGGTAATCGTAATGTCGTGAGGATGACTTTCCATCACGCCCGCATTGGTGATACGAACGAACTTGGCGTTATGCAGACGGTCAATATCCTGAGCACCGCAGTAGCCCATACCCGAGCGAAGTCCGCCAATGAGTTGATAGATGACCTCCTGAACAGTTCCTTTGTAAGGCACACGACCTGCAATTCCCTCTGGAACGAGTTTCTTGACTTCCTTCGTGTCGCCCTGGAAATAGCGATCCTTCGAACCGTGCTTACCTTCCATAGCCTCCAGCGAACCCATACCGCGATACGACTTGAACTTACGGCCGTTGAAGATAATCGTGTCACCAGGACTCTCCTCTGTGCCAGCCACAAGCGAACCAATCATCACGCAAGAGCCACCGGCAGCCAAAGCCTTCACGATATCGCCCGAATAGCGCAGACCGCCATCAGCAATAAGGGGAACACCTGTGCCCTGAAGAGCACTATAGACATCGTAGACAGCACTCAACTGGGGAACACCTACACCTGCTACGACACGCGTTGTGCAGATAGAACCTGGGCCAATGCCCACCTTAATGGCATCAGCGCCATTCTCAACGAGCATCTTTGCAGCCTCGCCTGTTGCCACATTACCCACAACGATATCCACATTCGGGAATGCAGCCTTCACCTCACGAAGTTTCTCAATCACACCGAGTGAATGACCGTGAGCCGTATCAATGACGATAGCGTCGGCACCTGCATTCACCAAAGCCTGAGCGCGATCCAGCGTGTCGGTCGTTACGCCAACACCAGCAGCCACTCTCAGACGACCCTTGTCGTCCTTGCAAGCCATTGGTTTATCCTTAGCCTTCGTAATGTCCTTATAAGTGATCAGACCTACGAGACGTCCAGTCTTGTCGACAACAGGCAGTTTCTCAATCTTGTTCTCCTGAAGAATCTGGGCTGCAGCCGTGAGATCAGTCTGCTGATGAGTGGTCACGAGATTCTCGCTCGTCATCACCTCATCAATCTTCTTGTCGAGACGACGCTCAAAACGCAAGTCGCGGTTGGTCACGATACCTACCAGCATACCCTCATCGTCAACAACAGGAATACCACCGATGTGGTAATCAGCCATCAGATTGAGCGCATCCTGAACAGTGCGACCGCGACGAATCGTCACAGGATCGTAGATCATACCATTCTCAGCACGCTTCACGATAGCAACCTCGCGAGCCTGAGCCTCGATGGGCATGTTCTTATGAATCACACCAATACCGCCCTCACGTGCAATAGCAATAGCCATCGCCGATTCCGTCACGGTGTCCATTGCAGCCGTCACGAACGGGACGTTCAACTGAATGTTGCGCGAGAAGCGCGTTTGCAACTCTACCGTTTTCGGCAGTACCTCTGAATAAGCGGGAATCAACAGGACGTCGTCGAAGGTGAGACCGTCCATCACAATTTTGTCTGCAACAAATGATGCCATAATGAGTCTGAAATTTATTGCGTGCAAAGATACAAAAAAGTTAGGAGTTAGGCATGATGAGCGGGGAGTTTAACGCCTACTTTGTATTTTTTTAACTCAAATCGGCAACTCCCCGCTCATCAGGTATAACTCCTGTCCGTATTTTTCTTATTTCTAATTAGCCAGTTCAGAGAGGAATTTGATGCGGACCAGTCTGATTTCATCCTCCGAATATTCTGGTCCGAGTTCGTCCTGAGCCGCGTCGAGATCGTCGGTCTCGCTCTCGCGGAAATAGTCGTAGATGTCGTCTACGTGGTCGTCATCCATCACTTCCTCAAGGAAGTAGTCGATGTTCAGTTTCGTACCACTATAGACAATAGCCTCCACCTCCGTGAGCAGTTCGTCGAAGTCGAGTCCCTGGGCGTTTGCAATATCGTCGAGAGCCACCTGACGGTCGATACTCTGAATGATCTTCACCTTCAGCATCGACTTCTTGGCAACCGTTCGAACGCGCATATCCTCCGGACGTTCAATCTCGTACTCCTCGCAGTGGGCCTTAATTACGTCGCAGAAAGGCTGTCCGTAGCGCTTGGCCTTACCTGCTCCCACGCCCTGGATGTTCTGCAGTTCCTGCAGCGTCACGGGATACATCGTAGCCATCTGTTCGAGCGAGATGTCCTGGAAAATCACATAGGTGGGCAGATTCATCTTGTTCGCAATCTTCTTGCGAAGGTCCTTCAGCATGGAGAAAAGCATGGGGTCAAGGGCCGAACCCACAACCTCTGATCCGTCTTCGTAGTCATCGTCGCTGAATTCGGTATCTTCAACGATCATAAACGACTTCGGATGCTGCAGGAATCGCTTGCCGGCGGCCGTCACCTTCAGCAGTCCGTAGTTCTCTACTTCCTTCCTCAGATAGCCCGTAATGAGCGCCTGACGCACAACCGGATTCCAGATCTTCGGATCTTCATCCTCTCCTGCGCCAAATTCCTCCAACTCATCGTGACGATGAGACGTAATATCATCGGTAACACGACCTTTCACGAAGTCAACTATATAGTCCTGACGGAAGTTCTCCTTCACTGCCAGCACGGCCTTCAGCACAATCACCAGCGCATCCTTCGCCTCACGCTTCTCCTTCGGATGCAGGCAGTTGTCGCAGTTTTCGCAGTTATCCTTCGGATATTCCTCACCGAAATAGTGCAGCAACATCTTCCTTCGACAAACGCTCGACTCCGCATAGGCAGCCGTTTCCTGAAGCAACTGTCGGCCGATATCCTGCTCGGCGACGGGCTTGCCCTCCATGAATTTCTCCAGTTTCTGCAAGTCCTTATAGGCGTAGAACGCAATACACATTCCCTCGCCTCCGTCGCGTCCGGCTCGTCCTGTTTCCTGATAATATCCCTCCAACGACTTCGGAATGTCGTAGTGAATCACGAAGCGCACGTCGGGCTTGTCGATTCCCATGCCGAATGCAATCGTGGCCACAATGATGTCGATGCGTTCCATCAGGAAGTCGTCCTGCGTCTCCGAACGCGTCTGCGAGTCCAGTCCTGCATGATAGGGGGCAGCCTTTATCTCATTGGCTTTCAACACCTCTGCCAACTCTTCTACCTTCTTTCGAGAGAGACAATAGACAATGCCGCTCTTGCCGGGATTCTGCTTGATGAAACGAATGATCTGCTTGTCGATATCCTTCGTTTTCTGCCTTACCTCATAATAGAGATTCGGCCTGTTGAACGAACTCTTGTATTCAATGGCATCAGGAATGCCAAGACTCTTCTTAATATCTGTACGTACCTTGTCAGTAGCCGTAGCCGTCAGCGCTATCACCGGTGCTGCGCCAATCTTGTTGATTGTTGGCCGGATATTGCGATATTCCGGGCGGAAGTCGTGTCCCCACTCCGAAATACAATGAGCCTCATCAACTGCATAGAACGAAATCTTCACTCCCTTGAGAAACTCTACGTTCTCCTCCTTGTTCAGCGACTCGGGCGCCACGTAGAGCAGTTTCGTACGGCCCTCGCGGACATCCTCCATCACTTGCTGTATGGCAGCCTTGTTCAGCGATGAATTCAGGTAGTGAGCCACTCCGTCTTCCTCGCTCAGTCCGTTGATCACGTCCACCTGATTCTTCATCAGAGCAATGAGCGGTGAGATGACGATAGCGGTGCCTTCCATGATGAGTGACGGCAACTGGTAGCACAGGCTTTTTCCTCCGCCTGTGGGCATAAGCACAAAGGCGTCGTTACCCGCAAGCAGATTACGGATAATCGCCTCCTGATCGCCTTTGAAGTTGTCAAAGCCGAAGTAGTGCTTAAGTTTTGTTGTCAGTTCTTGCTTATTTGACATAGGTAATTGATTAGGTTGAGCCTTCTTTCATTTATGCGCTGCGTACTTCCTGCAGACGTGCTTTGTCGAGTTGTTTCTTTGCGTACTCGAGCGTCACCTCAAAGGTCTTCAGACGTCTCGACGGTACGTCAAACATAGCATCCATCATCATGGCCTCAACTATCGAGCGCAGGCCACGGGCGCCCAGTTTGTACTCAACGGCCTTGTCAACGACGTATTCCAGCACGTCGTCGCCGATGATGAGTTTCACCCCGTCCATCGCAAACAGTTTCTCATACTGCTTCACAATACTGTTCTTCGGCTCAACGAGGATTCTGCGCAGAGCCTCTCGGTCGAGGGGTTTCAGATAGGTGAGCACGGGCAGACGGCCGATAATCTCAGGAATCAGCCCGAACGACTTCAGGTCCTGGGGCAGAATGTACTGCATCAGGTCGTCCTGATCGAGTTTGCTGGTGTTCTGAGAGGCGTTGAAGCCCACCACATGGGTGTTCAGTCGCTGGGCAATCTTGCGCTCAATGCCGTCGAAGGCACCACCGCAGATGAACAGGATGTTTCGCGTGTCAACATGGATATAGTCCTGGTCGGGATGCTTACGGCCACCCTTCGGCGGCACGTTCACCATCGTTCCTTCCAGCAACTTCAGCAATCCCTGCTGCACACCCTCACCACTGACGTCGCGCGTGATGCTCGGATTGTCGCTCTTTCGAGCAATTTTGTCGATTTCATCGATGAAAACGATACCTCGCTCGGCTGCTTCCAGATCGTAGTCGGCCACCTGAAGCAGTCGGCTCAGGATGCTTTCCACATCCTCGCCAACATAGCCTGCCTCAGTGAATACGGTTGCATCGACAATCGTAAACGGCACGTCGAGCAGTTTCGCAATGGTGCGGGCCATCAGCGTCTTGCCCGTTCCTGTGGAACCAGCCATGATGATGTTCGATTTTTCAATCTCCACATCATCGTCAGTGGGCTGCTGCAGTCGTTTGTAGTGATTGTAGACAGCCACCGACAAGTAGCGTTTGGCTTCGTCCTGACCAATGACATACTGGTCAAGATATTCCTTGATTTCATGCGGTTTCGGCACCTTTTTCTTCTGGAAAGGCTTCTCTTTGCCCTTCGCTTTCCTTGCTCCATCGGCCAGCACGCCCGTAGATTGTACAATCTCATAGGCCTGACGGGCACAATCTTCACAGATGAACCCGTTAATTCCCGTGATGAGCAGTTTTACCTCTTTCTCGCCGCGCCCGCAGAAATTACACTGTTTCTTCATTTCTTTCTCGTTAATACCTCATCAATCATGCCGTAGGCCTTAGCCTCTTCGGCAGTCATCCAGTAGTTACGGTCGCTGTCGGCCCACACCTTGTCGTAGTCGGTGTGAGAATGGTCGGCGATAATCGTGTAGAGTTCCTTCTTCAACTTCTGAATCTCACGAGCCTCAATCTCGATATCTGAAGCCTGACCCTGCACACCGCCCAGCGGCTGATGAATCATCACGCGGCTATGGGGCAGAGCCGAACGCTTGCCTTCCTTACCGGCAACCAGCAGCACTGCAGCCATCGAAGCAGCCATTCCCGTGCAGATAGTGGCTACGTCGCTCTGAATGAACTGCATCGTGTCATAGATGCCCAGACCGGCATAGACGCTGCCGCCAGGAGAATTGATATAGACGTTGATGTCCTTACCGGGGTCGTTAGCGTCCAGATAGAGCAACTGAGCCTGCAGGACATTGGCTGTATAGTCGTTCACCTCAGTACCAAGGAATATCACGCGGTCCATCATCAGACGCGAGAACACGTCGAGTTGAGTCACGTTGAGTTGACGCTCTTCCAGGATGTAGGGGTTCATATACTGTGCCTGAGCATTCATTACATCGTCGAGCACCATTCCATTGACGCCCAAATGCTGTGTAGCAAATTTTCTAAAATCGTTCATATTTACTTTTAAGATTTCTATTCGTTATTAAATTCCCGCCTGCCGAAATGGTCTTTACGGGATAATTTCTTTGTTTTTCAGTCGACAAAATCGTGTCAATTCCTTTTTATAAATAAGGTATAGAAACTTATCGACTCCTTTCATTCAAAATTCGTAGGAACAAAATTACAAAAAAAATTCGAATTCCAAATTATTTCATTACGTTTTTTTTCTGATTTTATTTCTTTTTTTCTAAAAATCACGTCTTTATGTGCTTTCACCTCCTTTCACATAGTCTTTCTTTGTCATCATTCTGCTCAATTTAGTACCTAATCATTTATAATATAGTCAAAAAACGAACTTTTTTCAATCTAAAAGAACATTTTGTATCCTGAAATTGCCTTTTTTCCTCATGATCAAGCCGTTTTTCATAGGTATAAGAACAAAATATGTGCCAAAAGTGAGACTTCCCTGCATCGAAAACGCATTTCCCAGGGCTTTCGAAATGGGCTTGAAAACTGGATTTGTGACAATTGTGACAATTAGACAGTCGTTTTTTACGCCTCCCGATTTCGCCAGATTTTCGCAATTGATTGATTATCAATATGTTATAAAATATATTTAATAAATATTAATAATAATAACTAATAAATTAACATAGTTTTAACACTTTTTGTGGCAGTTTTTATCGATTTAGTCGCAGTTTTTGGCTCAGTAGTTGCACTTTTTGGGGTTTTAGATGCAAGAAAACAGGCGATTGTTTACAGTAAAATTTGAGAGAGACGATTTCGCTTACGACCAACAAACCTCCCAATTTTCTCTGAAGTGTGTAAAAAACGGGGTGTCATTTGTCACAATTGTCACACTTCAAATTTTATATTCCGTAATTTTTAATCCTAACAACGGATTCAACGTGTAAAAAAAAGATTCTACCTGTTCATAAAAAGAATTCCCCTTGCCCATACAAAACATTCTTTTAGACTTTACGGAGGATTCCTTTGGAATATACAGAACAAGTCTTTGGACTATACAGAGATATCCTTTCGACCATACAGAGCACGTCTTTCGACTATACAGAGATGTCCTTTTGACTATAGAGAGGACGTCTTTATATAGGTATAAAGCAATGCTTTCTAAGGTAGAAAGGCATGCTCTCTAAGGTCTAAACACGTGCTTTAGTTGAAACCGCTTAGCCATTAGAATAGAGAGAAATAAAAAAGAACGAGAAAACACTGCTGTCAGCGCTTTCTCGCTCATTATTGTCTTTATGTTGCCGACTGGACTTGCCTTTCAGCAACCAGTCTGACTTTCTTCAAAGAATTGTGTCGATTTACTCAGCCATGAGTTTGTTGAACTCGTCGAGCGAAACCTTCTTCTCGTTCAGTTTCACGACGTTCTTCATCACAGCGATGAGTTTCTGGTCGATGGCGCGATCAACAAATCCCTGAACATTCTCTTCCTTCTTAAGCATGTCCTGAGCGTAGTTGTCGAGATACTCATCGGGAATGTTCGACATTCCGTACTGAGCAAACTGAGCGCGAGCGGCCTCACGAGCAGCAGCCTTCACCTCGTCGTCGCTAATCTTGATGTCGTGGTCGGCAACGAGTTGCTCCTTGATCATGTGCCAAGCGAGTTCCTTGATGCTGCCCTCGTAGTTCTTCTCTACGTACTCGTCACCCTTGTCAGCGTTGTTCTGCTTCATGATGCGCTTCAGGAGTTCATCGGGCCAAACCAGTTCGCCAGCCTTCTTCTCGCAGTGCTTGCGCAGATCCTGCAGGAACTTCCAGTCGCTGTTCTGCTGCAACTGAGCCTTGATTTCCTCAGCAACACGCTCGCGGAACTCCTTCTCGTCCTTCACAGCGTCCTTACCATAGACCTGATCGAACAGTTCCTGATTCACCTCAGCGGGAACGAAGCGGCTGATCTCAGTAATCTGATAGGTGAAGTCGCCAGCGTGATGTCCCAGTTCGGCCTTGTCAACCTTCAGGAACGAAGCCAGTTCAGCGTCGCTCTGGTAGGCCTTACGGGGATTGAAGGTGAGGATGTCACCGAGTTTCGAGCCTTCGAAGAGTTTCTTCTGGTCCTCGTCCTTGATGTAGGAAGGCATTACGATAGCCTCAGAAACCTCCAGACCGTTCTCAACGTCCAACTCGCGAAGGTCGCCCTTCAGCATGTCGTTGTCCTTGTAGTCGTCAACCTTCTGGTAGTTTCCACTACGAGAAGCATACATCTGAACCTGCTGGTCGATGAGTTTGTCGTCGACGTCGATAGTCAGATAGTCAACCTTATCGTGTCCGCTCAGTTTCACATTGATTTCGGGAGCCACAGCCAGATCGAACTGGAATGTGTAGGGAGCATCCTTCTCAATGTCAACAGCCTCGTTGCCCTCGTGGGGAAGGGGCT
This sequence comes from Prevotella sp., assembly GCA_024697645.1. Lineage (GTDB taxonomy): Bacteria > Bacteroidota > Bacteroidia > Bacteroidales > Bacteroidaceae > Prevotella. The sequence goes on from JAILFH010000105.1 coordinate 16,485, forward strand.
CACCAAGCATCTTAATCTTGTTCTCCTGAACATATTTGTACATCTCCTGGCCTACAACGCGGTTAATGACGTCCATCTTCACAGCATTGCCATACATGCGCTTAATCATGCCCATGGGCACCTGTCCAGGACGGAAACCAGGAACATTAGCCTTCTTACGATAATCTTTCAGCGTCTTCTCAACGTTCTCCTTGAAGTCGTTTTCTTCCACAGTGATGGTCATCAAGCCATTCACTTTGTCGGGATTTTCAAATGTGATATTCATCTCTGTAATTTATGATTTACTTGTTTTAATTTTCGAAATTTCAAATTCGGGGTGCAAAATTACTCATTTTTTATCGAATCACCTAATATAATGTGCAATAATTTGATTTTTTAACCAATTTCGACTATTTTCCCGTCTCTTTTGCTTGGTAAATCATAAACTTATCGAATGTTGCCGACGCTTCGTTGTCAGTATAGGTCACCTGGAACAAGCCGACCTTCACCTCGTCTGGCATCTGCATTTCAACAGGTGAGCCAGTGGTCTCGGTCCATTGCTTTCCGTCCTGACTGGTGCGAACGATGAACGTGTTTCCACAGCGCTCAATCATCAGCCAGGGGTCGTATTGCCAACTGTTGCCGCGTGGGAATTGCGGACGACGACCATGATGGGAAACCGTTGTGAGCATATTGCCGCAGTTGTAATTAGGGAAAATGCCCATCTGCACAATCTGCTGATTCTGCGGATTGGTGTCGTCGAGCACCATCAGGCCTCCTTCGTTGTAACTCGGCGTTCGGCGCTGAGAACGTCCCGTGAGGTCGCTCAGACGGCAGATTGCCACGAAATCGCCCTTGACAGTCTCGCCCTTGAAGGGTCCGTTCTGCTCGCTGAAAGCATTGAAATTGCGCGATTTCGACGTGAGAGTCAGTCCCTCAGGCGAGTCCACAATCGTCTTCTCCTTGAAATCTTCCGAAGAAGTGGTGATTTTCTTCGAAGCAATCTTCTTACTGCCTTTCTCATTCAGATTCGCAATGGCCTGAATCGTGTATTTCCCTGCTTCGGGAAGAGCAATCAGCGTCTGACCACTCTGCAGCGAAAATTCATCAACACAGATGGCCGAAACCTTGTTGAATCCCGGCTGAATCAGGTTTCCTGCCTTATCGACGAGCCTTACGCTCAGCAACTGGGGCGTGAGTTTCTGCACTTCGAGTCGGGCGCCTTTCAGTTCTTGCTTCGCTGCCTTTGCCTGCAGTTTCTCAGCGGCTGCAAGGTCGTAGTCGAGCGGAGCAGCGAATTGGGCAGAAACTTCATCGGCAGAGAGCGATCGGTCGTAGATGTTCAGCGCGTGCAGATAGCCGTTGAAGGGCGAATTGCCTTCAAACGAAGCGCCAATCTGGATGTAGCGACCGGGGCGCAATACGAGCATCATGTTCTTCTCCGACACCTGACGGCCATTCAGATAGTGACGTTCCATATAGCCATCGTAGGTGACAACCCAGTGCTGCCACTCGCCCTCGTGGGCCTTGATGAGCCGCGAACCGCTGTTTTCGAACGACGCATTGTGCATCATCAGGCCGTTCTGCGGGTCGGAACCATTGCAGAGTTCAACGGTAGAGAGATCGTGACGGTCGGGAATGAGTTGCGCGATGCATTCGTTGCGGTCGACGTCTGGATTCAGAACCCAAGCCTCCACTGTGTAGGGAGCGCTGTAGTTCATGCACTCAGGAAGTCCTTTGTCGGAGCGGAACGTCTGCGAGCCCGTGAAGTGGAAGGCCGGACGGCCATCGCGGAGTTCGATTCTGACGCCTTCTCCGCTAAACTGATAGTCGTTGGTCTTCATCTCGCCAATCAGCGTTCCCACAGGATAGTCTTTCGCGTTGATGCTCACAATCGGCGATTTCGTACCCTCACAACCCGCTGCACCACTGGTAATCGAGGCGTGACGCTGCTTCCAGGCGTTGGGTTTAGAGGCTTCAGCCGTTGAGACACGCTCTTCATCGGGAGTACTGTCGGCATAGACCTTCACATTCCAGATGCCTCCGAAATGACCGTTCATCTCGCGACCCGTCACCCAGATGCGCAGATAGCGGGCTGAAGTCTGCCCTTCGTCAATCATCGGCGAACCGGGCTGCGTGTTGGTCGTGTGGTCAGCGTAAAGAGCCCATTGCTGTCCGTCGGTTGAGGTCTCAATCTTATATTGATAATAGAAGGTTGCAAACTCAAACTGGGTCTGTACTTCGCGGAAACTCTTCACTTCCCCAAGGTCAATCTGGAGATAGTCCTTCCCGTTGCAAGTGGCTGGTTTCCAAAGTGTTGCATTATTGTCGTCAGTGGCGTAAGCAGGCAGATAGTCGTTGCTATAGAAACTCGAGGCGGTTACCTTCGCGCCAAAGGCGAGGTTCTTTCTGACGGGAAGGTCGCGAACCGACTTAGGTAAGACGCCGCCATGGGTGGGAACAACCTTTTCAATCTTTCCGTCGGCGGTGAAATGGAGTTCGTCGATGCAGATTTGTCGGTTGAAACCGTGAGTAGCCTGAGGAATATTGTGGCGATGATAGACGATGTAATACTCGTCGCCGTCCTGCAGAATGCTGTGGTGCCCGGGCCCATGAACTGTGCGGTCGTCATTGGTTTCGAGGATGCAGCCCTGATATTCGTAAGGTCCCATCGGACCCACCGTACTCGTGGCGTATTGCACCCGATAGGTGTGGTCGTGACAAGAGCCCGAGGAATAGGTGAAATAGTAAACACCGTCTTTCTTGATGACGAACGGAGCCTCGAAGAAATCGGTGGCTTCTGTGTTGGGAATCAGACGCTTGTCGGCAAACGACTTCATATCGGAATTGAACTTGGCAACACCGCAACCGAAGCCGTCGTAGATGCCCCAGGTGCCGAAATAGATGTAAACGCCACCATCATCGTCGACGAATGTCTGCCCGTCGAGCGTAATGGCGTTATGCACGAAGCGGTCCTCGACCAACACTGCGTCATCAGCACCCAATACGTTCTTCCAAGGGCCGAGCGGCGTGGGGCCAACACCCTCGTGCAACACGCAGGGTTCGCAGTAGAAGTAGCGATAGAGCCCGTCGGCAGTCTGCATCACGTCGGGAGCCCAGACTACCTCCGTCGTGGGCCAATCCATCAGGTGATTGGTCCAGTTTCGGAAGTCTTTCGAGGTCCACACCTGAGCGGGTCCGTAGCCGTTGCCTGTTCCGTCGGTAGTGGCGTAGAGATAATACGTGTCGCCAAATTTCCTAATCGTCGGGTCGGCGAAATAACCGGGGATAAAGGGATTTCCGGCTTCGGGAGCATTCCATTGCGTGGGCTGCTTGTCTTGCTGCGACGAAATCGCAGCCTGAGAAGTGCCACAAAAAGCCAAAAGCAGAAGGCAGAGCGACCATTTTCTATTCATAAGGCTGGTAGTTTTTATGTCGGTGGCGAAACTCGTCTGACCGCGTCCGCCACCTTGTTTTTGTGTATTATTGTTCTGTTTTATCTTGACTGTTGTCCTCAATTCGTTCTAAGAATGTCGATTGTCAAATCGGCTGTTGTTTTCTTTTCGAATCAACATCAGACTTAGTCTTTTCCGACAATCATCGTTGACCTGATATTTTATTTTCTCAGGAGCCAATAGGCATTGTCCTTTAACTTGTTCATCAAGGCCGGAGAGAGGGTCGGGTGCGTGCTAATCCACGTGCGAACCGTTGATTTTGCCTCATCGCTCCGATGACCACTGAGCAAACCAGAGAGCCAATCGTCGGGGAAGAAGATGTCACCCGTGCGCTGAACGTCCTCGAGCGCATTGAGGCCAGGAGCCAGATAGCGATTGCTCAGGGGCTCGCGAGTCGGGTCGTTGAGCAGAGCCAGCATGCGGCGAGCCCAAGGTTCCACGCGTCGGTTCTCGGCTTTCAGCAGGTCGTTGAACAACTGCTGCTGCACCTGTTCATCGGGATTGCAGGCACGCGAGACATAATCGAACTCGCGTCTTTCATCGTCGGTCTTGAGCCTATTGCGCTGCGTCGTGAGAATCTGCTGCCATTCAAGAGGCCGCATCAGTGCGAGATGATAGGACATCGCGGTATAATCGCGGTCGTTGAGCAGCGATTCGCTCTTCGCATTCCATATCTTATAGAGGTCGTCGACAATCGAACGAGAACGAGCAACTCCTCCCAACAGTCGCAACAACTGCTGTCGAACGCTGGGCAACGAGTGCTGGCGGGCAAGATTCATAAGGCTGTACTCGGCAAAATCGCGCTGATCGTCGCTGATGTCGGCCAATGCCCTTGCGAGATAGTTGCACACTGACGCTGCTACGAGCGGTTGTTCCTCCTGAGCCAGATAGGTGAGCAGCGTGCCGAAGAGCCACTGGGTCGTGGTGTTTCCCATGAGATAATTCTCATAGATGGTCATCAGCGCTGCCTGACGACGCACTGGGTCGTGTTCCGTCTGACAGGTAAACCCGAGGAAGAGAAGCGTGTTGTCGTCAACGGTGAAGCGGCCGTAGCCCTTACCGTTCAGATTCGGAATGACGAGCGGCTGTCGTTTTGAGGCAGTCGCTGCACCAACTGGTGGGATTGAAACACTGTCGGCCACGAGATAGAGGTCGATGTCGTCTGTACGATAACCCTCTGGCTGGCGGAGGTCCTCCGACACAACTCCCATCTCAAAACCCTGTCGCCAAGTCAGATGGCGGTGATAGGGGTCGCTCTGGCGGATGATGATTCCACCATTCTTCTGCTGCTCGTAACTGATGGTGGGCAGACCTTTCTCCTTCACCCAAGCCTCACTGAACGCTGCAACACCGTGTCCTGGGGCAGCATTGTCGAGTTCCGCAATCAGATCGTCCCAAGTCGCATTCGAATAGGCAAACTTGCGAAGATAGTTCTGAAGGCCTTTCCGCAAAGCATCTACCCCCAGCGTCATCTCCAACTGCTGCATCATGATGGGCGCCTTATGATAGATGATGTTGCCATAGAGCAGACTCGCCTGATTGAGGTTCTCCAGCGGTTGCTGAATGGGATGAGTGCCTTCGGTGCGGTCGGTCGACAGCGCTGCGGGATAATGAGCACGCAGGAACGCAAGGTCGTGATTGATATTCGGGAACTGCTCGCGTGCAATCTTGTCGGCGAGGAAATTGGCAAAGACCTCCTTCGTCCACACATCGTCGAACCAACGCATCGTCACGAGGTCGCCAAACCACATGTGCGACGTCTCGTGGGCAATGAGATTCAGGCGATTCAGTTCCTCATCGGGCGTTGGCTGAGGGCCGAGGAAAATCCGCTGGTCAGTGAACTGAATGCACCCTGGGTGCTCCATTCCACCAAACTGGTAGCCCGGAAGCACGACGAATCCAAACTGGTCGAAGGGGTATCGGATGTTGGTGTATTGTTCCATCCAGCGCAGCGACAGCGCCACTTGGTCGAACACCGTATTGAGTTGGGCAACCTTTGCGGGGTCGGTCTCGCGATAGAGTGCCGTCAGTTCGCGGCCGTCGCGAGTGGCCTTCTGGGTCTGAAACTTACCCGCAACAAAACTGAACAGATAAGTCGGCAGCGGCTTCTGAGTCTGATTGGTGATGCTCGTCCAGCCCTCGGGCAGATTCAGTTTCACCGAGAACTGTGCCTTCAGGTTGGGTTGGTCGAAGCAAGGGAACACCGAACGCGCATGATCGGGAACGAAGAGCGTGTAGAGATAGTCGTCGGAGCGGTTCAATGCCTTATCGCCGCTCGTACCATTGATTTCAATGATGTTCTCGCCTTCACGCAGGAGTTTCTTCTTGATGACAACGTGTTCATCCATGAGCACCGTCTTCGCGCCCTTTCCATTCACGCCGATGACCTTCTCCAGTTGGTCCTCAGTCCCCTGGAAGTCAATCTGAAGGTCCTCCTGCCCACTCCACGTGAAGCGAATAATCTCCGTGAAGCGAACGGGTTGGTCCTTCGTAGCGTGAATGTCGAACGTCAGCGCATAGTGAATGTCGCTTACGGTCTTTGCCCGCTCTTCAGCCAAAACTTTCGAAACACCCGGCTGCACGTCGGCAGCACGCAAGTTGTTGCTACTCAGAACCAGCAGCAACATCCATAAAAATCGGTTCAATAGATTCATGCTGCGAAGTTACGAATAAAAGTTGAATAATCGCAATCCTCAGCAGAAATTTTTCTACAATGTCTGTAATTTCACGCCTATCGAAAGACCTATCACATCTTTCAGCGGGACACTATGCCCAATGAGCAATGTGCGCAGATAGAGGTCGCACGTGCTAACCTCATAGAAAAGCGAGATGCTGCGCGTCGCCTTACGCTTTTCGTAGGGTATCTCCAGCGTCAGACGCTGACCAAACGCCACATTCAGACGAAATTTCGTCGACATAAATTCATAGTATTTGTCGGGATAGCGCCCAGGCTGACTCTTCCAGAACTCATGCCCATACACCGTGTTCACGTAGACGCTGGCCGTCAGCGGCTCAAAACTCCAGCCCTGCTTCCAGTTAAGGGGTGCCGAAGGCTTGTTGGCATTGGGCCAGAGCGTAATGCTCCACGGGATGAAATTCTCCTTCACGGTGGTGGTGAGTTTGCCGCGCGACGTCTGATGGGCTGGGATATAGCCAAAGAGCAAGTGAGTCTCCCATTGGCGCCGTTTGCCGTAATCCCAGCCGACGCCCAGCGAAATCATTCCCATATTGCCTGCATTCTGCATCACAAACTGCGTGGGAATCAGTGCTTCCCAATGCTTGCGGTAATAGTGCACACGCTTGTCGTAGCGGTTCTCCTGCCGCTGTTGCACGTAGATGCTGTCGGCATTCGCCTGCTCCACACTCAGCCAGCAGCCCAGCATCACCATCAGAAATCTAATAATAAACCTGTTCTTCCTCATAGCCATCAGGTTTAATCGTGAATATTCTGAAATTGCGATGCTCCGCGCAGTCGATTCCGTAGAACAGAAGCCCATCGCCGTAGATATCGAGCACTTTGTCGGTGTGATTGTGGCCATAGATGCAGCACATCAGACCCGGGAACTCATTGAGATAGCCGTGAAAAGCCTTCACCACATTGTTGTTGAACTGGTCGCTATAGGGCGGCGCATGCATAATCATCAGCGTATGGTCGAAGTCGGCCGAGTCCTCCACCATCTCCTCTTCAAGGAAGTCGAAGTTAGGAACTGCCGCCAGATAGTCGTACTCTGTGGCGTTCGTGTTCAGGCAGACGAACTTCGTCCTTGCGACGATGAAAGAGAAGTCCATCTCACCAAACATCGTCATGTAGGCCTGATTGCCTGTTCCGAGAAAATCGTGGTTGCCGATGAGCGCGACGTAGGGATAGCGCAGATCGCTGAGAATGTCGCGAATCCACTCATATTCCTTCGACGTGCCCGTATCGGTCAGGTCACCGCAATGCACCACGAAGTCGATATCCTGCCGTTCGTTGAGCGCCTTCACCTCGTCCTTCGTCTCCTGATACCAGCAGTGGGTGTCGCTGATGAAAGCCACACGAACGGTGTCACGATCGCCAAACTGACGCTCTATTTCTGCAATCTGGTGGGCATTGATGTTGCGTTCGCCTTTGAAGTTCACATCATAAGGATGGGAGTCGAAGACATCTCCACACGAAACACAAGCCAATAGAACCAAACCAACACTTAAATATTGAAGTATTTTCATTCTGGCTGCAAAAGTACAACAATTTGTTCAGTTCATCGCTCGCAAAATGTCGCCAAAAATGTCCCAATTTGGACAATCCAATTGCGAAAACTCTATTTAATCCGAATTCCTTACATAAATTAGGGAAATCTAAGACAACTAAAATGTTGAGAAATGTTGAGATTTGAGCGTATCACGTCGGACTCCGAACTTGTTCGTCTGAGCACTGACAGAGCACAAGAAGCCAAGGGGGGGCAGTTGCGCCCTACGAGGACAAGTTCCGCCGTTGGCGGGCGTTAGAAAACAAGAAAAAACAAAAGAAAACAAAAGAAAACATGGGCGCTTTCAGCGCATATTTTTTAAGGCATAAAAACAAGGAGTCCAAACAACAGTCTGCTTTAATTGATACAATCAAGCGAAGTTCGGGATTCCAAAGTTGAATATTGTTATCGTTTCGAAAGGAAGTGAGATTATTTTAGAGGAGGTAGGGAGTTTTCAGGGAGTCTATGGGTATTCTCTTGCCCCTTGCTCCTTGCCCCTTGCCCCTTAAATATCCCTTGCTCTTATAACTTTCTTTGCTTTTATAACCACCCTTGCTCCTTGCTCCTCGCCCCTTAAATATCCCTTGCTCTTAAAACTTCTCTTACATCTCCCCACACCCCTTCCCATCAAAAAAAGACAATTCTTTTTGTTCTGCACCCGTTTTTTTTGTAACTTTGCACGTGACAAACCAATAACATCGACATGAAACAAACTTTCTTAACTACAATCATGCTGTTCTGCCTCACAGCCATCTGTTGGGCAGAAGGCAACAACACGCAAGTGGAAACATCGAGCACGTCGGATGCGTGGACAGAGATTCGCAACGGCGAACTCTGGATTGACACCGACGGCAACTCCGTACAGGCTCATGCGCCTGGATTCCTGAAGATGGGCGACACTTGGTTCATGGTGGGCGAAGACCGCGGCCACTCGTGGAATCCTGATGTGAACCTCTATTCTTCGAAGGACCTGCAGCACTGGACCTTCATTCGCAAAATCATCGAGAACGGCGTCACCTCGCCCGACCTGGGTCGTCGCCGCATGATTGAGCGAGCCAAACTGCTCTACAATGAGAAAACGCAGAAATTCGTGGTGTGGTGCCACTGGGAATCGCGCAACTACGGCGCTTCCGAGGCTGCCTGCTTCGAGAGCGACTCCATCGACGGCACCTACCGACTCGTGTGGTCGGGTCGCCCAATGGGCATCAAGAGCCGCGACTGCAACGTCTTCGTGGATGACGACGGCACCGCCTACTTCATTTCCACCACAGAGGAGAACACCAATCTGGGACTCTTCCGCCTCTCCGACGACTACCTGACACCCGTCAGCCACACACCGCTCTTCGAAGGCGACCGCCGCGAGGCTCCCGCGATTGTTCGCATTGGCGACACCTACTTCATGTTCAATTCCGCTTGTTCGGGTTGGAGGCCCAATCAGTGCAAGATGTCCTACACGAAGGACCTCACGACGGGCTGGATTCCACTGCGAAACATCGGCGACGAGGTGGCCTATCGCACACAGGCAGCCGCCATTCTCACCATCAAGGGCTCGAAGCAGACCACCTATCTCTATGTGGGCGACCGATGGATGGACCCCGATCTGCCCCGCTCGAAGACCATCATCTTCCCCATCACGTTCAACGGCACCGACTGCGAGTTCCACTACATGGAACGCTTCGAAATCAACTATGCTACGGGCGAATGGCGCGAGGTGAAATAAACCGTCAGAATACGCTTTGATGGGCGCTGAGAACGCAAAATGAAAGTTGTAAACCGTTAAAAATCAATAACCAGAGGCAACTTTTCGCATTGAGATTCGTCTTATTTAATGTGAAAGCCGTATATTTGCGGCACAATCGATGGCTAAGAAGCCAAAAATGTGAAACTTTTAAACCAAGATGAATATGAAAAAAACAACGATTCTATTTGCCGCAGCAGCATGTCTGCTCGCAACGAGTTGCGCCAGCAAGAAAGACCTGGTGAACTGTCAGACTGAAAACCGCGAACTGCAGTCGAGTTATTCCGCTGCCAAGGAGCAACTCGCTGGTGCCAATGCCCGTGTAACCTCGCTCGAGGAGCAACTGGCTGCACAGAAGCAGGCGCTGGCCGACCAGAAGGCAGCATACGCTCGCTTGCAGAAGACACTCGACCAAAGCGTTGCCAATGCTTCGCAGAACAATATCTCTATCGACAAACTGGTCGACCAGATCAATGAGTCTAACCAGTACATCCGCCACCTCGTAGAGGTGAAGTCGAAGAGCGACTCACTGAACATGGTGCTCACCAACAACCTCACCCGCTCTCTCTCGAAGGAAGAGCTGAAGGAGGTCGACGTACAGGTGCTGCAGGGTGTTGTCTACATCTCGCTGGCCGACAATATGCTCTACAAGAGCGGTAGCTACGAGATCAACGAACGCGCCGAGGAGACCCTGTCGAAGATTGCAAAGATCATCATGGACTACAAGGACTACGACGTGCTCATCGAGGGTAACACCGACGACGTGCCCATCTCTCGCGAGAACATTCGTAACAACTGGGACCTCTCTTGTCTGCGTGCTTCCAGCGTTGTTCAGTATCTGCAGAACCACTATGGTGTTGACCCGAAGCGTCTGACCGCAGGTGGTCGCGGTGAGTACAACCCCATCGCTACCAACGACACCGAACTGGGTAAGCAGCGCAACCGCCGCACTCAGATCATCATCACGCCGAAACTCGACGAGTTCATGGACCTCATCGACAAGGCTCCCGATGAAGACTAAAGGAAAAAGTAAAAGAGTAAAAAGGTAAAAGAGTAAAAGGTAAAAGACTTTTAAGGGACAAGGAGCAAGGGGCAAGGAGCAAGAGATTACTTTAAGCCTCTCCCAATTACCCCGTGCATCCCTAAACATTTCTCAAACTTTTGAAACTTTACCAATAACAACTAAGGAATCACGAACTTCGCTGGATTGCAGCAAATAAAGCAGTCGGTGGAGTTCGTGGTTCCTTTTATTATTCCCAACCATTTCAGTTTTATGCACAGTTGTAAGCGATTTCATTTTATGGTCAATTTTTGTTGATCTCAATAAAAACATAGCCTTTCATTTTAGTATAAAGTGAAAAAACTAATCTCTCAACTTTAAACTATTAACTATCAACTTTCAACTACAAATAATGCTTTTGCCCATTCAGGGCGACCTCCTGTTGTTACTGCTCACACCCAGGGCGTTGCCCATGGACTAAGTGCGTTCTGGGCTTTCAGCCCGCTTATTAGTTACCTATCACCTTACTTTGTATAAGCCCCTTTGGCTTAGGCCGCTTCCCCGATTAACGGGGAACGCTCAAATGTTTTCTTTTGTTTTCTAACGCCCGCCAACGGCGGAACATGTCCTCGTTTAAATTCTGAACCTTTCTTTACTTTCTCAACTTTTCTCAACAGAGCGTAACTGAAGCCCCTTCGGCTTAAGCCGCTTCCCCGATTAACGGGGAACGCTCAAACTTTGTTACTCTGTTACCTTGTTACTTTGGAAATGTCTATTTCGACCACAAACCGCGAGCAAATTGTTCGATTCTTCCAAAGATCTTCTCTTCCGTGACTGTTTTTGGTGATTTTTATGTCAAAAATGAATACAGGTTTCAATAATTTTTGTTATATTTGCGGCGTAGTTAGCAATATTTGCGAAACTCCCCAAGTGATAGAAAACTTATTGTTTAACATTTAAACCATAAACAACATGAAAAAACTTTTATTTCTCGCATCAATGATGATGTTGTCGCTGGGCGCATTTGCACAGCACGCACCCGGAACCGTCTCCATTCAGCCGAAAGTGGGACTCAACATTGCAAACCTGACTGACATCGACGACGCTGATCCCCGTCTGGGACTCGCTGTCGGTGCTGAACTCGAATACCAAGTGACTGATATGGTTAGCCTCTCTGCTGGCGCACTCTACTCCATGCAGGGCTGCAAGACGAAGAGCGGTATCAGCATCTTTGGCTTTGACCTTAGTACCAAGAGCACTACGAAACTCGACTATCTGAACATCCCCATCATGGCCAATGTCTACATCACCGACGGCCTCGCAGTGAAGATTGGTCTGCAGCCAGGTGTTAATCTGTCAGCAAAGGCAAAGGTTTCTGGCTCTGTAGAAGGCTATTCAGGCGACTCTGAAGAAGACATCGACGGTGTGAAGTCGTTCGATCTCGCCCTGCCTATCGGTGTTTCTTACGAGATTAACAACATCGTTCTCGATGCTCGCTACAACTTCGGTCTGACAAAGGTGGACGAGGCTGACTGCAAGCACAGCGTTTTCCAGATCACACTGGGCTACAAGTTCGCTATGTAATTCCCCCACCCTATAGTTGCCCAATCCAAACAATAGAGCGACTGCAAAGAAGAAAAACTGATAAGGTTCGTCTGGATTTCGTGTCTGGGCGAACTTTTTTCGTAGATAATACACGAATAGTTCCACAGGTTGAGACGGTGAACAAATCGTTCACCGTCGGTGGTTGCACTCTGAAATCAGATTCCAAATTAAGGCAAGTGGTTTGTTCACGTAGTAAACCAAATTGCAAACACAAAGTAAACCAAATTACAAATACAAAGTAAACCAAATTACAAATACGAAAAAAAACAAATGCAAACATGAAGCAAACCAAAAGCAAATACGAAACAAACTTGTAAATACGAAGCGAACCAAACTTTCAAACACGAAGCAAACTACATGCAAACACAATGCAAACTATTTGCAAATTATTATTGCTGCAGTTTTGACGTGATTTTATTATTTTTGCACAAACAAACAAAATTACTATGAAATTAATACTATTGATATTGGCTGCATTCCTTTTGCAAGGCTGCAATTCTGATAGGCAAAGTGCAGATCCGTTCATCCTTCAGGGTGTTTGGACTCTGCGACAGATAGATTATCCTGCTGGCGGCTCAAACAAATATGCTGACAACGAACAGACACTGCTTCGTTTATACGATGGTGACAGTCTGATGCATCAGTGTTGGCTGACTAAGACCGAAACAACACTGATGATCAGGCCAGATATGCAGAGTCAGGTAACCCTGATTGAAAAAGGTGGCGGCGAATATATTTATATGGAGGAGGATAATCCCCGGCCTTTGACCATTGTTAGTGATTCCGTCATTACAATCCAGCAGAACGGTATCATTTATAAGTGGCAGCGTGCAAATCATATCGCAAGAGACTGGAGTGCTGAAATTCGGGAGGTGATTTCTAAAGACATGAAGAGCGATTTCACGCAGACCTATGCTCTCTCGGCCAAGGAACGCAGTCAGGAAAACATCATTCACCTGTTCACGTTCTCGAGCGTCGCTATTATCATTTTGATGCTGCTCATCATGCGCATAGCCTACGACAACCGCAAGGAAAAGCGCAGACTCCAACTACAACTGCAGCAGATCAAGGAAGTGCAGCAAGAACGTCCACATGCTGTCAGACAGGCTATTGAATCGGTGGAAAAGGATTTTTTCGCATCCGACGATTATGAGGCCCTGCAGCGCCGTATTGCCAAGGGCGATTGCCTGAAGGAGGACGAATGGCTGGAAATCGAGAGCCACATCAGGAAAGTTTATCCGGGGTTCGGTAGTCAGTTGCGAGGGTTATATGCAATGTCCGAACTCGAATATCAGGTGTGCTTGCTCATCAAACTCCGTATCGCACCATCCGACATTGCCACAGTGCTCGCCCGTGACGTAAGCACCATCAGCACCGTTCGAAGTCGTCTCTACAGAAAGGTTTTCGGGCAGAAAGGCGGTGCCCGCGAATGGGACGAATTCCTCCTTTCTATCGGTAGGTAAACGATGTGCAAACAAAATGCAAGGCAGATGCAAAGTAGATGCAAACTCAAAAACTTGGAAGGATGTCCAAAAGCCTGTAATTTTGTGCCGTGATAATTTTTCTATTACAAACCAAACTTAAAATTATAAGATTATGAAGCGAGTAATGTTAGTAATGGCAGTGGTACTCATGAGTGTGCTGCAGGCAAGTGCCCAGAAAGTGAAAATCGACGATAAGGAACTCGTCGGAGTGTGGCTTATGGAGTCGATGCAATGGGAGGGAGAGAAGAAAACCATGTGTGGCAAGCAGACTGGCTACACGCAGTTCAAGTACTACGGGGCTGATGGCGAGTATGCATGCGCCGAGATTGCTATGACCAAGGACGGGAAGTGTGTCGTAATGCCCCATGAATATGGCACCTACACGTTCAAAGATGGTTGGTATTCGGAAATGGGTCGTGAGAAAATCAAGGATGCTATCGTCTGGGTCGACAAGACCACCACGAAGGGCACCTGGATGAAACGACACGACATCTGGAAGAAGCAGACAAACATGCCCGAGAAACTACGCAAGTACATCGTCGATTGTTGCCGTATGAAGAATACGCCTGCCGACATTCAGACTCTGATCAAGCAGACGATGTTCAAATAAACCGATTCTAAAAATTAACAACAACCTAACCTAACTATACAACACATTAACTAACAATGGCAGTAATTTGATAAAATCAAGGGAGTCGAGGAAACAAGACTTCCAGTATTTTTACAAGAAACGGTAAAATACTTATTTTTTTTAATTAGTTAGTCTAAATGAATTAATTAGTTAGTAAGAAGATGCATCACTTCGTCCTCCATTTGGCTCGCGAAGAGTCGGATGGGGGATTGGCAGTTAGTCGGTTTTTGGAGTTTCTTCGTCGAGAAAGTCTGTTCGAATCTGATATTATTTTCAGAATTTTATCCCCCAGCAATTACTTTTTGGGGATTTGCAGTGGGAGTTTGTACCTTTATTTGTAATTTTGTGTCATATATTTGTACCATCTAATGAAAAATTTTTAGGTCGGTGCAGTCTTTCGCAGCGAAATTGTATCTATATTTATGGGGCCATATATATTAGTCCCATTTGCGATATGAATTTAGACGATTTAATTCAAAGAGCCAAGGAAAAAGACCCGAATGCCTTTGACATAATCTATAGGACATACTATCCCAAAATGGTTGGGGTGTGTATGAACATCATCAGGGAGGACAAGGCCACAGTAGACGACCTTGTCCATGATGCATTTATTATGGCGTTTGTTTCTATCGGAAGCCTTCGGAATAACAACAGATTCAGTGAGTGGCTGACGACAATAGTTAGAAACGTATCATTGAAGCATGTCGAACAAAGAGACAAGGTTCGCATTCAGTCTATTTCTTCTATGAGTGACGACGACGTAGCATTTATCGACTCTTCATCATCTCCAGAATCTGAATTAAACCATAAGGAACTACTGCGCCTTATCAGCCTTCTTCCCGAAGGTTATAGCAAGATTTTACGGCTATCGGTTATTGAGGGTTTCTCTCATAAAGAGATAGCAGATATGCTTGGTATAGAACCACACAGTTCCTCATCGCAGTTGTCGCGTGCTAAGCGTTATCTGAAACGTATGATCGACAACAGAATGGTGGGTGTTTTTGCCTTATTACTTCTGTCTCTTGCGTTGTATTTTTCATTCCATCACGGAGGGAAACAACAAGACGAAGATGCTATAGTAGAAACTAAGCAGCAGCCATCGAAGTCGGATTTGGAAAAGACTCTCACTGAGCAACGCATCGATTCTAAGGAAAGCGTTGTGAAGAAACGCGTTGTTCCTGCAACAGAACGTATTCCTATGGACATTCTGACTGAAAACGTAGTATTGTTACCTGATACTGACAATGTTTCTGTTTCTGATACAGTTTCTGTCAATCCTCTGCCAGACATCAGCGACGATATGCTGATTACGGAAGTCGTCGAAGACTCACTTGATGAGATTTTCAGGGACTCTGTCGTCAGGGAAATCATCCAGCCAGAGATAAACATTGCGGAAGAATCAGGCAAGAAGACCAATAAGTGGCAAATCCTTGCTGCTGGTTCTCTCGGACCCGCTTTGGCTCAGAATGCTTACAAACTGCTTGCAATAGACAATTCCCTCCTTCCAGAGCCTGAGGCTTCTTCCGTTTTGCCCGATTATGTCAAAACGTGGGAGGACTATGGCAAATACCTGAGGGCAATACCTATTCCTTCAGTTTCTGCCGACACGCTTGCACTTATCGAGATTGCCGACCATAACACAGGCGAGATAGAACAAGTCGAGCATCACGACAAACCCATCACGTTTGGTCTGTCGCTGACAAAGTCTCTCGGAGGAAAGTGGGCTATTGGAACAGGTGTCCAGTATTCAATGCTTCGCTCGCAATTCGCTATGGGTGAAAATGGCTATTCCGTTGTTGACGAGCAGAAGGTACACTATCTCGGCATCCCTCTCAGTGTGTCGTACAATTGGATTGACTACCGATATCTGTCAGCATATAGTTCATTCGGAGCCACTATTCACATTCCTGTTTACGGGAAGACGAAGACCAACTATCTCGTCGACTGGAAGAGTGCATATTCTGTGACCAACCACTTTACTCCTTCCCTGCAATGGCAGACTGGAATCAGCCTTGGATTGCAGTATAAGTTTGCTCCGTACTTCAGCATATTCGTTGAGCCAACATTCAATTGGTTTATTCCTTCGGGTGGCGACACGCATACTATCTGGACAGAGCATCCCTTCATGTTCACATGTCCGTTCGGAATAAGAATCGCCTGGTAGCAATATTGCAGAAGCCATTTCTTTCATAGGATGCAGTCTTTGTTTCTTATATGATATCTATATGAGTGAAGGGGCAATCACGTGCCTCACCATAAGATTATCATCAACGGAAACAAAAGACTATGGAACCTTTGGATTTAACATCCTATCAGAAACTCAACGAATCCTTCCGCAGGAGAATGGTGTGCCGAATTGGTATTGACTGCGGTTTCTTCATCGAAATGAATTATATGTTGAACGCGATGCTTTATTGCTTGGCTCACCGTATTAAGTTTCAACTCTATTCAGACGATGCAAATTTTGGCACAGGTGTGGGATGGACAGAATATTTTCTGCCGTTTTGTGAGGAAGTTCATGAACCTTTCCACCAAAAATACAATTTCCATAGGTCGTCGCCTTGGCGTCATATCCTAAGGCTATGTATCGTTCAGAAGACTCTGGGACCAGTTGCCTGGAAGGTGAAAAAGAACTTGAAAACCTTTGTCGGACGTCTGAAGGCATTTGGGGCTTACGGGGAATATGTTTTGTTTGCGCAAGATGTTCCCGCTGAAGTGCCGCAGATGTACTATGTTCCCGAATTGGGCATCGACGACGACTATATGGGAACCTACGCTTTGATAGCCCGTATGGTTTGGCGCCTTCAGCCCGATATGTTGAAACAACGAGAAGCCTACAGAAAGAAAATTTCCCTGCCTTCTGTCTTCTCTGGCGTTCAGATAAGAGGAGGCGATAAAGTGTCGGAAACGCGCTTGATTGATGGAACGACCATTATCCAGAAGTTAAACCTTCGCGGTGGGGAATGCTTGTTCGTTCTGACCGATGATTATCGCCAGTTTCTAAAGGCCAGGGAAACATTCCCTCAATTCAGACTGTTGACGCTTTGTCAAGAAAGCGAGATGGGGTATTATCACAAACAGTTCTGCCAAGAAGATCTCCAAAGCAAGAAGAAAGCAATTTCCCGACTGATTATTTCCGTTGATTTATTGCTTTCCTGCAAGTCCTTTGTTGGAAGCATCACCACAGGCCCAAGCGTCTTTGTGATGAAGATGCGGCACGAAGACCCGAAGGTGCAGGCTGTGGATTGCCCCAAGGAAGAACTCCCCTCAGCATTACAAAAGCCCATTTATGTGCGCTCCGTTATCTCCATGAGGAATGTTTAATATGGTTTCTTCCATTTGTTCTGATGGGGTCCGCAGTCTCGTTGTCTCGTTGCCTCGTTGTCTCGTAGTCTCGTAGTCTCGTTGACTTGTAGTCTCGTAGTCTTGTAGTAAACTTTGTCAAACTCAAAAATAATCAAGAGATGAAAAGAATATTTCAAATTTTAGCAGCCGCTCTGCTTTCGGCTACTTCATTAGAACTGCACGCCCAGCACAATTGGGCCATAGCATTAATAGGCAAGAACAATGAAAAGCCTACCATTATGGAGTATCATAGTGTTCTTGAAAAGGCGGAGAACGGAATTGAGTATCACCGTATTTTTGATGATAACTACCGTATCAGGGGAGAGGCATATAACCCCATCAGACTGCAGTATGGTTACAGATGGGTAGGGAAACAAATGTTCGTCTATGACTTTGAAAAGAAGGAAGAGACTCTTGCCTTTGACTTTAACCTCTCTATTGGCGACCATTTTACGACTTTCAATGGTATGGAATGGGAAGTTGAGATCGTCAAGGACACGCTTGTAAATATTTCGTTTTGCGGCAAAGGAGATTGCGTAACAAAGAAATTGATAACAGTGAAGACTCCTGACGGCACACAGCGCGACCAGTGGTTGGAGGATTTTGGGTCGTTCACCAACCTTTTCATGATTAGCAGCATGGAGGATGTGGAGTTCTCTCAAACCTTATGGATGGAATATGGCATGGGGGAATATCTCACAAGAGAAATTAGCACTGGAACATTCTTCACCCACGACTCTGGATGGCTGGATAATTCCTTCTGCGCTGCTGTCATGCCCTATACAGTATGTACCTATAACAATGGTAATGTGCTTATTGAAAATGTTCAGATGTGCTATGAGCACCGCGACTACTCCTGCTTTTATCGAGAGGGGGATGACATTTATCAGGTTTATTCTTGGGAATTGGAACCACATGTAGACAACGGAAAAATCGCATTGAGGAAAGACAATATTATTCTCAAAGGACTGCCAGCACCCGAAAGTGGCAAATACACAATCCATCATGACAATAACTTGCATACGACTAACATCAGTATGAATGGGCAGACCGGAACCTCTTCTCCACAAAGCGACAGGATATATGACTTGCAAGGGCGAAGATTGCAATCTCAACCTGCTAAGGGCATTTATATAAAGAATGGAAAGAAAATGTTTGCTAAGTGAAATGATTTGATAGTTGATAGTTTGTAGTTATGATTACCACTATACTGGCCAATCAAATAAAACTTTTGCACTTACAATTTGTCTTATTGAAAGGTGTTTAAACTGAAAAATACGAGAAGACCATTGGAAACAACAAAGTTTATTATCTACTAAAGATAGATTAATAACGTGATTGGCGGTAATTGTAATAACATCCTCATTGGGAACCGTTGATGGATATTAATTCTTACTGATAAATTGGAATTAATCTGATTTCTGGCTTCGCACAACAGAGCCAAATCACCGAATAAAAATAATCCAAATTACCGAAAAATATCCATCCAAATTACCGAATATGAATAAAAAGTATTATCTTTGCAGCGTATTTCTATAAAAAAAGGACGTCGCAATGTACAAAAAAAGGATTCTCGACAAGTTGCTTGAACGCAAGCTCAAAGGATGTGGGGCAGTTCTCATGGAAGGGCCCAAGTGGTGTGGTAAGACGACAACCTGTGAACAACAAGCAAAGAGTACGCTATACATGTCTGACCCGGAACACAAAAGCCAATATCTTCGATTGGCAGACATCAATATAAAGAAATTGCTCGAAGGTGAAACGCCAAGACTTATTGACGAATGGCAAGTAGCCCCTAAATTCTGGGACGCAATACGATATGATGTTGACCACCGTGAGGGTGACGGTTTTTATATGCTAACAGGTTCATCTGTACCCCCAGAAGCAAACAAGGGCGACAAAAACGAAATGGTACATTCTGGAACAGGGCGTATTGCAAGATTGACAATGCGTCCGATGAGCCTGTTTGAATCAGGAGAATCAAACGGTGAGATAAGCCTTGACGCATTATTCAGGGGTGAGACGGAGTGCCTTTACAGCGAAAATAGCCTTGACCTTTCACGCATTGCTTATCTTATATGCCGGGGAGGTTGGCCAAAAGCTACTTTGCAAAGCGAAGACATTGCCCTTGACAGGGCATTTGAATACTTCGATGCCGTCGCAAATATCGATGCCTCGAAGGTGGATGGTGTTCAGCGCGATCCTGAAAGAGTCAAGCGGCTAATGCGTTCATACGCACGTCAGCAAGGTACCCAGACTGCTCTTGCCGTAATAAGAGAAGACATGCTTGCCAATGACAGCAGTACCCTCGACGAGGATACTGTAAACAGTTACATAAAAGCACTGAGAAAGATTTTTGTCATAGAAGACATGCACGCATGGAATCCCAATCTGCGCTCTAAGACAGCCATACGTACAAGCGACACACGCTATTATGTAGACCCATCAATAGCTACGGCAGCACTTGGACTCGGGCCTCAGGATTTAATTAATGACCTTAATACAATGGGATTGTTTTTTGAGACCCTGTGTGTAAGAGACTTGCGAGTATATGCCGACGCTTTAGACGGCGAGGTATATCATTACAGGGACAAGACTGGGTTGGAATGTGACACCGTGCTTCATTTACGAAATGGACAATATGGGCTAATAGAGATTAAGCTCGGTGGTGATGAACTCATCAATGACGGTGCATCTGCATTGAAAACTCTTGCCGATAAGATTGACACGACAAAAATGAAGAAGCCTTCATTCCTCATGGTACTTACGGCTACCGGCGATTTTGCCTACCAACGAAAGGAAGATGGCGTGTTCGTCATACCTATTGGTTGCCTGAGGGATTAAAGTAATAGTGACATGTGTTCAAAAAAATGCTTGTACTCAAATAAATCCTAGGAATAAATTAAGTTAAGGCATGCTACTATATGGTTCTTGCACTTATGCAGATTGATTGGAATTGATCCGATTGATGGCTTCGCCTCGGCATATTGAAAATTTGTTTTCCCTCTGCTTTGACAAATGTCGACCTCGAACGCAACTCGGCAGTGTCTGAGCACGCTCACACTGCTCTCACTGCTCTCTCGGTTCAGCTTGCACATAAATTGGATTTTATCCGATTTCTGGCTTCGCCTCGGCATAGTGAAAACAAGTTTTCCCTCTGCTCTCAGCTTGCACATAAATTCAGAAAATGTCAAAAACATTTGATGATTTCAGGGCATTGAATGGATTTGAATCTTTTCAAATTCAGCGTTCGTTTAGAATCATTCATTTCTATCGAGTGCGGACTAAAAGTCGGACTTTAGCTAGAACAAAACGTGCAAATCATTGATTTAACGTACTTTACGAAAGATTAGCATAATAAGAAGACTATTATGTTATTATTAATGCATTACAAGTATCTCATGGGGTGAGAATGGGATGAGGTTTAAAGGCAATATAGGGAGACGAGCTCAAAATTGAGCCCGTTGACACAGTAATCGGCGATGTAGGCGCAAATCTGAGCCGACATAATCAGAACTGGAGACGGTGAATCAATTCGTTCTCCGTCGGTGGTAGGGCGTAATGTCAAATTCCAAATTCAGGTATTATCGAGCGCAAAACTGCGCCCGTTGACTCAGAAACCGGATACCTAATTCAGGTATGTGGTTCAACTCATTATTAACTGCGCCCAGAAACCATTACCCCGAAACGAGGGTTCTGGTTCGCATCCTCGTCTATATATGGCCGATGGTTTTAGCCTTTCGGATTAACGAGCGCAAAATTTCCCTCGTTGACATAATAATCGGTGATGTGGGCGCAAATCTGCGCCGACATATTCGGATTTGGAGACGGTGAACGAATTGTTCACCGTCAGTGGATGCACACTGAAACCAAAGCCCCAATTCAGGGCAGTGGTTCAACTCCTAATGAACTACGCGAACTATTAAAAATCACTTGTCTCTGACAAAAATATGTCAGGGAAAATTTTCCCTCTGATAAAAATGCTCCTATAAGTACAGTTTATAGCGTCTACAGTGCATTAGGGCGCAACTATCGAGGGAAACAAAGCAGAAATGTGCGTAGATTTAAATGTGCGTAGATTTAAAAGACAACTTAGACAACATTTGACAACTTTTCTTTTGTGCTGACGCCGATGAAATCCCTTCTGACAACAGAAAACGAACCCAGACAACTTCTTGGCGATTGGGTCGCCAAGTTCGCTGACGCGAGGGAATGTGGCTGCTTGTGATGGAAGAAGGGCAGTTGTGGGGACACACAGGGCAACACTCAAGTTGCCCAAAGTTGTTATGGTTTCTTTTTGCTTCCGTAAAGTTTCAAGTTTCAGGTTTCAAGTTTCAAAGATTTCGTTCAAAAGTACAAGGGAGCAATAGTTCAAGAATA